>JACCQZ010000069.1 GCA_013813875.1 Gemmatimonadales bacterium | reverse complement strand
CACCGGCATCGTTGACTACACCCAGCTCAACATCCCCGATCCGATCGCCGTGGGCATCAATGCCGCGGGCCCGGGTCTCGCCTGGCTCCGCCCGGTAGTAAAGATCGGCGCTATCGCCGGGCTCTCTTCGGTTATCCTGGTCATGCTCCTGGGCCAGCCCCGGATCTTCTACACCATGTCGAAGGACGGTCTCCTGCCGCCGGTGTTCAGCGCGGTGCACCCGAAGTTCCGGACCCCGTGGCTCGCCAGCCTCGTCACCGGAGGCTTCGCGATGGTGTTCGCGGGATTGCTCCCTATCGGCCTCCTCGGCGAGCTGGTGTCTATCGGAACCCTCTTCGCCTTTGCCATCGTCTGCGCCGGCGTGCTGGTGCTCCGCTATACCGACCCCGACATCCCGCGCCCGTTCCGGACGCCGCTGTCGCCATTCGTCCCCATCGCCGGGATTGCATCCACCTTCTACCTGATGCTGGGCCTTCCGGTGGACACCTGGGCTCGGCTCATCATCTGGATGGCGCTTGGGTTGGTGATCTATTTCCTGTACGGGAAGCGACACTCCAAGGTGCAGGCGGCGGTCGCACGGCGCGGGTAGGCATCCGTCACCCGGAGCGGAGCGAAGGGGGCATAGCTTAGGTTTATGCCTCCTTCACTCCGTTCAGGGTGACACCACCGGTGTGCGCTCTCTCACCCCGCGCGTCGGACCCGCCATTATCTTGGCCCCATGCCGTTCACCCTTTCCCCCGAAAAGATCGCCGCCGCCCGGGCCCTGGCCGCCGCCGTCAGCCCGGGGCAGCGGGTCTGCCTCACCACTCACGTCAATCCCGACGGCGATGGGTTGGGCAGTGAGGCCGGCCTGGTGCGCCTGCTCCGGGATCGCGGGGTGGACGCCGTAGTCACCAACCCGACGCCCACGCCGTCGCGGTTCAGCTTCCTCTTCGATGACATTCCCGGCGTGGATCGCACCGGTGAGGCGGTCAAGGAGCTGCGCAAAGCCGATCTCATCATCGTTCTCGACATCTCCGATCTCGGCCGCCTCGGCATGCTGGGCGAGACGGTGCGAGATCGGGGAGTGCCGGTGGCCTGCATAGATCATCACGTGAGCTCGGGAGTGCTTCCGCCGGGGCCGCGCTACCTCGACGCCGCCGCCGCCGCCACCGGTGAGCTGATCTTCGAGGTGTCGCTCGCGAACGGTTGGCCCCTCACCATAGAGGCTGCCTGTGGGCTGTACGTGGCCATCCTCACCGACACCGGCGGATTCCGCTTCAGCAACACCCGGCCCCGAACCCTGCGGGTCGCGGCCGAGCTACTCGAGGCCGGCGTGGACCCGGAACAGATCTATCTCGAGGTGTACGCCCGCGCACCCGAGGGGCGACCCCGGCTCTTCGCGGAGGCGCTGCAGACGCTCGTGGTCGAGCCCGACCTCGGCCTGGCGTGGGTAACGGTGCCGCCCGGCGCCATCGAGCGGCTCGGTGTCTCCTCGGACGACCTCGACGGCGTGGTCGAGTTTCCTCGCTCGATCGAAGGGATCCGTATGGCGCTGCTCTTCCGCGAGGTCAGTCAGGGGCGGGTCAAGGTATCGCTCCGCTCGGTCGGCAACGTGGACGTAGCGGCCTTTGCCAAGGCCTTCGGCGGAGGCGGGCACACCAAAGCCGCCGGACTCGCGCTGGCGGGTTCTCTGGCCGAGGTCCAGGCCACGATTCTGACAGCAGCCCGGGACTATCTCGGCTCTGACGGCGCTCGCTAGCCGGTGCGTCTCAGTTGATCGGGCTTCCTTCGGCTTCTATATTCCGAGTCGGCTGGTAGGAATTACCCTTTGGTGGCCCATGGATACCATTGATCGCATTGAGAAGACGTTGGACACGCTGCGCCCGTACATTGCCTCGCACCGGGGCCAGGTCGAGGTGGTGGACTTCGATGAGGGCGAGGGGGTGCTTCTGGTGCGCCTCGGCGGCAGTTGCCACGGCTGTGCCGCGTCCACGGTGACCCTTAAGCAGGGCATCGAAACCCGGCTCCGCGAGATGGTGCCCGAGGTCAGGCACGTGGAAGCGGTGTAGTGATCGAGTCGCTCGAGGCCCGGGTTACCGCTGCCCTCGCCCGGATCCAGAATCCCCGCTTGGAGAACGACATCCTGTCGGCCGGCATGGTACGCGACCTCACCGTTGATCCCGACGGCGCCGTCGGGTTCACCTTCCTGCTGGCACCCGAGGATCCCGCCACGCTGGTCCGGCAGGCCCGCTCGGCGGTGCAGGAAATCGCCGGCGTTCGGCGGGATGCGGTCAAGATCTCCGTCGCCAATCCAACCGGTCCCCCCCGCGCCACCCACCCCCCTCCGACTGCCGCCGCCCCCACGCCGGCCGAGCAGCCCAATCTCGGCCGCATCATCGCGGTGTCGTCGGGCAAGGGTGGGGTGGGAAAGTCCACCGTCGCCTCCAACGTGGCGGTCGCGCTGGCTCAGGCGGGCTTTCGGGTCGGGGTGATGGATGCCGACGTCTACGGGCCCAACATCCCCCGCATGTTCGGCGTCTTCGAGCGCCCCCCGGTCGTGGGCGGGAAAATTCAGCCGCTCGAGGCCCACGGGATTCGGCTGATGTCGCTGGGGCTGATGGTGGAGCGGGACGCCCCGGCCATCTGGCGGGGGCCCATCATCATGAAGATCGTCCAGCAGTTCCTCCGCGACGTGGAGTGGGGTCAGCTCGATTATTTCATCGTGGACCTCCCCCCGGGCACCGGCGACGCGCAGCTCTCGCTGGTTCAGGCCACGCACGTGTCGGGCGCCATCATCGTCACTACTCCTCAGGAGGTGGCGGTCGGTGATGCGTTGCGGGGCGCGCGCATGTTCGAGCGGGTGGGGGTCCCTGTGGTGGGTGTGGTCGAGAACATGAGCGCCTTCGTGGATCCGGAAACCGGGCGCCGGTTTGAGCTCTTCTCCTCCGGTGGCGGTCAGCGGCTGGCCGAGGAGATCGGCGCGCCGCTACTCGGCAGCGTCCCGCTCCAGCCCAGGCTGGCGGAGCTGGCCGATGCCGGCCGTCCGGTGCTGATCGCCGAGCCGGAGAGCGCGGCCGCCCTGGCGCTCCGCGACATCGCCACCCAATTGCAGAAGAGAACGGCCGGCCGCCCCGTCGCCCTGCCGATTCTCCGGGGTTGAGGCTGGCGGAACCAGGCATCCTCCAGGGCCCGCTGCGGCCGGCCGTTCTTCGCCTGGCCCTTCCCGCTGTCGGCACCACGCTCTTCCAAGTCCTCTTCAACATCACCGACATGTTCTGGGTCGGCCGCACCCTGGGGCCGAGCGCCCTGGCGGCGGTCTCCCTCGCGAGCTACAGCGTCTGGGTGCTGGTCTCGGTGGGCGAGCTGGTGGGCGTCGGCCTGACCGCGGTCGCCGCTCGGCGCCATGGCGAAAGAGATCCCGCGGCGGCGGCGCGGGCTGCCGGCACCGCGCTGTGGATGGCGCTGGCGCTCTCGGTTGCCATGAGCGCCGGAGGCATTCTTGCGCTGGAACCGGTCCTGCGCCTGATGGGAGCCGAGGGCGAAGTGGCGGCGCTGGCCCGCGATTTCCTGGTGGTACAGCTTCTCGGCGCCTTCCTCATCTACGGCTACTTCGTCGTCGCTGCGGCTTTCAGGAGCGCGGGAGATACCCGCACGCCCTTCTTCCTGCTGGGCGGGTCGGTGCTGTTCAATCTGATCCTCGATCCGGTGATGATCCTGGGCTGGGGCCCAATCCCGGCGCTCGGCGTTTACGGCGCGGCGCTGGCCACGGTGCTCACGCGCGGGCTCGGCTTCGTCGTGGGGCTCTGGCTGCTCGCCCGGCGGGGTGGGGTGCGTCTCCACTTCAGCGCGCCAGTCGCGCGCACCATCGCGCGTATCGGCCTTCCCACCATGCTCACCGGGGTGATGTTCAGCGTCATCTACATGGTCCTGGCCCGGGTGGTGATGGACTTCGGCACCCCCGCCATCGCGGCCCTCGGCGTGGGGCACAAGATCGAGGGGATCAGCTACATGATCTGCATCGGATTCGGGCTCGCCGCCGAGACCTTGGTGGGACAGAATCTGGGGGCCGGGGCGTCCGGCCGGGCGCGCGACGCGGGATGGCTCACGGCCAGAATAACGCTGGTTCCAACCGCCTGCCTGGGCTTGCTGTTTCTACTCATTCCCGAGCTGCTGGCGGGCATCTTCACCCGAGACCCGGCGGTCATCGGCGCCGCCGCCCTCTATCTCCGCACGGCGGCGCTGGCGCAACTGGCCATCGCCTTCGAGAACGTGCTGGAGGGCGCGCTCACCGGGGCAGGGTACACCTTCTGGACCATGATCGCGGTAGTGGGACTGAGCGCGATCCGCATTCCGCTCGCGATCATCGTAGCGCCGCGATACGGTCTCCTCGGAGTGTGGTGGATGCTCTCGCTGACCGCGATCGCGCGCGCCGTCGCGATGACCTCGCTCTGGCACTGGGGGGCGTGGGAGAAAGCCAGAGCCTAGTACCTTACACCATGCCACTGGTCACCCTGCTCA
>JACCQZ010000068.1 GCA_013813875.1 Gemmatimonadales bacterium | reverse complement strand
GCTTGCAGTTCTCCTCGTAGGTCTGCATCCCGCCGATCCCGCTGCCGACCACCACGCCGGTGCGCTCGGCGTTGGGGAAGTTCCCCTCGAGTCCGGCCTGGGCGACAGCCTGATGCGCCGCCGCCAGAGCGAACTGGGCGAAGAGATCGTACCGCCGGGCTTCCTTGCGGTCAATGTACTGCAGGGGGTCGAACCCCTTCACCTCGCAGGCGAAGCGGACTGACAGCGCCTGCGGGTCGAACTTGGTGATCGGTGCGGCTCCCGGCCGCCCGTCGAGCAATGCGTTCCAGGTAGACTCGACGTCGGTACCGACCGGAGTCACCAGCCCGAGGCCGGTGACGACGACACGACAGGGCAACTTACTTCCCGATCTTCTCGTGGAGGTAATTCATGGCATCGCCTACGGTGCGGAGCTTCTCCGCATCCTCGTCGGGGATGTCTATGTCGAACTCCTTCTCGAAGGCCATGACCAGCTCCACCGTGTCGAGGCTGTCGGCGCCGAGATCTTCCATAAAGCTGGCCTCGCTGGTCAGCTTCTCCCGCTCGACGCCGAGCTCCTCGACGATGATGTCCTTGACCTTCTCTTCGACGTTGCTCATGTCGTCCTCGATTGGAGATTCAGGATCACGTCAGATCACCATTCCACCATCAACCACCAGCACCTGCCCGGTAACGTATCCCGCCAAGTCGGAGGCGAGAAAGAGCACGGCGCCGGCCACGTCCTCGGGCCGACCCAGCCGGCCCAGCGCGATGTCCTGTAATAATGTAGTCCGCGCCTCATCGGGCAAGGCGGCGGTCATGTCGGTCTCGATGAATCCGGGCGCGATGCAATTGGCCAGTACTCCGCGGCTGGCGTACTCTTTGGCCACTGACTTGGTAAAGCCGATGAGGCCGGCCTTGCTCGCGGCATAATTGCTCTGGCCCTTGTTTCCGGTCAGGCCCACGACGCTGGTGATGTTGACGATGCGGCCGGCTCTCCGCTTCATCATCCCCTTGATCACGGCGCGGCTGGTATGAAAGGCGCCCTTGAGGTTGGCGTCGAGCACCGCGTCCCAATCGGCCTCGGAGAGCCGCAACAGGATGTTGTCGCGGGTAAACCCAGCGTTGTTGACCAGGATGTCAATGGGACCGAGCGCCGCTTCGGTTGCGGCGATGGCCGCCTCGACTTCGGCCGCCACCGCCACGTCGCAGCTCACTCCCAGGGTGCGCTCGCCCAAGTCGGCGGCCACGGCGCGGGCCCGCTCGAGGGTCCGGCCGGACACCGCGACGCGGGCGCCGGCACCGTGCAGCGCGCGGGCGATGGCGAGCCCGATCCCGCGGGTGCTGCCGGTGACGAAGGCGGTCTTGCCGGAGAGGTCAATGGTGATCATGGGCGGGGAGGACTGTCCGGTGTCACCCTGAACGAAGTGAAGGGGGCCATGTCGGGCTATGCCCCCTTCGCTACGCTCAGGGTGACAGTGCAGCTTTCCATCTTCATTGCAGAAACCTCTCCACTTCCTCCGCCGTTCCCAGCGACACCGCGGTCGCTCCCGGCACGATCCGTTTGAGCAGTCCGGAGAGGACGTTCCCCGGCCCCAGCTCCACGAAGCGCGCGCCGGGGACCAGCCCGGCGGCGGCCTGCATGCAGGCCACCCCGCGCACCGGCGCGGTGCGCTGGTCGGCGAGCAGGCGCTTGGCGTCAACGCCGGTGTGCACCGCCTCGCCGCTCGCATTGGCGATGACCGGGAAGGCGGGCTCGGCGAACTCCGCTTCCAGCAGGGCCGCGAGCAGTCCGTCCACGGCCGGGGCCATGAGAGGCGAGTGGAACGCGCCGCTCACCTTGAGCGCCACGACCCGCTTGGCGCCCCGGGTTTTGCACCCCTCACCCGCGCTCGCGACGGCGGCCGGGTCGCCGGAGATGACGGTCTGATCGGGGGCGTTGATGTTGGCCGCGACCGCCACTCCGCCGGCTGCGGAAGCGGCGTTGCACGCGGCCTCCACTTCTGCGGTAGCCAGTCCCAGAACGGCGGCCATCGCGCCGGGCCGAGCCTGGCCCGCGGCGTACATCAGCTCGCCGCGGCGGCGCACCAGCCGGGCCGCGTCGGCCACAGTGAGCGTCTGGGCCGCGACGTGCGCGCTGTATTCGCCCAGGCTGTGGCCGGCGGCCGCGCCTACGTTGCCCAGCATCGGATACACTACCGCGAGGACCGCGGCGCTGTGGGCCAGAAGGGCGGGCTGCGCGTTGTGGGTGAGGGTGAGCTCCTCCTCCGGCCCCTGCCACATGAGGCGGGTGAGCCCGAAGCCGAGCGCCTCGTCCACGGCCTCGAAGGCGTCGCGGGCGGCGGGAAATCGCTCAGCCAGATCTTTCCCCATGCCGACCCGCTGCGCGCCCTGGCCGGGGCACATCAGCACGCTTACCACCGGATGACCGAGCTGCCCCAGGTAAACCC
>JACCQZ010000056.1 GCA_013813875.1 Gemmatimonadales bacterium | reverse complement strand
GAATGGCTCCGACTTGGCGAGCAAGATCCCTCGCTCCGCTCGGGATGACACGGGACCCATCACCACGACGTAAATGCACTACGCGCGAGTTCTTCATGGATGACACCACACTGCCGCCGGAGTTGGCCGCTCTGAAGGAGAGGTTGGAGCGTGTCCCCAGCCTGGGCCCGGCAGAGCTCGAGGAAGCGTACGTAGACCTCCTGGGCCGCAAGCAGGGCAGGGTGACGAAGTACCTGAAGCTCCTCGCCGCCATGCCGCTGGAGCAGAAGCGCGTGTACGGAGCCACGGCCAACACGCTCCGAGTCCAACTCGAGGATGCGTTCAGAGCTCGACGGCACCAGCTCAAGGCGGACTCGCTGGCGGCACCCGGGGAAGATCTCACCATGCCCGGCCGCCGCCGCTGGGTCGGGGCCGAGCACCCGGTCACCCGCGTGGTGGACGAGATCGTGGAGATATTCCGGGAGATCGGTTTCGCCGTCGCGGTGGGGCCCGAAGTGGAAACCGAGTGGTACAATTTCCTTTCGCTCCACTTCCCGGCCGATCACCCGGCGATGGACATGCACGACACGCTCTACCTCGACGCGCCGCCGGTGGACAACGAGCCGGCGGGCCGGCTGCTGCTGCGCACCCACACCTCTCCGGTGCAGATCCGCACGCTGCTCTCCTCCCCGCCGCCGGTGCGGGTGGTGATCCCGGGAATGGTCTACCGGAACGATGCCTTCGATGCCTCGCACTCGCCGGCATTCTCCCAGATCGAGGGGCTCGCGGTAGACGAGGGCATCTCGTTCATTGACCTCAGAGCCACCCTCACTCACTTCGCCCGGCGCTTCTTCTCGGCCAGCACGAGGACCCGGTTTCGGCCCTCGTTCTTTCCTTTCACCGAGCCGTCGGCCGAGATGGACGTAGAATGCCAGCTCTGCCACGGCAGCGGCTGCCCCGCCTGCAAGGGTACCGGCTGGATGGAGATCCTCGGCTGCGGCATGGTCCATCCCGCGGTTCTGGAAAACTGCAATCTCGACGGTGAGCGCTTTACCGGGTGGGCATTCGGGATGGGTCCGCACCGCATAGCGATGCTGCGCTACGGCATTCCCGATATCCGGCTGCTGCTGGAGGGAGACATGCGGTTCCTGGAGCAGTTCGTACCATGAATGTCTCCCTTCGCTGGCTGGAGGCCTTCCTCCGCCGCAGCCTCGAATCCCAGGATGTGAGCGAACGGCTGGCAATGCTCGGGGCGCCGGTGGACGCGGTGGAGCCGCTGCACGCCGACCTGGGAGACCTCGTCGTCGGCCTGGTCGAGGAAGTCCGGCCCCATCCCAATGCCGACCGACTGCGCATCTGCACCGTGAACGACGGCGGCGCCGAGCGGCGCAATGTCGTCTGTGGCGCCCCCAACGTCACCGCGGGGCGCAGGTACCCCTACGCCCCGGTGGGAGCCACGGTGCCGCATGGCAAGGGCGGCGCTCCGATGAAAATCGAGCGGGCCAAGCTGCGCGGCGAGGTGTCCGAGGGGATGCTCTGTTCGGCTCGCGAGCTGGGTCTGGGACAGGAGCACGACGGCATCCTGGAGCTCGAGACCGACGCGGCGCCGGGAACCCGGCTGCTCGACGCAGTCCCTCTCGACGACCACCGGCTGGTGGTGGATGTCGGGCCCAACCGCCCCGACCTGCTGGGACACAAGGGTGTCGCCCGAGAGCTCTCGGCGTCCTATCGCTCTCCGTTCCGCCTGCCGTCCGTTCCCAGCGCCACCGGCACCGACATACCTCCCTCCCGCCGCGTCGCCACGATGGGCGAGGTCGGAGGAGTTCCCGTCACCATCGAAGACCCGGAGGGCTGCCCCCGGTTTCACGCCGCGGTGATCCGCGGCGCTCGGGTGGGCCCTTCGCCCGCGTGGCTGCGCCGGCGACTCGAAGCCGTCGGGGTGCGCTCCATCAGCAACGTGGTGGACGCCACCAACTACGTGATGTTCGAGCTCAACCAGCCAATGCACGCCTACGACGTGGCGACGCTTCGGGACGGCTCCCTGGTGGTGCGGCGCGCGCGGGAGGGTGAGCGGGTGGTGACGCTGGACCACGTCGAGCGGCAGCTCACCCCCGGCATGGTGGCCATCGGAGACGGCGAGGGCGTCATCGGCGTGGCGGGCGTGATGGGTGGCGCCAGCACCGAGGTTACCCTGGCGAGCCGGGACATCCTGCTGGAGGGCGCCTATTGGGACCCTGGAAGCATCCGCCGTACCCGCCGCACCTTGGGCCTCAGCACCGAGGCGAGCTACCGGTTCGAGCGCGGCATAGACCGCTGGGGCGGCGCCGAGGCGATGCGCCGCTGCGTCGAGATCGTTCTGGCTACGGCCGGCGGTGAGCTGGCGGAGCCGCCACTCGATCTTTGGCCCGCGCCCAGCAATCCGCCGCGGATCTTTCTGCGGCCCGCGCGGACGGCGCAGGTGCTGGGCGTGGAGCTGCCCTGGCACGTGATCGAGCAGTATCTGGTGGCCATCGGCGCCACGGTGGTGGCCAAGCCCGAGGACGGCCGGATGGCGGTGGACGTTCCGGGGTGGCGACCCGATCTGGTCGAGGAGATTGACCTGGTCGAAGAGATCGCCCGGCTGCACGGCTACGAGAACTTTCCCTCCGATCTTCGCCGCTTCCGCGTGGGCAGCCTGCCCGATGCCTCCAGCGAGCGGGCGGCGGCGGCGGTCCGGCGAGCTCTGGTGGAGCAGGGGCACTTCGAGGTCTCCACGCTGCCAATGGGGCCGCCGGACGGCGAGACCAGCGTCCGTCTGCTCAATCCCCTCTCGGCCGCGGACGGATATCTTCGCCGGAGGCTGCTCCCGGGCTTGGTACGGCTGGTCGAGGCCAACTGGGCCAACCAGGTGGCCGACGTGCGTCTCTTCGAGATCGGCAGCGCTTTCGAGCTGGGCGCGCCCGGGGAGCGGCCGCGCGAGGAGCGCCGGGTGGCCGCGGTGCTCACCGGGCGGCGCGAGCCGGAGCACTGGAGCGGTACCGGTGACGCCCACTTCGACCTCTGGGATCTGAAGGGACGGTTCGAGGCCGCCGCCGCCCTGGCAATTCCGGGGGCCGCAGTGCAAGTTGAGCGGAATTCGTGGGTTGTCAGGGATTCCCAGGGCCGGACCGTGGGAGAAGCGGCTCCGCTGGCGGCCGACGCTCCACCGTGGGCCGCTCCGCTTTTCGGCTTCGAGCTGGTACTCGACCCGAGTCCTCGCAGCGCACCCCGATTCCGGCCGCTTCCCTCAACGCCCTCGTCCCAACGGGTGCTGGCGTTGCTGCTGCCCCAGGGCACCACCGCCGGGCAGGTCGAGGCGGTGCTTCGCCGGGTCGGCGGCGGGGTGCTGCTCGAGCGGATTGACGTCGAAAGCGACTACCGCGGCGCCGGGCTGCCCCCGGGCATGCGCAGCGTCGCTTTCAGGCTCACCTTCCGCGCTCCAAACCGGACCCTTCGCGATGCGGAGGTGGATGGGGCGGAAACGCGGCTCCTTGCGGCCCTGGAGGCGGAGTTGGGGATTCAGCGGCGTGACGTGGGCACGCCCCCCACAGGAGAGTGACGGTGGCATACTCCTACGAGCGCCCCGACGCCAAAGCGCTGGCCGAGCTCGATCAGCTGCTTCGCCACGTAGCCGAAGAGCTGGCCGCCTGGCGTCGCCGCACGCTGCGGGCAGAGGCGGAGCTGGCGGAAGTGCGCGCCAGTGGCGGCGTGCTCGCCGGGCCCGAGCTGAAGGAGGCGCGCCAACGGGTGCTGGAGCTGGAAACGGAGAACCAGGCGCTGCGCCAGCGGATCGAGTCGGCCAAGGAGCGCCTGCGGGGGCTGGCGGCCAGGCTCTCATTTCTGGAACAGCATGGCGGAGGCACCGCGGCATGAGCAACGCCAAGAACGCGGTCCGGGTCACCATCGGAGGCGAGGAGTTCACCGTTCGCTCCGAGCTGCCCCCGGAGTACACTCGCGAGGTGGCGGCCTACCTCGACGCCGCCCTCAAGCGGGTGCGCGACTCGCTCCCGATGGTGGAGAGCCACAAGGCGGCTATCCTCGCCGCGCTCGCCATCACCGACGAGCTCTTCCAGGCCCGTCACGGCGACCGCGAGACCGCGGGCCGACTCACCTCGATGGCCGACGATCTGGCCCGACTGCTGCCACCCGCCAAGCGCGGGAGGCGCGCGCCCGCGCCATAATGGAGAATCCTGATGCCCCAGTCCCTGCTCCTGTCCTTACTGGCGGGAGTGGCTGCCGGACTTGTCGTTGCCGCGGTCTTTATGGTCCTCTACACCCGCCGCCAGCGGCGCGATGCCACCGGCGTGCTCGGGCTGGCGCGAGTCGAGGCCGAGCGGCTCCGCGCCGACGCGAGACGTGAGGCCGAAGCGGCCAAATCGCAGGTCCTCCTCTCCGCCAAGATGGACACCTTCAAGCTCCGCGAGGATCTCGAGCGCGAGATCCAGCGGCGGCGCGACGAGTCGGAACGGCTGGAGCGCCGCGCCGAGGAGCGCGCCCGGGTGCAGGAGCGGAAGCTCGAAGAGGTGGACAAGCGCGAGCGGGCCCTGTCACAGCGGGAGTCGGGCCTGCACGCGCGCGAGGGCGAGGCCGACCGCCTGGCGCAGGAGCAGCGAGTCAAGCTGGAGCGGATCGCGGGCCTGACCGGCGAGGACGCCCGCCGGGAGATCCTGCAGCGGGTGGAGGACGAGGCTCGGGGTCAGGCGGCGGCACTGGTGCGGGACATCAAAGAGCAGGCCCGGCGCGGCGCCGACCGCGAGGCCAGGCGCATCATCTCGATGGCCATTCAGCGCATCGCCGCGGAGCACGCTGCCGAGAGCTCGGTGGCCGCCGTGGCACTGCCCAACGACGAGATGAAGGGGCGTATCATCGGACGGGAGGGCAGGAACATCCGAGCCTTCGAGATGAGCACCGGCGTGGACGTCATCATTGACGATACCCCGGATACCGTGATCGTCTCCTGCTTCGATCCCATCCGGCGCGAAGTGGCCCGCCGGGCGCTCGAAGCGCTCATCCAGGATGGCCGGATCCACCCCGGCCGCATCGAGGAAATCGTGGTAAAGGTGCGGAAGGAGCTGGAGGCACAGCTGGTCGAGCTGGGCGAGCAGGCCGCCTACGACACCGGCATCCACGGCCTCCATCCCGAGCTGGTGAGGCTGGTGGGCCGCATGCGATATCGCACCTCCTATGGGCAGAACATTTACGATCACTCCAAGGAAGTGGCCTGGCTCGCCGGCATGATGGCGGCCGAGCTGCGGCTCGACGTGGCTCTGGCCAAGCGGGGCGGGCTGCTTCACGACGTGGGTAAGGTGCTGACTCACGAGAGCGAGGGCACCCACGTGGAGCTCGGCGTGGAGGTGGCCCGCCGCTACGGGGAGAGCGCACCGGTCATCAACTGCATTCACGCGCACCACGACGATGTGCCCCACGAGTCGGCGGAATCGGTGCTGGTGCAGGCGGCCGACGCCATCAGCGGCGCCCGGCCCGGGGCGCGCCGGGAGGCGTTCGAGAGCTACGTGAAGCGGCTTACCCGCCTGGAAGAGATCGCAAATGAGTTTCCCGGCGTAGAGAAGTGCAACGTGATTCAGGCGGGACGCGAGGTCCGGGTGCTGGTGACGCCCGACCGCATTGATGACGGCGCGGCGGCGTTGCTGTCGGAGAACATCGCCCGCCGGATCGAGAACGAGCTACAATACCCAGGACAGATCAAAGTCGTCGTCATCCGGGAGACCAGAGCAGTGGACTACGCTCGATGAGTGCCAAGATTCTCGATGGTGTCGCGCTGGGTAAGACCATCCGCGCCGAAGTGGCGGTCGCCGTCGGCCGCCTGAGCGGAAACGGCGGCAAGCCCGGCCTTGCCGCGGTGCTCGTGGGCGAGGACCCGGCGAGCGCGGTGTACGTCCGGTCCAAGGGCAAGGCCTGCGAGGAGGCCGGGATGCATTCGGTGACCGTGCGGCTGCCGGCCGACGCCTCCGAGGCGGAGCTGCTGGACACGGTAGACCGGCTCAACGCCGATCCGCGGATTCACGGGATCCTGGTGCAGCTCCCGCTGCCCAAGCACATCAACAGCGAGAAGGTGCTGCGCCGCATTGATCCGACCAAGGACGTGGACGGCTTCCACCCGATCAACGTGGGCAAGCTGGTCATCGGCGACAAAACCGCCTTCCGTCCGGCCACGCCCTATGGCGTGCAGCAGATGCTGATCCGGTCGGGCATCGAGACCAAGGGGGCGCACGCGGTGGTGGTGGGCCGCTCCAACATCGTGGGCCGGCCGATGGCCAACCTGCTCATTCAGGACGGCCCCGGCGGCAACGCCACCGTCACCGTGTGCCACTCGCGCACCCGCGACCTCCCCGCCGTCACCCGCGGCGCCGATATTCTGGTGGCGGCCATCGGGAAGCCGGAGTTCATCACCGCGGACATGATCCGCCCCGGCGCCGTGGTCATTGACGTGGGCATCAACCGGGTGGACGACGCCTCCGTCCCCAAGGGTTACCGGCTGGTGGGCGACGTGGCCTACGCTCCGGTCGCCGAGGTCGCTTCGGCCATCACCCCCGTCCCCGGCGGCGTCGGTCCCATGACCATCGCCATGCTGCTGCAGAACACACTGCAGGCGATGGAGCAGATGGAGCGTTGAGCTCCGGTGCTTTAGAAGCAGCGGAAGGACACGAAGGGCACGAAGGTCACGAAGGAAAAACAAAAGAATTAGTTGTTGTTCTTCGTGCGCTTCGTGTCCTTCGTGTCCTTCCACTGCCGTTAGAGCACCGGTCTTCTGCAGCGCTCGACGACCATGTCAGCGGGATAACAGCACCTGAGCATCACCAACGAGCCCCTTAGATGGCCCTTTCTTTCCAGTTCGGCAGCCTCTCCCCCACCGATGAGGTCTGGTCCGTCAGCCAGTTGACCGCTTCCGCCAAGCGGCTGGTGGAGGGGGAGTTCGTGCCGGTCTGGATCCGCGGCGAGGTGGTGCAGTGCAAGGCGTGGCCCAGCGGCCACTGGTACTTCAGCCTGCGCGACCGGACCAGTCAGGTTCGCTGCTGTATGTGGAAGCGCGACGCGGAGCGCGCCGGAGTTCCGCCTCGAGACGGTACCGAGGTTTTCGTGCTGGGAAAGCCCGCCATCTACGAGGCCAAGGGCGAGTTCCAGCTCAATGTCTCCCGGGTGATTCCCACCGCCGCGGTGGGCGCGGCGCAACGGGAGCTGGAACGGGTCAAGGCCGCGCTCCATGGCGACGGCCTCTTCGACCCGGCCCGCAAGCGGCGCATTCCCGAGCTGGCCTGCACCATCGCGGTGGTGACCAGCACGGCCGGGGCGGCGCTGCGCGATATTCTCACCGTGGCCCGGAAGCGGTGGCCCTGCTGCCGGGTGCTGGTCATTGACGCGCGGGTGCAGGGAGGCGGAGCGGTAGACGGGTTGGTGAGCGCGCTCTGGCTGGTCAACCGCCTCGCCGGCGTCGAGCTGTGCATCCTGGGCCGGGGTGGCGGCGACCGGGAGGACCTCGCCGCCTTCAACAACGAGGCGGTCTGCCGAGCCCTGGCCCAGGTCCGGGTGCCCACCATTTCGGCGGTGGGGCACGAGACCGACATCTCCCTCACCGACCTCGTAGCCGACGTCCGCGCCGCCACTCCTTCGGCGGCGGCTGAGCTGGCGGTGGCCGACCGGCGCGAGGTTCTGCGCCAGCTGGACGAGGTCGCCGCCCGGCTCGCCGCCGGACTTACCGGCCACACCCGTCTGGCCGCCGAGCGCCTCGCCCGAACCGCCGACCGGCTGCACGGTGGAGTGACCTCCGCGCTGCGGCGCGACCGCCACCACGTCGTGCGTCTGGCGGCGCAGCTCGATGCGCTCAGCCCGCTTCGCATCCTCGACCGGGGCTATGCGGTCCCCGTCGGCCCCGATGGACGTGTCCTCAAGCGCCGGGCGGAGTTCGTCGCGGGCGAGCCCTTCCGGCTTCGGCTGGCCGATGGCGAGGTGCCCGCCCGAGTGGAGGACCGGTGACCATCGCCGATGATCTGGCCCGGCTGGAGGAGATCGTCCGAAAGCTCGAGGCCGGCGACGTCGAGCTGGATACGGCGCTGGCGCTCTTCGAGGAGGGGGTGACGCGGCTCCGGGCAGCGAAAGAGCGCCTGGGCACGGCCGAGCTCAAGGTACAGGAGGTGATCGAAGAAGCGGGCGGCGACTTTCGTCTTGCCGATCTCGATGGCTGAAGCCCCTCCTGCCACGGCGGGCGACCTGCTCTCCGAGGCTCGGGAGCACACCGACCACCTGCTCGACCGATGGGCGGAACGGCTCACGGAGGAGTTGGCGGGCCGCGACGGTGAAGCCCTCGCCTACGCGCTGCGAACCCCGGGCAAGCGGGTGCGGGCCGCGCTGGTGCTGGCGGCGTACCGCTCGGCCGGCGGCGCCTCTCCCGCGATCGCCGGAGTCGCCGCGGCGGTCGAGACGGTCCACACCTATTCGCTGGTGCACGACGACCTCCCCTGCATGGACGATGACGACCTGCGCCGCGGCCGGCTCACCACTCACCGCCGGTTCGACGTTGCCACGGCTACCCGGGCGGGTTTCCTCCTGGTGCCGGTCGCGGCGCGGGTGCTGGCTGAAGCCGCCCGGGAGCTGGAGCTGCCGGCGGCTATCCTCGGCCGGATGGCGGCGGAGCTGTTCCAGGCCGGCGGGATCGAGGGGATGGTGGGTGGTCAATGGCTCGATCTGGCGGCGGAGCACCAGGCGCTGGCTCTGCCCGAGCTCATCGCGGTGCACCGGGGCAAGACCGGGGCGCTGATTCAGGCCGCCTGCGTTCTCGGCGGCATCGCGGCAGAGGCAACGGCCGTGGAGGAGGCGGCCCTCACCGCCTATGGCGAGGATGTGGGTCTGGCCTTTCAGATCGCCGATGACGTCCTCGACGCGACCGGCACCAGCGAGGAGCTGGGCAAGACCGCCGGCCGCGACGCCCAACTGGCCAAGTCCACCTACGTCCGCCTCCTGGGCATCGAGCCCGCCCGCGCCGAAGCCGAGCGCCTGGCCCGCAGCGCCGTCGAGCATCTCCGAACGGCCGGGGTGCCGACGGGGGCACTGGGGATGTTGGCGGGGTATATTGTGAGTAGGAATAACTGAGAGTGACAGGTGAAAAGCAGCAAGTGACAAGTGACAAGCGGCAAGTGCATCTGAGAGATGCGATGCGATGCCGCACTCTGTACGGCCCTCCCACTTGTCACTTGTCATTTGCCCCTTGTCACTTGTCACTTGTCACTTGTCACTCTCACTTGCAGCCATGACCCTCCTCTCCACCATCCATTCCCCCTCCGACCTCAAACGCCTCCGCCGCGAGCAGTTGCCGCAACTCGCGCAGGAGATCCGGGACCGGCTGATCGAGTGCTGTTCGCTCACCGGCGGACACATCGGCGCCAGCCTCGGGGTGGTGGAGCTGAGCATTGCGCTGCTCTATGAGTTCGACTCGCCGCAAGACAAGATCGTGTGGGACGTGGGGCATCAGGCGTATGCCTGGAAGCTCCTCACCGGCCGGAACGGCTCCTTTCCGACTCTGCGCCAGCGCGAGGGCATCTCGGGGTTCCTCAAGCGCAGTGAGAGCGAGCACGATGCCTTCGGCGCCGGACACGCCGGCACCGCGGTGTCGGCCGCGTTGGGCATGGCCACCGCGCGCGACCTCAAGAGCGAGAGCCACAAGGTGGTTGCCGTCCTGGGCGACGGCGCGCTCACCTGCGGGCTCTCCTACGAGGGGATGAACAACGCCGGCCATTCCGATCGGGACATCATTCTGATCCTCAACGACAACGGCATGTCCATCTCGCCCAACGTGGGCGCGGTCAGCAAGACGCTGGGCCGGATCGTCGCCGACCCGCGCACCAACCGGGTGCGCGAGAAGATCAAGGGAATGACCTTTGCCCTGGGCGGCGTGCTGGGTGAGGGAGTGGTGGACTTCGCCAGGAACGTGGAGGAGAGTGTCAAGAATCTCTTCTCCCCCGGCATGCTGTTCGAGGAACTCGGCTTCCGCTACTTCGGCCCGATAGACGGGCACGACCTGCCCAAGCTCTGTGAGACCCTCCATTTCGTGCGGGGCATGGGCGGGCCCCGGGTCATTCACGTCATGACCCAGAAGGGAAAGGGATTCGCCTTCGCCGAGGACAACCGGGAGAAGTGGCACGGGCTGGCGGCATACGATCCCCTCACCGGTGAGGCGCGGAAGAAGGCCAGCGGCCCCCCCACCTGGACCCAGGTGTTCGGCGATGGGGTCACCGCGCTGGGGCGGGAACATCCCGAGCTGGTGGTCATCACGGCCGCGATGCCTTCGGGCACCGGAGCCAATCTCTTTCAGAAGAAGTACCCCGAGCGGTTCTTCGACGTCGGCATCGCGGAGGGGCACGCGGTCACCTTCGCCGGCGGTCTCGCGACGCAGGGAATCCGGCCGGTGGTGGCCATCTACTCCACCTTCCTCCAGCGGGCGTACGACAACGTCATTCACGACGTCGCCGTCCAGCGGCTCCCGGTCACGTTCTGCATGGACCGCGCGGGGCTGGTCGGCGAGGACGGACAGACCCACATGGGGCTGTACGACATCGCCTATATGCTGGCGGTGCCCGGCATGACGGTGACCGCGCCCAAGGATGGCGACGAGCTCATCGGGCTGCTGCGCACCGCGATGGCCCACGACGACGGCCCCTTCTGTACCCGCTATCCCCGCGACAAAACGCCGGCCGAGCCCCGGCCGGTGGGCGAGATCCCGGCGGTGCCCTACGGCACCTGGGAGCGGCTCCGCGTCGGCAAGGATGTGGCCATCCTGGCCGTGGGAACCATGGTGGCACCGGCGGTAGAGGCCGCCGATCTACTTTCGGCCCAGGGCATCGAGTGCTCGGTGGTCAACTGCCGATTTCTCAAGCCGCTCGACTCCGCCATGCTCCAGTCGATGGTGCGGCAACATCGGACGGTGGTCACGGTCGAGGAGGGCACCATCGTCAACGGCTTCGGCGCCTATCTGGCGGAGACGCTGCAGACCACCCATCCCGAGGTGCGTGTCGTCGCCCTTGGAGTGCCCGACCGGCTGATCGAGCAGGCGCCCCGCGCCGAGCAGCTCGAGCTGTTCGGACTCACCGCCGCGGGGATCGCGCGGCGCATCGCCGCTCTTCAACACGAGGAAAGCCTCGAAGCGCGATGAGGGTCGGCGTCGTCGGCAACCCGCGGTACCGCGATCTCAAAGCCGTTCTCGAGCGTGTCGCTCTCCAGGCCCCAGAACGCGGCATCACGTTGCACAGCGAGCCGCGGCTCCAGCCGTTCTGGGGCCGTGAGGTCCCTCCGTTCGAAGGGGTGGAGTTGGACGCTCTGCTCACCTTCGGGGGCGACGGCACTCTCCTGCGCGGCGCGCGCCTGCTCGCCGGCCGCGAGACCCCCATTCTCGGCGTCAACTTCGGCCGCGTCGGCTTCCTCACCACCGCCACCCGGGAGACTCTCGACGCCGCGCTCGACGCGCTCGGGGCCGGACGCTACGTGACCGAGCGGCGGCAGATGCTCATGGCCGTCATCAAGGACGGGCAGGGCGTCGAGCGGTCCTCCCAGGTGGCGGTCAACGACGTGGCGGTCCACAAAGGCGGGGTCGCCCGTGTGGTTCGGGTCAACGTGTTCATCAACGGGGAGAACGTCGGACCCTACAGCGCCGACGGGATCATCGTCGCGACGCCCACCGGATCCACCGCCTACAACCTCAGCGCCGGCGGTCCCATCGTGGTGCCCGGGGTGGAGGCGATGGTGGTCACTCCAATCGCGGCCCACACCCTGGCCGTGCGGCCGCTGGTCGTGCCCGCCACCTTCCGCATCGTCATCGAGCCGATGGCCGGCTGGGCCGACGACCTCCTGGTCTCCTTCGATGGCCAGACCGGCAGCTCTCTGGCGCCGGGAGAGAGCGTGGACGTCCGCCGTGCCGACCACCGGGTCTGCCTCATCCGGCTGGGCGGCGACGGCTTCTTCAGCCGCATGCGGCAGAAGCTTCACTGGGGCGATCTCTCCGAGCGCGAAGCCGTCCGGTGATCGGCGAGCTGCGGGTTCGCGATCTCGCCACCATCGCCGATGTCACTCTCTCGCTCGGCCCCGGGCTCAACGTGTTGACCGGTGAGACCGGGGCGGGGAAGTCCATGCTGGTGGACGCCCTCTCACTGCTGCTGGGTGAGCGGGCGGCGAGCGGAAGCGTCCGGCCGGGCGCGGCCAGATCAATCGTGGAGGGGGCGTTCGAGGGAATAGACGCCGCCACCCGCCGCAGCATCGAGGCGCTGGGACTCGATGTGGAGGACGCGCGAGTGGTGGTCCGCCGCGAGGTCTCCGCGGAGGGACGCTCCCGGGCCTGGGTCAACGGGAGCCCGACCACCGCGTCGGTGCTCGGCCAGCTTGGCGCGCTGCTGGTGGATCTGCACGGACAGCACGAGACTCAATCGCTGCTGCTCGCCGAGGCCCAGCGCGACATCCTGGACGCCTTTGCCCATGCGGAGGCGGAACGCTCCGCCGTGAGTCGGGCCTACGCCGCTCTCGCCGCGGTACGAGCAGAGGAGGCGGCGCTGGCGGCCCGCCGCGACGAGGTGCGCCGGCGCGCCGACTATCTGCGCCATGTGGTAACCGAGATTGACCGGGCCAGGCTGACACCCGGCGAAGACGAGGCTCTCCAGTTGGAAGCTCGGCGGCTGAGCCAGGCGGGCTCGCTGATGGAACAGGCCCGGCGAATCGCCGACGCGTTGGAGGGCGAAGGCGGGAACGCGCTCGGCGCCCTCACCGTCGCCGAGCGCGCGCTCGGCTCCCTGGAAAAAGTGGACCCCGCCACGGCGGCCTGGCGCGAGATGCTCGATGCCGCCTACGCCAACCTTTCCGAGGTGGCGCGCCTGGCCGCGTCCTACGCCGACGACGTGCAGGAAGACCCCGAGCGATTGGCGGAGGTGGAGCGGCGGCGAGACTTGGTCTTTCGGCTGACCCAGAAGTACGGCTCGACGCTCGAGGCGGTGCTGGCCACTCGCGACGAATCCGCCGCCGAGCTCGATCTGCTCGACACCGCGGAGCTGGATCTGCGCGCGCTCGCTTCCCGCCGTACCGCGGCCGAGGGAGCGC
>JACCQZ010000036.1 GCA_013813875.1 Gemmatimonadales bacterium | reverse complement strand
AGCGCAGCGAGGGATCTTGCTCGGGTGCGCCGGAGGGCCACCGCTAGCTCAAAGCGCCGCCGGCAAGATCCCTCGCTGCGCTCGGGATGACAACTCTACACGAGCGCCCTCTCGAAGACTCGCTCTGCTCCATCAGGCTGCGCCAAACAACTCGGCGAGATCCAGCGTGAACGCCTCTCGCGCGCCGTCCGGCTGCCAGACCAGCCGCTCCCGTTCAATCACCGGAAAGATCGCCTCCGGAGTCCAGATCTCGACGTACCGCTCGTCTCCTTCAACCAGCCAGACCATCGGGACCCCGCGGCGCTGATACTCGGGCCGCTTGACGAAGCGATCATTTCGAGCGGTCGAGGGGCTCAATACTTCGGCGATCAGAAGCAGATGGCGCAGCTCTTCCCAGCGCTCGGTATTTCGGGCAAGGGGGGGGACGACAAACACGTCCGGCTGGGTCAGCACATTCTCGTCGCCCCAGGAGATGTCAGCCGGAGCCGTGAGCGCCTCGCCCGCCAACTGGGTGCGGAGGTACATCTCCACTGCGAAGTAAAGCCGCCCGACCAGCCGCTGGTGCAGGAACCGAGGTGACGGGCTCACCAGCAGCTCGCCATTGACCAGCTCGTAGCGGTTGCCGTCGTCCGGCAGCGCGCGGAGCATGTCGGCGGTCCAATAGGTCGGGGCGGCCATGCCCATAAAATGGAGTCCTCGGCAGTAGGATGGCAAGCGTCGCGCATTCGCCAAGGTACCGGCGGACGCCGATCCCACCGCAACCATTATCGCGGAGCGTGCACCCAAACCGCTCCCTACCAATCCCCCCCAATTCCGGGTAAATTTCAGGGCTTTCCCCGGTATCATGGAGGTGGCGTGCCGTACAGCATGACGGGGTTCGGCGCCGCGGAGGGCCCCGTGGCCGGAGGCAGGCTTCGCATCGAGATTCGCACCGTCAACCACCGGTACTTCAATCTCGCGGCCAAGCTCCCGGGTGAGCTCGGCGGGCTCGAGGGTGAGTTGCGGGAGCGGCTCCGGCGGGATTTCGACCGGGGACACCTGTCGGTGCATGGACGCTGGAGCGAGCACCCCGCCCGGGCCGGCGGGTTTGCCGTGGATCTCGACCGCGCCCGGCTGGTCACCGACCGGCTGCGCGAGCTGCAGTCGGCGCTGGGTCTGGGCGGCGATGTGACGGTGGAATTGGTCGCGCGGCAGCCGGAGGTGCTCTCCAGCGCCGGTGACGGTGCGGTTGAAGTGGTCTGGTCCGAGGTCGAGCCCATCATCGCCCGAGCCAGCGCCGAGTGCCGGACCATGCGGGCCCGCGAAGGCGAAGCGCTCGCGGCGGAGCTGCGGCATCGGATAGACCTGCTGGAACGCTCCGCCGGCCGCATCGCCGAGCGCGCACCCGACCGCCTGGTGCGGGAACGCGACCGGCTTCGCGCCGCCGTCAGCGACCTGCTCGAGGGACGCGCGCTGGACGAGGCGCGGCTGGCCCAGGAGGTGGCGTTTCAGGCCGACCGGCTCGATATCACCGAAGAGCTGGTGCGCTTCCGGGCCCACGTTGCCGCCGCGCGCGATGCCCTGGCGGCGGCGCGTCCCGTGGGCAAGCAGCTCGGGTTTCTGGCCCAGGAGCTGGGACGCGAAGTGAACACCGTCGGCTCCAAGGCGAACGACGCCGAGATCGCCCAGGAGGTCATCGCCATGAAGGGCGAGCTCGAGAAGTTCCGGGAACAGCTCGAGAATCTCGAGTGAAGCCTCTCCTGCTCGTGCTTTCCTCTCCCTCGGGGGGCGGAAAGACTACGATCGCAAAGAGGCTGCTGCAGACCCGCGACGATCTCGGCTATTCGGTGTCGGCCACCACCCGGGGAATGCGTCCGGAGGAGAGCGACGGGGTGGACTACCACTTTCTCCCCCGCAAGGAGTTTCTGCGGCGGCAGCAGGCGGGCGAGTTCCTCGAGTGGGCCACCTACGGTGGTGAGCTCTACGGAACGCTGAAAAGCGAGATTAACCGCATTCTCTCCAGCGGACGCCATGCGGTGCTCGACGTGGAAATCGAAGGAGCGCGGCAGATCCGGGCGGGCTTTCCCAGTTCGCTGCACCTGTTCGTGATCCCGCCGTCCGCCGGAGCGCTCATCGGCCGGCTGACCGGACGCAACACCGAGCCGCCCGAGCTCATCCGCGAGCGGATCACCCGAGCCGCCGACGAGCTGGCCGCCGTATCGGAATACGATTACGCCATCCTGAACCAGGATGTGACGCTGGCGGTCGCCCAGGTGGCGGCCATACTCGACGCCGAGGCGTGGCGGGTGTCGCGCCAGGATTCGCTGCACGAGTTTATTGACCGGTTGCGCCACGACGTTATCGCCGCGGCATCCAGCATCCCGGTGGAGTGACGTTTTTCAAGGAGCACTGATGCGCATCATCACGCCGTTCGAAGTCGCCAAGCAGGCCGGCAACAAGTACCTCGGGGTGCTCGTCGCCGCCAAGTTCGCCCGCTTCCTCAATGAGTTCCCCAAAGATCTCATGGCGCGCCAGGAGGAGAAGCTCACCACCAAGGCGCTGCAGGCGCTGGTGGAAGGCGACCTCAACTACAAGCTGGTTCGCCGCCGCCGCTCCGAGGCGTGACCGTGTGGGCCGGCCGGCACGTCATCCTCGGCGTGTCGGGCGGGATCGCATGCTATAAGAGCTGCATCCTCGCCCGCCGCCTGACCGAGGCGGGAGCCAGGGTAGACGCCGTCCTCACCCGCAGCGCCGCGGAGTTCGTCCGGCCGCTCACCTTCGAGGCGCTCACTGGGCGCCCCGTCCTCTCCTCACTCTGGGAGCCGGGCGGGGCGCTTTCGCATGTGCGGCTGGGCCAGGACGCCGATCTCATCGTGGTGGCGCCGGCCACCGCCAATCTCATCGCCCGCGCGGCGCAGGGCCTGGCGGACGACTTTCTCACCGCACTCCTTCTGGCCCGCTCCGCGCCGGTGCTGCTCGCCCCCGCGATGAACGACGAGATGTACGCTCGGCCGGAAACCCAGGCCAATCTGGAGCGGCTCCGGGTTGGCGGCGCTGTTTTCGTGGGCCCGGCAGTCGGTGCGCTGGCTGAGGGCCCTTCGGAGCGGCCCGGGCGGATGAGCGAGCCGGAGACCATTCTGGCCCACGCCGGCCGGCTGCTCCGGTCCAAGGGCCGCCTGGCCGGCCGGAGGGTGGTGGTGACTGCCGGACCCACTCGGGAATCCATTGATCCGGTGCGGGTGGTGTCCAACCGCAGCAGCGGCAAGATGGGGTATCGCGTGGCGGAGGCCGCCTGGGAGCGCGGCGCGGACGTGCTGCTGATCTCGGGGCCGGTGGCGCTGCCGGCGCCCATCGGCGTGAGCGTCCGGCGGGTGGAAAGCACCAGGGAGCTCGAGGCCGCGGTGCGGGAGGAGCGGCGCGGAGCCGACGTTCTCGTCATGGCGGCCGCCCCGGCCGATTTTCGCCCGAGCAACCCGAGCGAAAACAAACGCGCCCGCACCGACGGCGCCCTGGCCATCCCGATGGAGCCGACCGACGACGTGCTCGGCGCCACTTGCGGAGAGCGCAAGCCGGGCAGCGTCACCGTGGGCTTCGCTCTCGAGACGGGCGACGCGCTCGCCAAGGGGAAAGCCAAGCTGGAACGAAAGGATCTCGACCTCATCGTGATCAACGATGCGCTCGAGCCGGGCGCCGGCTTCGAGCACGACACCAACCGGGTCGCGATCCTCGGCCGGAAGGGGAACCCGCGCATCTACCCGCTGCAATCGAAGCGTGAGGTGGCCAACCACATTCTCGACGCGGTGGAGGAGACGCTTGAGTGACCTCTGGCGGCGTTATCTTGCGCAGCAGATAGAGCTGGGCGGCGCCGAGATCGTGCTCGGCGCGCCGCCCGCGCCGGAGAACGAGATGCCCGTCGAGAACAAGCCCGCCCGCATGGAGCTCACCGCCGACCGCGCCGAAGGCGCCGAACCCAGGTGGAAGAAGGGTGCGCCGCCGGTCCCCGGGCCGGGACTCGCGATCCGATCGCCGGCGCCGGTGCTGCTGGGCAACGACCTCTCGGCCTTGAGCACGATCGATGCGGTGGCCGAGCGGATTCGCACCACCTACTGCTGCGATCTCTGTCCCCATCGCACCAACGCGGTGCCGGGAGAGGGCAGCGCCGAGTCCGGGCTGATGCTGGTGGGCGAAGGTCCTGGCGCCACCGAAGACGCCACCGGCCGTCCCTTCGTGGGTCAGGCGGGACAGCTTCTCGACAGTATTCTCGACGCTATTGAAGTTCCCCGGCAAAAAGTGTACATCACCAACATCGTCAAAT
>JACCQZ010000027.1 GCA_013813875.1 Gemmatimonadales bacterium | reverse complement strand
TGGAGTTGGCCCAGACGCGCCTGGACGAACTGCTGGCGCTCGAGGGCCGCCTTGTATTCGGAGTTCTCCCGCAGGTCGCCCAGCTCGACAGCCTGTGCGATGGATTGGGGAAGGAGCACGTTGAGCTCATGGCTGAGCTGGTCTATTTCCCGGCTCAGCTTCTCTCGCATTTCACGAATCATGGTGCAACCAAACAGAAAGAGTCGGCCTGAAGAGATGACGTCCGCAGGCGGGAGTGGAGTGGCTTGAAGATACATCCGGGGGCACCAGGGCGGAATTATCTTGCTGCCATGAACGCCCGCTGGATCGCTGCTCTCGCAGCCGGAGTACTGGCTGCCACCCGTCCCGGCCCGCCCTCCCTGGCCGCGGAACCGGTGCCGGTTGAGCGCCTGGCGGCCCGGCGCGCCGCCCTGTTCGACCGCCTCGGCACCGGGATGGCCATCATCCGCTCGGCCGAGGTCCGGAGCATGGCTGTCCACCATCCGCAGGACAGCGACTATCGCGAGGACAACAACTTCTTCTATCTGACCGGCCTGGAAGCGCCCGGGGCCACCCTGCTCCTGGTGGCTCGGGATTCGGAGGCCGATCAAGCCATCCTCTACATACGGGACCGGGCGGAGCTCTCTCGGCTCACCGGCATTCGCGACATACGCCCCTCGGCCGGTTCCGAGGCGGAAATCCGGTCGCTGGTCCTCGCCGCCAGGTCTCCGGCGCGGATGGGTGGCCTCTACCTGCAGCGGGAGCAGCAGACGGCGGGAGCGTGGGACCGGGTGGAGGTCGAGGACCTCGAGCCCGGCATGGCCGCGCTCAGACTGGTGAAAGACGGGGAGGAGCTGGCTCGCCTTCGCCGCGCCACCGATATCACCACCGAGGCCCTGCGGGAAGCCATGCAGGCGGCCCGGCCGGGGATGTGGGAATACGAGCTGGAGGCGACGATCGAGTATGCATTCCGCCGGCGGGGCGCGGAGCGGGTGGGATTCCCTTCGATCGTCGGCTCCGGTCCCAACTCCACGACGCTGCACTACGACAAGGGCCGGCGCCAGACCCGGCCCGGCGACCTGGTGGTAATGGACGTGGGGGCCGAGTTCGGCTATTACACCTCCGACGTGACCCGCACCATTCCCATCTCGGGCCGCTTCACGCCGCGGCAGCGGCAGCTCTACGATCTGGTCCTCGCCACCCAGCAGACCGCGATTGACTCGGTGCGGCCAGGAACCACGCTGGGCGAGCTCAACCGGGTGGCCCGCAACTACATGCGGAGACATTCGGGAAAGCTCTGCGGCAGGTCTACCTGCGACCGGTTCTTCGTGCACGGGCTTTCCCACTGGTTGGGCATGGACGTGCATGACGTCGGCTCGTTCGCGACTCCCCTGGCTCCGGGGATGGTCTTGACCGTGGAGCCGGGGATCTATCTCGTGGACGAGGAGGTGGGGATCAGGATCGAGGACGTCGTTCTGGTCACCGAGGCCGGTCGGGAGGTACTGTCGAACGCAGCGCCACGGACGGCGGACGGTGTGGAGCGGGAGATGCTGGGGGGATAAGGGACGACCCCACAAGGATTTCCTTGACCTTCACGCGGGAAACTGGTAAAGTGCGGCGGCTTGTCTCCCCTGATTGCGCAGATCCTTGGTTAGAGGACGGCCCCGTAATGTTTTTCAGGCCCATCACCGTCTCCCGGCGCCTGTCCTGGCTCCTGCCGGCAGTGTCCATGGCCGCACTGGTGCTGGCGGGGTGCAGCGCCGAGCAGTACCCCCAGACGGCGCTTCAGCCCCTCTCTGACTTTGCGCGCATCGGCGACGACGTCCAGGACACCACCCTCAAGTGGGCGGTCGCGGTGTTTGTCCTGGTCGAAGGGGCGCTGCTCTACGCCGTCTTCCGGTTTCGGGGGAAACCGGGTGACCCCGAGCCGAAGCAGATCCACGGCAACACCACGGTAGAGATCCTCTGGACCGTCATTCCCGCTCTCATCCTCGCGGCGATCGCGGTGCCGACGGTACGCGGCATCTTCCAGACCAACACCACCCCGCCCGAAGACGGGGTCCAGATCGAGGTGATCGGGCACCAGTGGTGGTGGGAGTTCCGCTATCCCGAGCTCAACATCACCACAGCCAACGAGCTTCACATTCCGGTCGGCCAGGTGGTAAAGCTCGAGATGGGAACGACCGACGTCGTCCACAGCTTCTGGCCGCCGCGCTTTGCCGGCAAGCGCGACGTCTTTCCCAATCGCGAGACCCGGCTCTGGTTCAAGGCGGAAGAGGCGGGCTACTATCCGGGCCAGTGCGGCGAGTTCTGCGGGATCCAGCACGCCCGCATGGCATTCCACATCCGGGCGCAGAATCCCGACGATTTCCAGGCCTGGGTGGCCCGGATGCAGACGCGAGGCACCCAGCCCGTTGCGGGAGCTGCGGCGGACTCGGTGCGGACGGCGAGCGCGGGGGCGTCGGTGCAGCAGCCCGGCGCCCGGCCCGCTCCTCCAGCCGCCGATTCGGCCGCGCCGGCAACCGCGGTGCCCCAGGACCCGCAGTACGCCAGCGGCGAGAAGCTGTTCGCGGCCAAGGGGTGTGTCGCCTGCCACTCGCTCAACGTGCACAACGCCCCCAAGGGAATGATCGGCCCCAACCTCGGCAACGTCGGCGCCCGGGAGTGGTTGGCCGCGGGCACCCTCAAGAATACCGACGCCAATCTGGCCCGCTGGATCCGGGAGCCCCAGGTGATCAAGAAGGGGGTGCTCATGCCCAATCTCGGACTGACCAGTGAAGAGGCCGGGTCCATCGCCGCCTTTCTCCGCGCTCACAAATAATCAGGGTTCGTATGGCAACCACCGCAGTTGATCAGCACCAGGCGCACGCTGGCGCCTATCACGGGAAGTCGGGGCTGTGGAGCTGGCTCACCACGGTTGACCACAAGCGCATCGGAATTCTCTACGGCACGACGGCGTTCTTCTTCTTTCTGGTGGGCGGTCTCGAGGCCATCCTGCTGCGGATCCAGCTCGGCGAGGCCAACAACACCTTCCTCTCGCCGGAGGCGTACAATCAGTTGTTCACCATGCACGGAACGACCATGATCTTCCTCGCGATCATGCCGCTCAGTGCCATGTTCTTCAACTTCATGATCCCGCTGATGATCGGGGCACGGGACGTGGCCTTTCCCCGGCTCAACGCGTTCAGCTACTGGGTGTTCCTGCTGGGCGGGCTGTTCCTCAACTCCAGCTTCCTCTTCGGCGCGGCGCCGGACCAGGGGTGGTACGGCTACGCCAATCTCACCTCGCGGCAGTACTCGCCGGGCATGAACGTGGATTTCTGGATGCTGGGACTGCAGATTCTCGGCATCGCCTCGCTGGCGGCGGCGGTCAACTTCTTCGTGACCATTCTCAACATGCGGGCGCCGGGCATGACGCTGATGCGGATGCCGATGTTCGTGTGGATGAGCTTCATCACCCAGGTGCTGCTGCTGTTGGCGTTCCCGGTCATCACGGTGGCGCTGATCCTGCTGATGTTCGACCGGTTCTTCGGCACCAACTTCTTCGTGCCCTCGGGCGGCGGCGATCCGCTCCTCTGGCAGCACCTCTTCTGGATCTTCGGGCATCCCGAAGTCTACATCCTGATCCTGCCGGCGTTCGGCATCGTCTCCGAGATCTTGCCGGTGTTCTCCCGCAAGCCGCTCTTCGGCTACGCCGCCATGGTGTTCTCCGGGGTGTTCATCGCCTTCCTCGGCTTCGGCGTGTGGAGCCACCACATGTTCACCACCGGCATGGGGCCGATAGCGGACACCTTTTTCTCACTGTCCACCATGCTGATCGCCATCCCCACCGGGGTGAAGATCTTCAACTGGATGGGCACCTTCTGGGGCGGCTCGATTCAGTACCGAACGCCGATGTACTTCGCCCTCGGCTTTATCGCGATGTTCATCATCGGCGGGCTCTCCGGCGTGATGCACTCCTCGCCGCC
>JACCQZ010000002.1 GCA_013813875.1 Gemmatimonadales bacterium | reverse complement strand
ACCCCGCTCTTGCCGAGGCCCACGACCGCGACCTCGCGCCCGCTCTGCAGCCAGTCGTCGAAGATCCCGGCGCCGGGCATCGTCATCGCACTTTGAGAGTGGAGAGCGCCACCAGCGCGCAGAGCAGACCGAGGATGTAGAAGCGCGTCACCACCGTGGTCTCCGCCCAACCCAGCTTCTCGAAGTGGTGGTGCAGCGGCGCCATCCTGAAGAAGCGGTGGGCGTCGGCGTACTCCCGGCCGCGGGTGCGCTTGTACCACTTGTAGGTGCCGGTCTGCATCAGCACCGAGATCGCCTCCGCCGCGAATACCCCGCCGATCAGTAGGAGCAGGAACTCGGCCTTCAGCAGGATGGCCACGGTGCCGAGGGCGCCGCCGATTGCCAGACTCCCGGTGTCTCCCATGAAGACCTGCGCCGGGTGGGCGTTAAACCAGAGGAATCCGATCGTGGCCCCCATGAGCGCAGCGCAGAACACCGCCAGCTCGCCGGCGCCGGGCAGGTAGAACAGATTCAGATACGTCGTCACGTCCACCCGGCCGAAGAGGTAGGCAAACCCCGCGAAGGCGGCGGCCGAGATCCCCGCCAACCCCGTGGCCAATCCATCCAGCCCGTCGGTGAGATTGACGGCGTTGCTGCTGCCGGTGATGACGAAGGTGACGAAGATGACGTAGAGCCAGGGCGCGAAGTTGATGACCAGATACTTGAAGAACGGCAGCGTGGTGGCGGTTGCCGGAATGATGTCGGTAGACACCACCGGGTTGTACGCCAGAAACACGCCGAGCAGCAGCCCGAAGCTCACCTGCCCGGCGAGCTTCCACTTGGCCACCAGCCCGCGCGACTTGCCCTGGACGATCTTGAGGTAGTCATCCAGGAAGCCGATGCAGCCCATCCAGAGAATGGACAGCATCGCCACCACCACGAATCGGTTGGTGAGCGGCGCCCAGAGCAGCGTCGGCACGATGGTGGAGAACAGGATGATGAGACCGCCCATGGTGGGCGTGCCCCGCTTGGTCTGGTGGCTGGCGGGCCCCTCCGCCCGCACCACCTGTCCCACCTTGCGCGCCCTGAGCCGGTGGATCACCGGCGGTCCGATGACGAAGGCGAGGATGAGCGCGGTCACGGTGGCCCCCGCGGCGCGAAAACTGATGTAGTTGAACAGGTTGAAGATGATGTAGGTCTTGCCGAGCGGCGCGAGCCAGTGATAGAACATCGGTCCTCAGTTGGGAGGTAGGGCCGCACCGGGTGCGTCCACATTCGCGCGGGGCATGAGAGCCGGAAGTATACGTTCGAGCGCCACGCCACGGGATGCCTTGAGCACCACCACCTCATCCCCTCGCAGCCGTCCCGCCACTAGCGGGCCGAGCGCGAGCGGGTCGGAGGCGGTGACCAGCCGCTCGCCCAGCCGCGCCGCGTACGGCGCCAGCGCCGGCACGAACTCACCCACTGCTCCCAGCAGGTCGGGCTCCAGCTGCACCAGCGCCCGGGCCACCTCGGCGTGCAGCGCGGCCGTGGCGCTCCCCAGCTCGCGCATGGTACCCGCCAGGAAAACCAGCCGCCGATCCCCTCGCAGCTGCGCGGCGGTGGCGATCGCGGCCCGGAACGACTGCGGGTTGGCATTGTAGCAGTCGTTGAGGATGGTGAGGCCGCCGGCCTCAATCAGCTCGCCGCGGCCCGACGGCAAGGTGAATCCCTCGAGAGCCCGGGCCGCCGCTTCGCGGTCGAGGTCGAGCGCTTCGACTACGGCCCACACCCGCACCGCGTTGTCGGCCTGGTGGAGTCCCCGGGCGGCGAGAGTAAAGCTGGTCCCGCCGATGCCGACCCGGGCCCGAGCATCCGCCGTGAGCTCCACCTGGTCCGGCGTGAGATCGGCGCCGCGGAGCGCGGCGGTTCGCACCCGCCGGGCGCGCCGGCGGGCACCTTCGGCCAGTGCGGCGGGCTCGATCCCCACCACCGCCAGCTCGACACCGTCGGTAAGCGAGAGCTTTTCATCCACTACGCCCGCCAGCGATCCGAACCCTTCCAGGTGCCCCGCCACCGCGTTGGTCACCACCACGATGCCGGGCTCGATGATCTCTCGATAGCGCGCGATCTCACCGGGCAGGTTGGCACCCGCCTCGACCACGAGGGCCTCGGTGTCGGCGGGCGCTTCCAGAATCGTGGTCGGCACCCCGACGAGGTTGTTCAGATTGGCCCGGGTGGCGTGGGTGCGGTATCGGGTGCCGAGCACCGCGGCGAGCATCTCCTTGGTGCTGGTCTTTCCGTTGGTCCCGGTGATTGCCACCACCGGGCCCGCCAGCCGGCGGCGGCGCGCCCGTGCCAGGCGGCCGAAGGCGCTGAGGGTATCGGGCACCGGGTAGAGGATGAGCCCGTCCACCGCCGGCGTCCCCTCGCGCACCACCGCTCCGGCGGCGCCGGAGTCCGCCGCGGCCTTCAAATAGTCGTGCCCGTCGAACCGCTCGCCGCTGAGGGCCACGAACAGCGCGCCGCGGGCGACGCCGCGGGTGTCGGTGGATATCGAGCTGAAGGAGCGTGATGACTCGGGGCCCTCCAGCTCCAGCGCCGCCCGCACTTCCGCCTCGGTCAATATCACCGATGGCCCTGCACGGCTCTCTCCACGATCTCGCGCTCGTCGAATGGAACCGTGACGGTGCCCAGAACCTGATAGGTCTCATGGCCCTTTCCGGAGAGGAGCAGTGTATCCCCGGCGCGTGCCTCGGCGAGAGCAGCGTGAATCGCCTCCAGACGGTCGGTGATTCTCCGGTGAGCCGTGCCGCCCATTCCCTGCTCGATGTCGTCGAGGATGGCGTCGGGATCTTCGGTGCGCGGATTGTCCGAGGTGGCGACCGCGATATCGGCCAGCTCGGCCGCGATGCGCCCCATCAGCGGCCGCTTGCCGCGGTCGCGGTCGCCGCCGCAGCCGAACACCACGATGAGCCGCCCGGCGGTGAGGGGCCGGAGGGTGGTCAGCGCGCGCTCCAGTGAGTCGGGGGTGTGCGAGTAATCCCGAAGCACCACGCACGGTGTGTCCGAGATCCGCTCCATTCGTCCGGGAACCTGCGGCGCCCCGGCCAGTCGCTCCACCACGCTCGAGAGCGGCTGACCCATGGCGAGCCCGCACGCAGCCGCGGCCAGGGCGTTGGCGACGTTGAAGTCGCCCAGCAGCGGGAGCGAGGCTTCGGTAGTGCCGTAGCAGCCGGTCAGCACAAAACGGCTCCCACCCGCGTCCAGTACCACATCGGCGGCGCGCACATCCGCTGCCGGGTGCAGTCCGAAGGTCACCCTCGGACCGCGCCGGGGGATGGCCTGCCAGGCGACGTCGTCCAGATTGACCACCTCGATCCCATCCAGCCCCAACAGCGCGCCGAGCTTGAGCTTGGCCGCCAGGTAGTCGTCCATCGTGCCGTGATAGTCCAGGTGATCGCGCGTCAGGTTGGTGAATACGCCCGCCGCGAAGCAGAGGCCGTCCAGACGCGCCTGATCGAGGCTGTGAGAGGAGGCCTCCATGGTCACGTGACTGACCCCGCGGTCGGCCATGGCCGCGAGCGTGGCCTGCAGATCAATCGGCCCCGGCGTGGTCAGCGCGCCGGCGGTGGAGGCGACTGTCTCGTCCCGGCCGTCGAAGGCGCCGAGGGTACCGATGCTGCCCGAGCGCCCCGAGGTGTTGAAGAGGTGGCGGATCAGCCCGGTGGTGGTGGTCTTGCCGTTGGTGCCGGTCACCCCGATCAGCGTGAGCCGCCGAGCCGGATGCCCGTACCAGGCGGCGCCGAGCGCAAGGGCGGCTCGGCGGCTGTCGCGGACGAGTATCTCGGGCACACCGGAACCCTGCGCGCCCTCGACTACCACCGCCGCCGCGCCCCGGTTGACGGCGTCGCGGACGAACCGATGCCCATCGGCTTGCGAGCCCCGGACCGCGACGTACACCGATCCCGGCGCCGCCGTACGGCTGTCCATCCCGATCCCGGCCGGGTCGGGTCCCTCCGGCGGCGCGGCCACCAGCAGATCGGCTCGGCGCAACTCGTCGAGCAGCGCGCTCCAGCTAAGCGGCATCCACGCTCCCGGAATTTTCAGGGTTCACTCCGCCCACACCCCGACCGAGCTGCCGGCCGCCGCCTGCTGCTTGGCCGCCGGCGAAGTGCGCACCACTCGTCCCAGCCCGTGCAGGCTCACCTGAAATCCGCGCCGGTGCAGCGCCAGCGCGGCCTCCCGCACCGAGCGGCCGGTCACATCGGGTACCGGCAGGACCCGCGGCTTCGAGTCGTTCGACTTATATGGCCAGCTCACCACCATCAGCGGCATTGCCGCGGGCGGGGCCGCCGCCGGAGGCCTGGCTTCGGCGACGGTGGCGACATCGCGAGCGGCGAGGCGCCCGCGGTCAATGGCCACTCGCCGCGAAGCGAGCGCCTGCTCGATCATGCTCCGAGTCACCGGCGCCGCCGTGTGACCTCCGTAATACTGGCCCCGCGGGTTGTCTATCTTGACGATCACCACCAGCTGGGGCCGATCGGCCGGGAAGAGTGCGGCAAAAGAGGAGGTGTACTGCCCCGGCACGTATCGGCCATCCACGAACCGCACCGCTGTGCCGGTCTTACCCAGCAGCGAGTAGCTGGCGAGCTGGCCCATGGTGCCGGTCCCCCCCTCCCCGACCGCGCCACGAAGGAAGTTGCGCAGGCGGGAGGCGATCTCCGGTGTAACCACCCGCCGCACCGCCAGCGGTTGATGCCGATAAAGCGTGGCGCCGTTGGGCGCTCGCACTTCCCGCACCAGCGTGAGCGCGGGCAGGATTCCGTCGTTGGCGATCGCGGCGTACGCCGCGGCCAGCTGTACCGGCGTCACCCCGAACTCATAACCCATTGCCATGCTGGCCCGGGTGTACATCGGCTGCCAGCGGTCGGGCCGGGCCAACCGGCCGCGCGATTCCGAGGGAAACTCGGCGCCGGTAGGGGTGCCGAAGCCGAAGTCCCGCAGCGTCCCGTATTGCTCCTCCGGCGAAAGCAGAGACGCGAACTTGGCCATGGCCACATTGCTGGAGACCTCGATGGCCTGGGCCAGCGTGAGATTTCCTGGGGACTTGTGGCTGTCGGTTATGGTGCGGGTGCGGCCGCTCCTGGTTACCGGCATCTGCCAGATCCCGCCTTCGGCAAATACCTCGTCGCCCGGAGCCACCCGCCGCCGCATCAGCAGCGCGGCCGCCGTGAACAGCTTGGCGGTAGATCCCGGCTCGAACGGATCGGTAAAGGCGGAGGCGCGCGGCATTCCCCGGCCCGACAGCTGACGCGAGGCGAGCGCGAGCAGCTCCCCGCTTCTGGGGTCGAGGAAGACCACGTCACCGCCCTCCGCCCGCATTTCCCGCAAGGCGTCGTCCAGTCCGCGCTCGGCGATCTCCTGCAGCTCGGCGTCGAGGGTCAGCACGACATCGTTGCCCGCGACCGGATCCCGCCCCAGCCGGGCGGGCGATTCGTACCGGCGGCCGGCCCGGTCTTTGAGCAGCACCGCTTCGCCCGGCTGTCCGGTCAGGATCGAGTCGAGCGACAGCTCCAGACCTGCCGCACCCGCCGGCCGCTCCGCCGCGAGACCGCCGATGATGGGGCGGGCGAGGTCGTGGGAGGGATAGGAGCGCTTGAAGTCGCCGGTGAGGTGAATGCCCGCGACTCCGCGCAGCGGCTGCACCTGCGTCGCGTTGAAGGGACCGTGCAGATAGATCCAGCGCTTCCCGGCGCGAAACTCCCGATCGAGCGCACGGCCGGAGATGCCCAGACTCCGCACCAGCAGCCTGAAGCCGGCGGCCGGCTCGTCGAGCTCGTTGGGGGCGACCCCGACGCGGTAGAACTCCTGAGTGACGGCCAGGGGAACGCCGTTCCGGTCGTAGAGCGCGCCGCGGCGCGCGGGCAGCTCGACCCGCTCGGTGCGGGTGCGTTCGGCCTCCGCGGCCCAGCGCTCCCCCTGGACGATCTGAAGCTGGGCGGCGCGCGCCAGGACTGCCAGCACACCGAGCGCAAAGCCGAACTGGATGGCGGCGATCCGGGCTGTCGGCTTAGCCATCAGGGTCTACCAGCTGAAGGAACGGTGAACAGCACGAACTCGGAATCGGAAGGCTGATGCAACCCCAGCCTGCGTTCGGCTATGGGAATCAGGACCTGACGGCTGGAGCCGACCCGGATGCGCCGCTCGAGATCAGCCCGGCGGGCCTCCAGCGCCATCCGCTCCTCCCGCAGCTCGCGAACCCGCTGCGCGGTGCGGAAGCCGGCGGTCTGCCGGGTGGCGATCGCGAGCAGGACGCAGACGAAGACGGCGAGCCAGAGCATCAGCCAGTGCCGCCCCTTGAATGTCAGGATCCACCCTCCACCTGGAAGACTCGCAGCTTGGCGCTCCGGGCTCGGGGATTGTCCGTCAGCTCGCCGGCCTCGGGAAGGATAGGCTTCCGTGGCTCCAGTCGGCCGAGCGGCCGGCCCCGGCAGGTACACACCGGCTGGCGCGGAGGACACACGCAGGCGCTGGCCCACTCTCTGAACGATTGCTTGACCAGGCGGTCTTCGCCCGAATGATAGGTGATGACCGCCAGCTTGCCGCCGGCGCTGAGCGCGTCACGAAAAGCCGGGAGCGCTCGCTCCAGTCCGGCCAGTTCGTCGTTCACCGCGATTCGCACCGCCTGAAACAGGCGGGCGAACTCTCCCGGACCCGCCCGAGGGCCCAGCGTGGCGCGGATTGCATTTACCAGATCGTCGCTGATCGCGAACGGCTGCCGGCCCCGCCGGCGAACGACCTCACGGGCAAGCCGCCGGGCGTGACGCTCATCCCCGTACTCGGCAAAGATGCGCTGGAGCTCTGCGTCGTCCGTTCGGTTGAGGAGATCGGCGGCCGTGGACCCGCTTGAAGCCATCCGCATGTCCAGCGCGGCGCCCGGCCGGAAAGTAAATCCTCGCTCCGCCTCGTCCAGTTGGCGGGATGACACGCCCAGGTCCAGCAGGATGAAATCGGGCCGGAACGCCGCCGCGGCCGCAAGAGCTTCGGGAGCGGCATGGGCCGCCTGGAGGTACTGAACCCCTTGGTCACCCAGCCGCCGGCGGCTGATCGCTATGGCTTCGGGGTCGCGATCAATACCGAGCACCTCGATGCCCAGCGATCGTAGTGCTGCCGCGTGCCCGCCATCGCCGAGCGTGGCGTCCACGGCGCGGCGGGCACCCCGCGCCGCGGCGAGGACGGCCGGCAGCAGCACCGGGACGTGATACATGGACGTCTGGTCGGGCATGGCTGGCTCTGACGGTCGGAAACGCAACACCCCGTCCGCTGGGACGGGGTGAAGCGTCAGGCAATGCGAGCGAGCGGGGCTGACGGGGCTCGAACCCGCGACCTCCGCAGTGACAGTGCGGCACTCTAACCAAGCTGAGCTACAGCCCCAGCAACTGCGGGGTCAATATAGGCAGCCGGGTGCCCGCCAGGGAAGTCCCTATTTGCCCTTGCAGTAGGCCTTGATCATGGCCGAGACGCGCGGGTTGAACTTCTTGATGTATCCCTGGTACTGCGACACGGCGTCGGGCTTGGCCGACTGCCCGGCCACCAGCGCGGTGTCGGCCTGAGCGAGCAGTTGCTGCTCCTGCCGGGCCATGTCGCACGACTTGCTCTTCTCGGTCTGCGCATCCATGTCGGCCGCCTGCAGGAAGAGGGCAAGCCCGAGCACGTAGTTGGAGGTCGGCGCCAACTTGCTGGTGGTATCGGCGATCTCCACCGCCTGCCGCGCGAAGGTGGCCGCACCCGCCAGGTCCCGCTGTACTCCCTTTGCGGTGTCTCCCTGCAGCAGCGGAAGCGCGGCGGTTACCAGGATTCCGGCGAGCTGTTCCTTTCGCTGGGGGTCGCCATACCTCTTGATGTAATCAATGTACGGCGCGGTCTCGTTGAGCCGGTTGGCCTGGGCCAGCGCCTGCACCGCCGCCAGCGCGGGCGCCACAGCCGTGGTGTCCTTGGCGATCAGCCGCTGGGTAATGGCCAGACTGCTGTCCACCTGCCCCGTCAACGCATACGCCCGGTTCAAGTACCCCAGCAGGGTGGGGTTGTCGGGATACTTGGTGATCCCCTTCTGCGCCCACTTGAGCAGCCGGGCGGTGTCGGGCTGCTCGCCCTCCGCGGCGGCCGCCGAGATCTTGGTGAAGAACAGGGTGTCGGCCTTGGTGGAGTCGGTGGCGTACATCGTCTCCAACGCGTCCACCGCGCACTTGAAGTTGCTGAGGAAGAGGCAGGCGTTGCTCTTGAGGTCGTAGAGGTCGGCGTTATAGGGATCAATCTTGAGCCCTTCGTCCGCCACCTCGAGCGCCGTCTCGGGGTGCCCCGACTGCAGGAAGTACTTGAACAGCTCCTCGCGCAGCCTCTGGTTGGTCGGCGCCACTCGCAGCATCTGTTTGAACGCCACCAGCGTGTTCGCGGTGTCGTTGGCCTGCTGGTACTGGCTGGCCAGCGCCGTCCACACCGGCAAGCTCAGCGGGTCGCCTTTGACCGACGCCTGCAGGTGCTTGACCACTTCTGCCCGCGGAGCCTTTCTACTCTGGGCAATGAGCGCCAGGCAGTAGTGGGCCAGACCGTGGGTGGGGAGCTCCTTGATCGCCTTGTTGGCCGCGTCCCTGGCCTTGTCGGTCTTGCTGGTGCGCTGGTCAACGCAGGCCTTGGCCTCATCCAGCGACTCCGCCGCGGGCTCGAGCGCTTTGGACAGCCGCTGGCCGAAGGCCTCGGTGCTCTCGCCGGCGTTCTGGGTGAGAGTGACCACGTTGCCGGCGTCGTCGTTGACGCCCAGCAGGCGGGCGGTGACGGCATACCGGCCGCCGGCGCCCTTGGCCAGGGTGGAGGTGACGAGATAACGCGCCTGAATGTTCTTGGCGAGCGTAGTGGCGAGCGCGGGACTTAGAATGGCGTCAGCCGGATAGCCATACTGAGTGAGCGCGTCGTTCATCTGGGTCTGCTCGACCAGCTGGAAGTCCCGGCCGACCACGTCCTTCATTTCCTGCCGGACCGCGCTCCCGAGCCTTACGGCGGCGGCGGAGTCGGCCGCGGCGTAGGCGAACGGATTGGCCACCATGAATCTCGGCGCGAGATTGACCGTGCTGCTTGAAGTCCGCGCGCCGCGCGGAATACCTTGAGCCGCCAGCGGCGCGGCGGTGGCCGCACCCAGAATGACGAGAGTGACGACACGCAGCAGATACATTCCTGAACCTCCACATGATGATCGAACCGAAGGATGAGCGACAGCCACGCCGAAGGCGCGAATGCGAGTGGGCGAAGAGGGATTCGAACCCCCGACATCCTGCGTGTAAGGCAGGCGCTCTGAACCAGCTGAGCTATTCGCCCATTGTCTCGCACGGCCCCCAACCTGATAGCACATGCGCAGGGACCG
>JACCQZ010000315.1 GCA_013813875.1 Gemmatimonadales bacterium | reverse complement strand
TGACCATCGCCGCCCGGCGCATCCCCATTCAGATTCCCCGCAAGGTCATGGGCCGCGGCCGGATTCGCGAAGGCCAGAAGACCTTCATTCCCATCCGGCTGATCACCGCCGGCGTGATGCCGATCATCTTCGCCCAGACCATCATCATCGTTCCGGGTACCCTGGCGAGCTTTACCCAGAGCCCCGTCCTGCAGGACGTGGCCAGCTTCTTCACCCCGGGCGAGCTGCCGTACAACCTGACGTTCGGGGCGATGATCCTGCTGTTCAGCTACTTCTACACCTCCATCATCTTCAATTCGGTGGATCTGGCGGAAAATCTGAAGAAGCAGGGCGGGTTCATCCCCGGCGTCAAGCCGGGCGCCAGCACCGCCGACTACATTGACGGCGTCCTGGCTCGGATCACCCTGCCGGGAGGTCTCTTCCTCGCCGCCATCGCCATCCTGCCGATCGTGGTGTCCAACTGGGTCGGGGTCCAGGCCCAATTCGGCGGAACCTCGGTGCTCATCGTGGTCGGAGTTCTGCTGGACACCATAGCCCAGGTGGAGCAACACCGCACCCTCCGCAAGTACGACGGGTTCATGAAGACGGGGCGAGTGAAGTTTCGGGGGCGGCAGCAGAGGTATATGTAGGGGCGAGTGGCAAGTGAAAAGTGGCAAGTGATAAGTGGCGCAAAGTCGAAAGTGCTGGGTGCGTACTCGAGCAGCACCTGCCGCGCTTGCCTCTTGCCACCCACTTGCCACTTGCCACTTGTCACTTTCACTAGCCCCTCTCACGTGGAGCCCTAACCCCGATGGACATCCTCCTGATGGGCCCCCCCGGCGCCGGCAAAGGCACCCAGGGTGCGCTTCTGGCCCAGGCGCTCGGAATCCCCAAATTTGCCACCGGGGATCTGCTGCGGGACGCGGTCAAGCGGGGGTCGCCGCTCGGGCTGCAGGCCAAGGCAGTGATGGAGGCGGGGCACCTTGTCGGCGATGAGATCATACTGGGAGTGATCCGGGAGGAGCTGGGAAAGCCCGAGGCCGCCAAGGGAGTGATCTACGACGGGGTGGTGCGGACCATACCCCAGGCGGAGGGAATGGAGCGCATCCTGAGTGAGAAGGGGCGGCGGATGGATGCCGTGCTCTTCTTCGACGTCACCGATCAGGAGATCCTCTCCCGGCTCGATCGCCGCCGGGAGGTGGAGCAACGGGCCGACGACGACCCCGCCGCGGTCACCACCCGGCTGCGAGCGTACCGCCAGCAGACGGCTCCCGTGCTCGCCTGGTACGAAGCGCGCGACCGGGTCCACACCGTGCCGGCGGTGGGGTCGGTCGAAGAGATAGCCACACGCGTTCGAGACGCGCTCGGTAAGTGAGATGATCACCCTCAAGTCTCCCCGGGAAATCGAAATCATGGCCCGGGCCGGTCGCATCGTCGCGGGCACGTTGGCGCTGATGCGGAAAATCCTCCGCCCCGGCATGACTACCGATGATCTCGACGCGGCGGCTGAGGACTTCATCCGGAGCCACCCCGGGGCCACGCCCTCGTTCAAGGGACTGTACGGCTTTCCCAAAACTCTCTGCACCTCCATTAATCAGGAGATCGTCCACGGTATCCCCTCCTCCAGGCGGGTGCTTGGGGAGGGCAGCATCGTGAGTGTGGATGTGGGGGTCCAGCTGGAAGGACTGCACGCCGATGCGGCCACGACGCTCGCGGTGGGCCGCATTCCGGAGACGACCGAGCGGCTGCTCGAGGTCACCCAGGAGTCGCTGGCCGCCGGCATCGCGCAGGCCTGCCTGGGCAATCACATCGGGGACATCGGCTACGCGGTGCAGCAGGTGGCGGAGGAAGCGGGATACGGCGTGGTTCGCGAGCTGGTGGGCCATGGCATCGGCGCCCGCTTTCACGAGGAGCCACAGGTGCCGAACTACGGCTCTCCCAAGCGCGGTCCCCGGCTGCTGGCGGGAATGACGCTGGCGATCGAGCCGATGATCACCATAGGCAATCCGACCACCAAGACCCTGGGCGACAAGTGGACGGTGGTCACCGCGGACGGCAGCCTCTCGGCCCACTTCGAGCACACCGTGGCGGTTACCGCCAACGGTCCGAGGATCCTCACCGCGGCGTGAGGTGAACCGGGTGCTGTCAGGGTGACAGCAACAAACGCTCCTTCAAAATCTCTACTGTCCGCCGCTCCGCCGCCTCCACCCGCTCCAGCAACCCGAGCGCGCGCTCCAGCCGAGCGTCGATCTCCGGCTCTCCCTCCCGTCCCTCCAGATTGCTGCGCACCGCCCAGTACGCGCTCCGCGCCGCTCCGGCCGCGAGGAAGCTCGCGCTCGCGGCATCGCCGGCGGCACTCGCCAGCCCTCTGTCTGTCATGGTGCCCGCCAGCTCAGCCACCTCAGCCAACGAGCCCAGCAGCTCCAGCTGCACTTCGGCGCCTTCCAGCAGAGCCGCTCTCTTGGCGCGTTCCCGCTCGTCGCGCTCCTCCGGGGCGCCGCGCGGCAACTCCAGTGCGCGTGAAAATCCGGCGAATACAGCAACGTCCCGCACGGCGAGAGCGACCAGCGACCGCTCCAGCCTCTCGGCTCGCGCGCGCGCCTCACCTGCCTCGGCATGTACCGCCGCGTATTTCTCCCGCTGCGCCGTCATCCCGGCCACCATCTTTACCAGCGCCGCTGAGAGCGCCGCCGCGACAGCGGCGGCCGATCCGCCGGCGGGCGTCGGGCCGGCGGCTCCGATCGCCTCCAGCCACTCATTCAGCGGGCTCCGCCCGCCCAGCTCGAGCACATCCATCACTCGCTGATTGTCCTTCGTGCACCTTCGGGGCCTTGGTGCCTTCGTGGTGAAGCGCCACCGGAGCCCAGCACCTGAAGGAGCCACCGATGAATGGCTGGATTGCCGGCGACGACGGCGGTGTGCTCGACTCCGATCTCCCGCCCCGCAAAATCGGTTGCCACCCCACCCGCCTCGCGAATCAGGAGTAGCCCGGCCGCGATGTCCCAGGCGGAGAGCCGCTGCTCCCAGAAGCCGTCGAACCGTCCGGCCGCCACGTCCGCCAGATCGAGCGCCGCCGCGCCCGGTCTGCGTATGCCGCTGGTACGAGCCGCCACTCGGCGGAACTGGGTAAGATACTCCTCCAGCTGCGACGTGTCCTTGAAGGGAAACCCGGTGCCGAGCAGCGCGAAGTCGGGGTCCGAGATGGTGGAGACGGTAAGCCGCCGGTCATCCTGCCAGGCGCCGGCTCCGCGCGAGGCGGTATACAGCTCGTTCCTCGGCACGTGCAGAACAACGCCGGCCTCGAGCACGCCATCGAGCGCGGCGGCAATGGACACGGCATAGCTCGGGACATCGTGCAGGAAGTTGGTGGTGCCGTCGAGCGGATCCACGATCCACACCAGGCCCTCCGTCACCACGGCGGGACTCAGCTCCTCTCCCACGATGCGGCCGGTCGGGTCGGCGGCCAGCAGGATTTCGCTGATGATCGCTTCGGCGGTGCGGTCCACCTCGGTCACGAAGTCGCGGCTTCCCTTGAGGGTCCAACGCGCCGGATCAGAGGGCCGCTCCACTCCCCGCAGGTAGGTCCCGGCCGCGGCCGCGGCGATTCTGGCTAGATGGAGTAAGTCCAATCCGGACACTGTCTTGCGGCTCTCCATCTGATCGGGTAAGTTGCCGGTCATGCCACGCATATTCTCCGGGATTCAGCCTTCGGGTGAGCTCCACATCGGCAACTGGCTCGGAGCGGTGCAGAACTGGGTCACCCTGCAGCTCTCCTATGAGTGCGTCTTCTGCATCGTGGACCTGCACGCCATCACCGGCAAGTACGACCACGAGACACTCGCCCAGCGCACCCGGGAGATGGCTGTCGGGCTCCTCGCCTGCGGCATAGACCCGGATCGCTCGCCACTGTTCGTGCAATCGCACGTGGCGGAGCACGCGGAGCTGCAGTGGCTGCTGAACGCCGTGACGCCCATAGGCGATCTCGAGCGGATGACGCAGTTCAAAGATAAGTCGCAGCGTTTCGAAAGTGTCCCGGCCGGACTGCTCAACTACCCGGTGCTCATGGCGGCGGACATTCTGCTCTACCGGGCGGATCTGGTGCCGGTCGGCGACGACCAGATTCAGCACCTTGAGCTGACGCGGGACATCGCGCGCAAATGGAATGCGGAATTCGCCGCCGGCGAGCAGTACTTTCCCGAGCCGCAGCCGATTCTGACCGAGGCCAAGCGGATCATGGGACTCGACGGCGAGGCCAAGATGTCGAAGAGCCTGGGAAACACCGTCGGTCTGCTCGACGGCCCGGAGGAGATCTGGCAGAAGCTCCGGCCCGCCAAGACCGACCCGGCGCGGGTCACCCGAAAGGACCCGGGAAACCCCGAGATATGTAACATCTACCACCTGCACCGGTACTTCTCCCCGCCGGAAACGGTGGCCAAGGTGGCCGACCACTGCCGCGGCGCCAAGTGGGGGTGCCTCGACTGCAAGCGGGAGCTGGCCGACAACATGATCGCGGCACTCGCTCCCATCCGCGAGCGGGCCCTGGATTTGCACACCGAGCCCGGACGGGTGGAGGAAATCCTGGCCGAGGGGGCCGCCACAGCCCGGAAAATCGCCTCGCAGACGATGCTGGAGGTGCGGGGAAGGATGGGGTTTCTACCGGCGGCAACCCTCTGCCCGGATAGCCGATAGCTTCTGAAGTCGGAAGGTCGTTGCTGTTTCCGGGCTTGTTGCGCTGGGGTGGGCTGGGCTGGGGTGCGCTGGCGTCAGCGCGGGGGACGGCACTCCCGCCGGTCGCTGCAGGCCGCCTTTGGGCTTTCGTAGCTGGATGGGCATCACCCGGCCTGACGCTCCCTCTGGGAGCACCATCCCCCAACGCCGCCGCCCGAGCATGGCCTTTGTCACGCTGAGCGGAGCGAAGCGGCATCCCTCAGGTCATGGCCGCTTCGCTCCGCTCAGCGTGACAACTCGGCGTACACGCACGGGAGGCAGCCCGGCCCCTGCGCCCCACACCGGAGTTCGGTGCCAGGCGCCCCCGAGCGTCATCAATCTCCGACTCAGGCCGCAAGCTTTGAACCCGCATTGTGCCTGACTACACCGCGTTCCACTCCAGACTCGGGCGGTCGGATCCATGGAAAAGATCATCAAGGCGGCGGTCGAGCGGGGCGCGTCGGACCTGCATATCAAGGCCGGCGATGTTTTCCGGGCCCGCATCAACGGCAAGCTGGTCGCCCTCACCAAGCAGCGGCTGACCCCCGACCAGACGCGGGCTATCGCCCTCAAGCTGATCAACACCGACGACGACCGCGCCCGGATCGAGCGGCTGCGTGACTTCGACTGCTCCTGGGGCATGCCCGGCGTGGGACGCTTCCGGGTCAACGTGCTCCGGCAGCGCTCCTCGTTCATGATCGTGATGCGGGTAATCCCCTTTACCGTCCCCACCATCGAGTCGCTTCGGCTGCCGGAGGTGCTGAAGGAGGTGGCGGAGTCGGAGCGAGGCCTGGTGCTGGTCACCGGGGTGAGCGGGAGCGGCAAGAGCTCGACCGTCGCCGCCATGGTGCACCACATCAATCACACCCAGCACAAGCACATCGTCACCATCGAGAATCCGATCGAGTTTCTGCACCGCGATCTCAGCTGCTCGATCACCCAGCGCGAGGTCGGGGTGGACACCGACAGCCTGGCCATCGGGCTGCGGGCCGCGCTGCGCCAGGATCCCGACGTCGTTGTGCTGGGCGAGATGGCCGACGCCGATACCATAGACACCGCGATCAAAGGCGCCGAGACCGGCCATCTCGTGATCGCCTCGCTGCCCACCGCCAACGTCGTCAACACCATCGAGCGTGTCATCGCCACGCTCCCGCGGGAGGAGCGTGAGATCGGCCGCATGCGGTTCTCCGAATCGCTCCGCGCCATCGTCTCTCAGCAGTTGCTTCCGCAGAACGATGAGAAGGGCCGGATCGCGGCGGTAGAAGTGCTGGTGGCCACCTCGGCTGTCCGTGAGTGCCTGAAGGATCCCAGCCGTACGGCCGAAGTGCGCAAGCACATGGCCGAGGGCCGCAAGCAGCTCGGTACCCAGACATACGAGCAGCATGTGGCGGAGCTGGTGGAGACCGGCATCATCAGCGACGAAACCGCGCGGGCCGCCCTGGCCCTGGCGGTGCCCACCTCCAATCCCGCAAAGCGGGGCGCCAGGCAGACCGCCAGCGCCTGAGGGCGGACCACTGCCAACGCTTCAGGAGACCATGGGGCAGGTGCTCGCCCTGCGGCGCGAGGCCGGCACCTCCGAGGCCGAGCGGGCGCGGCAGCTCGTCACGGAGCACCTGACCGCGCTGGGCTATCGGGTCGAGATCCAGCGCTTCCGCTTTCACCCTTCGGGCCTCCTTGCCTTTCCGGTTTTCGGCGCCGGTCTCGGCGGCCTGGCGCTCCTGTTGCTTCCCCTCCTGACTATGCCCGGGATCCCCGGCTGGGGCGCGCTTCTGGTCTCGGTGACGGGACTCGCCGCGCTCGCCGTGCTCAGTGCCGGCGTAGCCCTGGGGTGGGTTGCCCTCGGCGGTGGTGCACGGGAGGATGCCAACCTCATCGCCACGCGTGGCCCGCAACCGGTTCGGCGTTGGATCGTGGCCCACCTCGACACCAAGGCCCAGATACAATCAATGGCAGGCCGATTGGTCGCGGTCTGGATCCTCGGCCTCGCCATCGTGGCGCTCACCGCGCTCTCGGTGCTCCGGCTCTGGGCTCCCTTGCAGCTCGGTCCGGCAGGCGCCGGCGCGGCACTGGCGATCGTCGCGGGCGCTCTCGCCGGACGGGGCCGGTTGCGCGGCACCTCTCCCGGAGCCCGTGACAACGGCAGCGGTCTCTGCGCCGCACTGGCCGCCGCGGAGTCCTCCTCCGACCGCGGCACGGGCGTGCTGGTGACGGGTGCGGAGGAGTTCGGCCTGGTGGGCTCCCGCGTCTTTGGCCGACTGGAATCTGCAGCGCTTCGGAACGCACAGGTGGTGAACCTCGACACCATAGACGCCGAGGGTGATCTCTACCTGGTGAGCCACGACCGCCGCGGCGCGCGGCTGGCCGCCGACACCGCGCCCGGGCTCGGCGGCCTCGGCGTCAGGGTTCGAGCTCGCCGCCTGCCGCTCGGCATCCTGGTGGACAGCCTTCCGCTTGCGCGCGCCGGAGCCTCCGCGATCACCATCGGCCGGCTCACCTGGCGCACCCTTCGAATCATTCATACGCCTCGGGATACCCCTGACGGATTTTCCTTCGAGATGGCGGAACGGGTGGGGCGGGCGCTGGCGTCATGAGTCGGAAGCCATTGCCGTTCCCGGCCTGTCACGCTGAGCGTAGCGAAGCGGCCGAAGCGACGTTCTGGTCCCGTCGCTGAGCGCAGCGAAGCGGCCGAAGTGACGTTCCGGTCCCTTCGCTGCGCTCAGGGTGACAGCGGTGACAGCGTGAATTGACCTTTGGCGCGGCAACGCATAGGTTTGCCCGAGGACGCAGGAGCCCCGCGAGGGGCTCTTTTTTCGTTGGCTTACCGGGGAGCGGACATGTTCGACGACAGGACCACCTGCCTGGTGGTCGTCGGGGCGCAGTGGGGAGACGAAGGCAAAGGCAAGCTGGTGGACGTCCTGGCCGAGCGGGCCGATTTCGTGGTACGCTATCAGGGCGGCGCCAACGCCGGCCACACCGTGGTGATCGGCGACTCCCAGTTCATCCTGCGCCAGATTCCCTCCGGCATCCTCCACCCCCAGGTCACCTGTATCGTCGGCAACGGGGTGGTGCTCGAGCCGGAGACGTTTTTCGCGGAGCTGGATCAGTTGGCGGAGCGGGGCATCAGCACCGCCGGGCGCATTTTCGTGTCGGATCGGGCGCACCTGGTGTTGCCCTATCACAAGCTGCTCGACGCCGCCAGTGAGAAGAGTCAAAAACTGGGGACCACCGGCCGAGGCATCGGTCCGGCGTACGAGGACAAGTACGGCCGCCGGGGCATCCGGGTAACCGATCTGCGCCGTCTCGAGTGCGCCCGGGCCCTCCTGGCCGACCGGGTTCAGCGCGCCAACCGGTTGCTGGAGCTCCTGGGCAGCGCCGAACGGGCCTCGTTGGAACAGCACGTCGCCCTGCTCGAGCGGCTCGCTCCCCGCATCCTCCCGCTCGCGGCCGATACCGGGCTCGTGGTGGACCGGGCAGTCAAGCAAGGCCGCCGGGTGCTGCTGGAAGGTGCGCAGGGATCGCTGCTCGACGTGGACCACGGCACCTACCCGTACGTGACGTCCTCCAACACCACCGCCGGCGGCGCCACCGTGGGCGCCGGAATCGGTCCTACCGCGGTGCATGGGGTGCTGGGGGTGGTCAAGGCCTATACCACCCGCGTGGGCAACGGCCCGCTGCCCACCGAGGCCGGTGAGGCTGACGGCGAGCGGCTGCGCCGGCTGGGCGGCGAGTTCGGCGCCGTGACCGGCCGAGCCCGGCGGTGCGGCTGGTTCGACGCTACGGTGGTGCGTTACGCGGCGCGGGTCAACGGGCTCACCGGCCTGGCGGTGACCAAGCTGGACGTGCTCGACTCCTTTGCCGAGGTCCCGGTCTGCACCGCCTACCGGCTCGAGGGCGAAGAGTGCGAGGAGATGCCCGCCGAGGTGGACGCGCTGGGGCGGGTGGAGCCCAGCTATCAGGTGCTGCCCGGGTGGAGTCAGTCCACCGGAGAGGCGCGGCGGCTGGCCGATCTTCCGGCCGCTGCTCGCGCCTATCTGGATCGGCTCGAGGCGCTCTCGGGCGTGCCGATCCGCTACGTGAGCGTCGGAACCCGGCGCGATCAGATCATCGAGGTATGAGCGAAGACGGCGGTATCGTGGTGATCGGCGCCGGCCCCTGCGGGCTGGCCGTGGGCATCGCGGCCAGGCAGGCCGGTCTTTCGTGCGTGCTGCTGGACCGTCGCACCATCGTGTCCACCATCGAACGCTATCCGCTGGGCATGACCTTCTTCTCGACGCCGGAGCGGATCGAGATCGGCGGAATTCCCTTCATCGCGAGCCACGAAAAGCCGACTCGGCAGGACGGGCTGCTCTACTACCGGCGAGTGGCGGAGCACTACGGGCTGGACATCCGTCCCGGAGAGGAAGTGCTCGAGGTGGCGCGGGAGGGAGACGAAGGCTTCCGGATCGAGGTACGCCGGCCGCACGATACTCGCAGCTATCGCGCCGCGGCGGTCGTCTTCGCTACCGGCTACTACGACAACCCGAACTATCTCCGCATTCCGGGCGAAGATCTTCCCCACGTTCATCACTACTTTCGCGAGGGCCACCCTTTCTGGCACCGGCGCGTGGTGGTCATCGGGGCGGGAAACAGCAGCGTGGACGCCGCGCTGGAGTGCTGGCGCGCCGGAGCGGCGGTGACCCTGGTCCACTTCGGCGAGGGGTTCGACCGCACGGTCAAAGCGTGGGTGCTGCCCGACATCGTCAACCGGGTCAAGGAAGGAAGCATCGCCGTCCGCTGGCGCACACGGGTGCGCGGCATCACGCCTACTACCGTAGAGCTGGTCTCGGACGCCACCGGCGCGGTGGAGCTGCTGCCGACCGACGCCGTGCTCGCCATGACCGGTTACCATGCGGATACGGCCATGCTCCAGCGCCTCGGCGTTCCGGTGGACTCGGTGAGCGGCATCCCGTCCCACGATGAGACCACGATGGCCACGCCGGTCGAGGGGTGCTACCTGGCGGGAGTGATCGCCAGCGGAAACGACGCCAACCGGCTCTTCATTGAGAACTCGCGGGGGCATGGGGAAATGATCGTGCGACACTGGGCCGCGAGGCGAACCGGCGCGAGCAGCGCACTTTCGCGGTCGGGTGGACATGCTAGGGCATCGCCTTGATCGGCGTCACCTACTGGGTCACCCCCCATGTCATCCTGAGCGAGCGGAGCGACCGAAGGATCTTCCCGCCAAGCTCGAGCCATTCCTAGGCAAGATCCTTTGGTCGCTCCGCTCCCTCAGGATGACATCGGTGTTACCCGGCCGCCTGAATCTCAGATGCCGCTCTGGTTCTCCGTAAACCACGCCGCCGGATCGAAGCCGACCGGGTCTATCTCGTAGTGCCGGTTCATGTAGTAGCGGCCGGTCGTGGGAAAGTACGGTGGCGGGGCTATGGCCATGCACCGGTCGTACGACCACTGTGGGTTCCACCCCGCGTTGCCGCTCATTCGCGAGCCATTGATCTGCTGAATGGCAGAGCCGAGCATGAGGAAACAGCCTCGTCCAATCGGCACCCCCACGCACAGGTGCGAGTTGGTCGAGCCGCCGCTCACGTCCTCGGACTGAATGGACTGAAGGGTGAGCACCGCCCCCTGGAGGCTCTCGTCGGCGCTCTCGTCGTAATTGGTGACGTACGCATTATTGACCCGGAACGGTGCATTGACGCTGTTGTCCTCGAGCATGAAGAACTGCGGCGTCAGCATCCCCAGGATGTCGGCCTGACAATCAGGGTCGTTACCCGGTGGCGTGACTTAGGTGAGGTCGTCAGCGAGCATGATGTTGCCGGTCGCGGCTACGGTCACTCGTCCCCGTAGCTGGCCGCTGATCGCGACGCTCCCGTCCACATAGATGACGCCCTTGAAATTCAGGTTGAACTCGCGGGTGGCCGGCCACAGGTGGGTGGCCATCGCATTACCCACCGTCCTGCCGTCCTGCAATCTTCCCCCCGCAACGGATGCATTGGCCCCGCCGGCCCACCCCGGCCAGGGCTGCCAAGCCCCGTAGGCGTCGCTGACCTGAAAGAACGACGCCGGCGCGGGGGTCGTGTAATAGCCGGGATAGAGCCGCAAGTCGCCGCCGAGATAGCAGCGGCGGGAAAGCGCGCCAAGCACCGCTTGGGCGGCGGAGCGCTTGTTTGCGGCAGAGCCGGTTGGGCCACCGCGGGTGGCGTAGACGAATTCCGCGGTTCTCCATCTACCCACGTCCGCGCCCAGCGCGCCTTCCGCAGCGGTCCAGACGCCCCCACAGTTGGCCGAGACCATGTTGGGGTCGTACGATGCGGTGGTCCCCACCGGCACGGTAGGCCAGCGACGACCGGACACGTACGCGAGATGCTGGACCGTCGTCCCGGTGGCGCGGAAGACGCGGAAGAAGCCCTCGTTTTCATCGCTGAAGTCGCCATCGAGGTTGATGTCCACCGGCACGAACTCGATGCGAGTGTTCGGGTTGAACACCGTGTTGCCGACGGCGCCGCCGGTGAGCCAGGTGCCCCCGGCGGTGGCGTAGGCGGAGAGGGTCGCGAGCGCCGCGGGGGTGGGCATCGGAATCGCGGCGACGTTCTCTTTGTACCCCTTCTCGAAAATGCCCTCGGAGGCGACCGAGATGGTGGCGGCGGTCGTAACCGGCCCGTGGAAGGTCGGCGCCCCACCACCGTTGTCCACGTAGAGGGTCTGATTGGTATGCAGCGGCCCCCATACCTGGATGCCGCTGGCAAAGCGGATGGAGGAATTGGTCAGATTGTCGAAGCGGGCAAACTTGGCAAATGATTCCTGGGCCAGCTCGCCCCGCCGGACCACGACGGCACCACGCGGGTTTTGAATGACCGAGATGACGCTGGCATAGGAACCGAACTGACCGCTGATGTTGCCCGAGCGGCCGGCGTAGACCGAGCGGGTAAAGCCCGGGACCAGGTTCCCGCTGGCGTCCCGCACGGGTGCGTTCAGCTCCAGGGTATCAAAGCCACCGGTGGGCGGCACGATGCCGAGCGTGCCGTTCAGGGTGTCCCGGGCCTGCTCGATTCCGCCGTCCGCGGCCGCCTCCATCACCACCTCGGTGGCATGGAACTTCGAGATGAGCGTTCCGTTGCCGGTCATCAGAATCATCCCCACCGCGATACCCGCCACCATCATGGCGAGCAGCAGGGTAAGGATCAGCGCCACACCGCGTTCGTCGCTACGGCCTGAGGTCCACATAGGAGCTCCCACTGGAGAGAGAGGTCGTTACGGAATATCAACTTGGGCCACGGTCGCGACCATTGCGGATTCCCGGGGGCTGCAGTCCTGCGCCGTCACCGCAAAGAAGTACGAAGATGCGCCGACCAGTCCTTCCCCGGTCTCGAAATCATAGGGGTTGGATCCGGCAGGGAGGCTGCTGAAGACCTCCCAGGCGGGATTGCCCACGAGGCGGTAGTACAGGTTGTACTGCGAAACGTCCTTCTGCCCCCCGATCTCGTCGGGGGAGGAGGTCCACTGGAGCCGAACCGAGGGCGGGTCGCCCGCCAGATTGGTAGCCGTACCGAGGAGACCGCCGGGCGTTACCGGCCGGTCACCGCAGGACTGAAGCTGGACCAGGCCGTTGTTGGGAACCCGGATCATGGTGGAAAGCTGCTGGCTCCTGAGCTCGGCACCGGTGGCACCGTTCGTCACCAGCAGGTTGACCCGCACCATCCGGACGCTGTCGGCCAATGCTGACGCGCCGATATCCGTCGTGCTGCCGTGTTGGGGGTCCGTGTGCCGTACCGGGACGCTGGCCGCCGGAAGCTGCAGCGAGGTGGTCACACCGACGTTGTCAACCTTTTCATACCAGTACTGGAAGAAGGGCCGTCCCGGGTACGCCCGGATGTTGCGGGCGACCAGCTCCGGCGGCTGGGTGTTTACCTGCTGCATCAGAGCGAAATCGTTCGGATCGGCTGTCGCGCCGTCTGGAGTGAAGTAGAACATGATCGTCTCGGCACGGCTCGGCGTCACTCCTCCCAACGTGTAGTTGGCGGCGGGGTAGGTAATGGCGGTGCCGTATATGGTGAGCGGCGCGGTCGTGAGCATCGAGATGGTCGCCCCCGCGGGAAGATCGGGGTTGGAGTACACCGCGTTGCCGTCCTCGACGTCAACGCCGTCGGTGGCGAAGTTGGCGTTGAAGACGATGGCGCTGTTGCCGCCGTAGATCAGCATCGGCTGCCGAGGCACGACGCCGGACCCCAGGGTGCGGAGCGTGCGGTCGAGCGTGCCGACCGCGTAGCGCACGTTCTGGGTCAGCTCGGTGCGTAAGCTGCCGCGGCGAAACCCGGCGCTCTGGGACCGGAGAACGGCCACGGCGCTGGCCATCACCCCCGACAGCACCACCATCGCGATCATCAGCTCGACCAGCGTAAAGCCGGCTTCGAGCTTCGGGCGGGACGATGAAGAGTTCATGGGCGGGCCACCACGGATGTGAGGTTGACCGTATCGGGAGTCGTCGCGCCGGGTCGCCGCAGGCTCGGTTCCCAGACCTTCACCGACACCCGGGTATAGTCACGGGGGGGGGTGGCTCCGGTCACCCGGTTGAGCACGGTCTGCCGGCTCATGTTAGGGTAGCCGGGAAAGCCGGTCGCCGTGCCCGACCAGCTCGCGGGCAGGGGATAGGTCGGATCGCCGCGGATGAGATCGAGCCGCTCGACGGCCACGGTGGTCGCCACGGTCCGCGTGGTCGAGGTCCCGACCGCGTGGATAAACGAGCCCACGATCTTCCCGATGCCGACGACGACGATGAGCAGGATGACCATCGCCACCATGACCTCGACCAGCGTAAATCCTCGGCGGTTCATCAGTCCCCCCGGGTCCAGGTGCCGTTCAGATATCTCGACCAGGTCACGCGGCCGGTCGCGCGGACGATATCGCAGGCCCGCGCCTCGCGGGCTGAACCCCTCGCAACGCTGCGGCTGGGGATGATGTAGAACCCGCCGCTCTCACTCGCCGAGCCGTCGCGGCGAAACATCACGGCGGGCATCGCGTCCTGGGTGCGGGTGAAGTTGACCGAGTTCGGGCCGATGGTGAACGCGGCGGCGGTGCCCCGCCCGAAGACGACGCCTTCCGACAGCGGGGTATAGGCCACCCGCTCGCCCACGCCCATGACCCCGTCATTGTCGCTGTCCTCGTGGGTCCGCAGGCGGTTGTTGGGCACGTCGAACGC
>JACCQZ010000310.1 GCA_013813875.1 Gemmatimonadales bacterium | reverse complement strand
GGCGGCGCGGGTGAGGAACCCCGGGTCGCGGGCGATGATGCCGTCGTCGATCGCCCGCGCCAGAATCGTCGGGATCGTCAGTTGGAGTGCCAGCGCGCTGAACAGGCAGACGTAGACCACGATCACGCGCCGCCAGTAGGGCTTGAGGTAGTGGAGAATGCGCAGCGTATTGGCCAACCCTCGCTCCCGACGCCGGACCATTGTAAAACGCGCGGCTTTAGCGCGCACATTTGGCTCGTTGCCCGGCGCCCAATGGCTCGGGGAACGGCTACTACCGATGACGACCCAACGGGCCGGCGCCCGAGCACGGGTTCTGGCCCCATCGCATCGTTGCTACGGCATTCGGGCTTCCGCTACAGCTCAAGGCTGAGGAGGAATGCCTCAGCGGTCACAATCGCAATCTGCTCATAGGCCCCAAGGTCGAGAAGATCGTTGTCCGCGGTCACGATTACGTCGGCGTTTCCTACTTTGGCGGCAGCGAGGAACTTGTCGTCGGTCGGGTCTCGAGAAACGGCTGGTACTGAAGTCGGCACCACGACGGTAGCACGCTCGATCAGACGTAGGATTGCCTGGAGATCGCGATTGGCAACGCTCTGATACTTGCGAACAAGCTCGGGACGACGCAGGACCTCCAAATACTCCGTCACGATTGTGGGAGAAACGACCAAACCGTAGTCACCAAAGTGGTCGAAGAGGATGCGCCCCGACTGCCCATACGGTTTGATCAAGCCGCGGAGCAGGACAATGGTATCGAGAACAACGTTCATTCGTGCTTCGCGCGGTGCTCTCGGCGAACGGCCGCAACCGCGGCATCAATGTCGGCATTCACTTCTTCTTCGGAAATTCCCCGCGCCAGAATCTCTTCGCGGACCGGAGCGAACATCTCGTAAAGCTCCCGCAGCCACGGCGAGCCGGCACTGGTCTCAGCCACATGAACCGGAGATATATGAAGACCGCGATCATCGAGGGTCAGCCGCAGCATCGACTCCCGCGTGATGCCGAGGCGCTTCCGAAACTCCGCCGGAATGGTGATTTGGCCACCGCGCAGTGGCCGCACGAGCTTGGAGATCGGTTCGGCGGTGGACATGAGCTACGTCCTTTACACGATAGAGTGCAAAATACAAAAAAACATGAATTGCATTTTACAACGAGCGGCGCCTCATCTGATGATGCCATTGCCGATGCTTGGTCGTGGATGTCGTGTGCATCACGTCAGGCGGGCGTGGCGGACACGGCATCCAGGCGTTTGAGCTGGACGATTTAGCACTCCCCCTTGCAGAGTGCTAACGAAGGGCGTAGAATAGCTAGCGTAAATCAAACGCGCGGATGCCGCCTGGTCCTGTGCCGGGCGGATGGTTTGTACACGAACCGGAGGAGGTCGAGAAAAATGGCGAAAGAAACCAACGGGACGGCCGTTGCCAGCAAGTTGCAACCGCTCGCCGATCGCGTCGTGATCCGCCCGGCGGGCCGCGAAGAGACGACCGCCAGCGGCATCGTGCTGCCGGACACGGCGAAGGAGAAGCCCCAACGGGGCACCGTCATCGCCGCCGGCAAGGGCCGCCGTGACGACGACGGCAACCGGATCGAGCTCGACGTCAACGTCGGCGACGAGGTCCTCTTTGCCAAGTACGCCGGCACCGAGTTCAAGCTCGACGGTGAAGATCTGCTCATCATCGCCGAGAAGGACATCCTGGCCGTCGTCGAGGCGTAGGCCGCGGATATGTTCGGCCCGATTGATCGGGGCGTCGCAAAGCCGATGCTGGGCACCCCGCCCGTCGAACGACGTTCGACAACTGATTGAGACAGTTCTGGAGGAGAAGCAATGGCTAAGGTTCTGGAGTTCAACGAAGTGGCGCGGGCGTCCCTCAAAGAGGGCGTCGACACGCTGGCCAACGCGGTCAAGACGACCCTCGGCCCCAAGGGCCGCAACGTGGCGCTGGACAAGAAGTGGGGCGCCCCCACCGTCACCCACGACGGCGTCACCGTCGCCAAGGAGATCGAGCTCGACAACAATTTCGCCAACATGGGCGCCCAGCTCCTGAAGCAGGCCGCCACCAAGACCAACGACGTGGCCGGTGACGGCACCACCACGGCGACGGTGCTGGCCCAGGCGATCGTCCACGAGGGGATGCGTAACGTCGCCGCCGGCGCCAATGCCATGCAGCTCAAGCGTGGCCTCGACCTGGCCTCCGCCGCCGTTGTCGCTCGCATCCTGGAGTTGGCGACCGAGGTCAAGGGCAAGGAAGAGATCGCCCAAGTCGCCGCCATCTCCGCCGCCGACCCCGAGATCGGCGAGCTGATCGCCGAGGTGATGGAGAAGGTCGGCAAGGACGGCGTGATCACGGTCGAGGAGTCGCGCGGCCTCGAGTTCGAGACCGAGTACACCGAGGGCATGCAGTTCGACCGCGGCTATCTGTCCCCCTTCTTCGTGACGAACACGGAGCGGATGGAAGCGGCCCTGGAT
>JACCQZ010000301.1 GCA_013813875.1 Gemmatimonadales bacterium | reverse complement strand
GGCCGCACCGCCCTATGTGTACGTGCCAGGGGTGGCGTCCGCCGGGAGCTGAGTTGCTGATGGAGACCCCGGCACTGGTGCTCGAAGAGTCGTCGCCGTCTCCTGGCCCCATCCAGCCGGTCCCCTTCACCTGAAGGGCCCCGACCAGGTTGGCCGGCGTGGCGAGCGTGGCGGTCCACCGGTTTCCTGCAAGTTGACCATCGGAATCTATTTCGACCGCACGGCGCCCACCGCATCCAGCCAGAACGAGACCGGTGAGTACGAGACCAGCAGCGATCGGTGTCCTCATGGTTCCTCCGTCATCAAGTGGTTGGCTGTCTCGCTATATGATAATCAATCGGTGATGTGGCGGTGACGAGCAGCACAGGGGCGAAACAGGTGCTGGTACCTCATCTTCCCGCCGGTGGCCCAGGGCCGGTAGCGGTTAGCGAACTCGATCCGTTCCGCCAGCGAAGGATGGCTGCCCCGCCACAACGTGTAGATCAGGCCCGGCCGGGGTACGCCCAGGTTCTCCTGCTGCAGGCGCACGAAGGTGAGCGCGGCCGCCCGATTGTCGCGGGTAATCTCCAAGCCGAAGCGGTCGGCTTCATGCTCCTGGCGGCGGGACCAGGCCAGCGCCACCGGCGAGGCCACGAACGAGACCACTCCGCCGACCAGCACCAACAATGGGAGCGAGGCAACGTCCGACAGCCGCTCGAACCCGAACCTGTCCCGGAACCGCCGGATCAGCCCGCCGGCCACACGCTGGACCAGGTACAGTGAAAGTGTTGCCAGAACCGCCGCCCCGAGTATGACCGACAGGGTGTGCCGCAGCACGAAGTGCCCCATCTCGTGGCCCATCACGAAGAGGACCTCGTCCGGCCGGAGCTTGGCCAGAATCGTGTCCCACAACACGATCCGTTTGGTGCCGCCGGCGCCAGTCACGTAGGCGTTGACGGTCTTGGTGTCCGCGCTCTTGTACACCTGGTACACTCTGCCGCCCTCGACCCCCGCCCGCGCGGCGAGGGTGAGGATGCGGGCTTCGAGCGCCTGATTCTTCATCGGCCCGAAGTCGTCGAACAGCGGAGCGATCCAGATCGGGCCCACGATCAGGCCGAGCACCGAGAGTGGGATCGTCGCGAGGCCGGTCCAGAGCCACCAGCGCCGGGGACTCAGGCGCAACAGAAGGTAGGGAATCCAGAGGACTAATGCCCCGACCGCGCAACCGACGGCCAGCCCGGTGGCCCAGTCGCCCAGCCAGTCGCCCAAGGACTGGTTGCTCAGGCCGTAGGCGTGTTGCCGGATAAAGCCCGCGTACCAGGAGAGCGGAAGAGTGAGGATGGCGGTGAGGGCGACGAACAGGATGGCATAAACCGCCACCGTCGGGAGCCAGCGGCCGCGCGCGAGCTGGAGGGCCACGCGGCGCAGACGGGCGGAGAGGCCGGTAAAGAGGATGGCCGCCGGAATGAGGAATCCCGCCGTAGTGTCGAGCGCCCAGAGAAGATTTCCGGAGCGATGATACTGCAGGGCCAGAGCCGTGGGCTCGGGGACCGGAACCGGGGCGGTTGACGCCGTATGACCGGTGACCTTGCGCGCCTGCGTGGCCAGCGCAGGATTGATTCCATGTACGGACATACGGTAGGCTCCCAGCAGTACCGCTTTCCCGATCTACGCACTCTGCTGGCGAAAGCTACCCCGTTCCGAAGCGGTGACGCCCTCGCCGGGGTAGCCGCGGAATCGGCTGAGGAGCGGGTGGCGGCGCAGATGGCGTTGGCGGATGTGCCGCTGTCCCGTTTTCTGAGCGAGGCGGTCGTTCCGTATGAGCTGGACGAGGTCACGCGCCTCATCGTGGACACCCACGATACGGCTGCCTTTCAGGCCGTCTCTCACCTGACCGTGGGTGGGTTTCGGGAATGGCTGCTGGCGCACGAGACGACGCCGGAAACACTGGCGGCGGTGGCGCCCGGCATTACTCCGGAGATGGCGGCGGCCGTCTCCAAGATCATGCGGGTGCAGGACCTGGTAATGGTGGCGCGAAAGTGTCGGGTGGTGACGCGCTTCCGGAACACTATCGGGCTGCCCGGCCGGATGTCGGTGCGGTTGCAGCCCAACCATCCTACCGACGATCCCCGCGGAATCGGGGCGGCCATCGTAGACGGCCTGCTCTACGGCAGCGGAGACGCTGTCATCGGGATCAATCCCGCCACCGACAGCCCCAGGACGACTATCCGATTGCTCGAGATGGTGAACGAGCTGCGGGAGCGCTACGCCATCCCGACGCAGAGCTGTGTCCTGGCCCACGTGACTACCACACTGGAGGCGATGGCGCGCGGCGCGCCGGTGGATCTGGTCTTCCAGTCGGTCGCCGGTACTCAGGCGGCCAACCGCAGCTTCGGGATAGACCTCGCTCTTCTCACCGAGGCGCGGGACGCGGCGCTCTCGCTCAGGCGGGGGACGCTGGGTGGCAACGTCATGTACTTCGAGACCGGTCAGGGGAGCGCGCTCTCCGCCTCGGCGCATCATGGGGTGGATCAGCAGACCTGCGAGGCGCGGGCCTACGCCGTGGCCCGGCGGTTTCAGCCCCTGCTGGTCAACACGGTCGTCGGGTTCATCGGACCCGAGTACCTGTACGACGGCAAGCAGATCATCCGGGCGGGGCTGGAGGACCACTTCTGCGGCAAGCTCCTGGGCCTTCCGATGGGGTGCGACGTCTGCTACAC
>JACCQZ010000297.1 GCA_013813875.1 Gemmatimonadales bacterium | reverse complement strand
CCGGCTATCTTTCAGGCATGGACAACCATCTGCAGCAGTTGCTCGACAAAGATCGCATCGTAGATACGATCAACCAGCTTTTCATCGGCACCGACGCCCGCGACTGGCCCACGGTGCGGGCCTGCTTCGCCGACACGGTGCTGTTCGACGTGACGTCAATCGCCGGCGGCAGTGCGAATGAGCTCACGCCGGAACAGATCGCCGACGCTTGGGAGGAAATGCTTCGGCCCATTCAGGTGGTTCACCACCAGGCGGGCAATTACCGGGTCCAGGTTCAGGGCGAGCGGGCAGCCGCTTTCTGCTACGCGGTGGCGCACCATTACCGAGCCACCGCGTCAGGCAGGAACACCCGCACTTTCGTGGGCAGCTACGACTTCCAGCTGCGCCGGGTAGAGGGGCGCTGGCAGATTGACAGCTTCCGGTTCAACCTCAAATACATTGACGGGAATCTGGAGCTCGAGCGGGGAGAGTGAGGGTGACAGGAGCGGGTTTCACGCCCCAACCAGATCCTGGTGCTCCGGGTGCTGGTCAATCCAATGGCCCACGTACCAGCAGGTCGGAATGACGCGTAATCCCTCCCCGCGGGCATACTCCAGCGCCGCCTCCACCAGTTGCCCCGCCACTCCCTTGCCCCGGCCCGACATCGGCACGTAGGTGCTGTAGAGCTCGAGGAGGCCTTCGCCGGCCGGAACATAGGCCAGTATCGCCGTCCCGGTGGCCAGCTCCGCCACGAAGCGCCGCGCCTGTGAGTCGTGGACGATCTGCATCATGTCGCTCCCTGAGATGTGATTCGAAGCCTAGCCGGGTAGCTGGTCTACTGCCAGCCCGAGCGGGGTGATGACGCCCCTACTTCATCCTGAGGGAGCGCAGCGACCGAAGGACCTTCCTCACCACGCTCGAACCATTCCGGTGCAAGGTCCTCTCAGGATGAAGTAAGGGGGGCCGACCCCCACCGCATCAGAACGTAGCCCCGATCGCGAAGTGCAGATGCAGCCGCCTCCCGTTGTCGGTAGGAACCGAGCTGAGAGGCCGCCCCTCCGTCAGCGCCTGCAGGACATCCTCCGGCCGGCGTAGGTCCAGCGCCGAAGGGTTGAGCTTGTAGCCGACCGCAAAAGTGAGCGCCCCCACCACCGTCTCATACCCCAGGCCCGCGCCGGCCGCGCTGTAGAAGTCGTCCTGGTCGAGCTCCCCCGCGTTGAGGGCGAACCGCCGGTCGGGTGTCCACACCCGTCCACCGTCAACAAAGAGAAAGGTCTGCCATGCATCGCTGAAGCCGGGCAGCGGCAGTTGCAGCTCCACGCTCCCGACCAAACGCGCCAAGCCGCCGACCGGCGCATAGCGCTCGGCGAAGGTCAATCCCGCCGTCCCGTCGGATTCGACTCGCACCTCCGGCAGCTTGGGTCCGAGGAGCTGGCTCCCCCAGCCGCGCACGTCCCGGGTGCCTCCGGCGGTAAAGGTGACGTCGCGCAGCCGGAGCAGGGAGACGAAGGGTGACTCACTCTCCACCGCCGCCACACTACTGCCGAAGGGCAGTATGCGCCCCGCGCCGGCCCGAAGGGTGAACCCGATTCGATCGTTGAGCGGGAGAAAGGCGGTCGCCCCAAGATCGAGCAGCAGATACTCGCTGCTGTTGAGCGCGCCGGGCGTCGTGACCGAAATCCTGGGCCGCAGCACATAGCCGCGGCGCGGGTTGGCGAACTCGTCGAGCTGGCCATAGCTGGCGTCGAGCGTCAGTGTGCTCCTGCGGATAGCGGTAGCGAGGGTGTCTCCACCTTCGCTTCCCAGCCCGAGAAGCGGGAGATACTCGATCGGATCGAGCTCGTCGCCGAAGCCGTAATCGAAGATCCGCCGCCGCGACAGGTTGTAGCCCAGCGAGACGGATTTGAGCGGCCCGGTAGCGTAGACCAGCGCGCCCTCGAGGCCTACTGCCCAGGACCGGTCCCGCACATCGTCACGGTACTCGATGAAAGGGCCGCCCGCGGCCGACAGACGCCGGTCGCCGGCGTAGGGTTGGAACAGCGTCACTGCCAGGCGGTAGCGCCGCTGCGCCGGGCTCTCCAGCGCCAGCGCACCGGTCTGCGCCGCCGCCGCTACAGTCAGCGTGCGGACGCCACCGAGAAAGCTTCGGTTGACCCATTGGGTCCGGGCGGAGAGCCCGCCATCCGAGGTGAACCCCGCCTCGCTGGTGAGGAGACGCGGCGGGTTTTCCGTCACCCTGAGCTGCACCACGATGCTGGAATCGTCGGCGCTCTCCCGCGGCACACTGAGCAGCGCCAGCCGGACGATGTCGAGCTGCACCAGCTGGGCCCGGCCCCGCTCCAGATCGGCCGCCGAGTACCAGTCACCCACCCCGATGGGGAGCTGGCGGGTAAAGTGCCCGGCCGGCACCGTCTCGTTGCCGGTGACCAGGATCTCGCGAATTCGCGCGCGCAAGCCGGGCCGCACCCGCACAGTGACGCCGGCCCGATTGGCCGCGGTATCCACCAGAACGCCGGCTTCGGCCGCACCGAACGGATACCCGCGGTTTCGGAGCCAGCGGGTGGTGCGGTCGGCGAGGGCCAGCCGCTCCTGTTCGCCGAAGCGGCCGCTCTGGCCGGTCTCCTCGCCCACGAAGCCGGCCCAGTCACGCTCCAGCTCGGCCGGCAGGCGGGGCGGGCCGCTGTCCGAGCCCAAGAAGGTCACCGAGCTCAGGAGCAGCGGCGGTCCCTCCCGTATCACGAACGCCACGGCCACCAGGTCGGACTCGGCGTCGTAGCGGACGTCGTACGCCACCTTCACGTCGAGGAAGCCGGCCCTCCAGAAGTGATTCCGCAGCCGTACCACATCGCGCTGCAGCTCCAGAGGGTCGAACGGATGGTCTCCGATGGGGCCCACGAAGGGGAGAAAGCCAAAGATCCGCCGGATGCCGATCAGACCGCCCCGCTCGGTCAGCGCGATGCGCCGTCGCAGCTCCTCCTCCGCCAGCGTGTGTCCTTCCTCGAAGCGGAACTCGATCGAGCCCACCTGGGTGCGTTCGCCGACGCCGCTCAACGCATCCTGAGCTTGCACCGGCGCGCCCCAGGCGAGCAGCAGCGCGAGCACGGCGGCCCATTCAATACGCATAACGGCCGCGCAGGAAAAACCTCGGCGGGACGTTGCCGCCGCGAAGGTTGGCGCGGAGCCAGCGGTTGGCGGTGTATTCCAGCTCGAAGCCAGGGCCGAGCTTGCCGCCACCCGCCTGGTCGGCGCCGCCGCCGAGCTGGATCGGCTGCTCCAGGCTGAGGAAGAGCCGCGACGCCACGTAGCGGCCCGCCGTCAGGGTGAGCCCGCGCAGTCCGTCCTGGCGGATCTGAAAGACGTCGAGCCCCAGCGCCTCTCCCGCGGCGCCCGAAAGACTCTCCGACAGCTGGTTGAAGGCGAGCTCCGCACCCTGCCCACCGGCCTCCTCGGCCAACGGGTTGTCGGAGGCGGGTCGGCCGGTGATGATGTAGGAGACGATATCGTCCTGGCCCATGGTCGGCTCGGCGGTAAACTCGAGCGCCAGACTGTCGGGACGGCCTACGGCGGCCACGTTCACCAGAACCGGCGCATTGTCGGGTCCGCTCTGGGTGGGCACCTGGTATTCGGCGGTGACGTCGAGGTGGGTGGTGGCGGCCGGACCCGCCAGCGTTATCTCGCCGCCGGTCAACCGGAACGAGCGGCCGTAGATCTCCAGGAAGCCTCGGCCCGGCATCGGCCTCACTCGACCGAAGAATTGCATCTCCTCACCCGGCTGCTGGCGGACCCGCATGCGGCCGGTCAGCTCGATGTCAATCTTGGGCGTTGACCGCCGGCGAAACCAGACCTGCCCCGGAAGCCTGACATCGAGGTCGAGCCGAAAACGCTCCACCAGGCTGGGGCCTTCATCCGCACGCGCCAGGGCCGCGGGCCCGAAATGTCGCGCGAGCTGACGCAGGTCCGCGGGCGTCAGCTCCACCTCCTCGACCTCGGAGGATGCTCCCTCGCTGCCGATGAAGAGATCGGTGCGTCCCAGCCGCAGATCGCCGGTGAGCGCCGGATTTTCCACGGTGCCCCCGACCCGCAGCGATCCGCTGGCAACCGAGCGCAGCTCCGACGAGTGGGAGATGCGGAATTCGCGCAGCTCGGCGGTCAGATCGAGCGCCGGGTTGGCCAGCGAGCGCAACTGGACCAGGCCCTGAGCCGAAAGCTCTTCCTCGTCGCCGGTAAAGAGGCGTAGCCGCCTCACCTCGATCCGGTCGCCGGCCAGCCGCGCGAGGAGCTCGCCGCGCCGGTAGCTCACCCCCAGAGCGGGCAGGGTGAGCTCAGCCCCGGTGAGCCGGGCGATTCCCTCCACCCGCGGCGCGTCCGGCGTTCCACCGACGCGGGCGTCGAGCACCAGCGCGCCTTCGAGGTCGCGTATCGTCTCCCGCGGGAGGATGGGATCGAAGAAGGCCAGATCGAAGCTGTCGGCGCGAAGCGTGAGACCGAGCGTGTCGGCGGGCCGCCGTACCATCTCCATCTGCGCGGCCGTGTCGCTCGGGGCCAGCGAGAGGCCCCAGGGCAGCGTTCCGCTCACGCTGAGCCGCCGGCCGCTACGGGGAGCGGCCACCGCGTCAATCCGCAACCCGGCGCGGGTCCACTCCAGATCGGATTGGATCCGGCCGAGCTCCCGCCCATTGCCCGGCCGAACGGCGAGCCCGATCCGACCTTCCACCCTGGGCGAGGCCGCGGGCCCGGTGAGCCGGAGCCTTCCGTCGAGCCGGCCACCGATCGGCACCAGGCCGGCATCGCGGAGAGCGCCCAACTCGACGTCTTGAAACCGCACGGCGAGATCGCTGGAGTCACGCCGGTCGAAGACGCCGTCCACGGTGATCACTCGCTCGTTGGAGCGGAGCGCGAGCCTCTCCACCTCGATTCGCGGACGCAGCATCAGCCCGGCCGGCCGCTCGAGCGACCAGGTCCGTCCCCCCTCAGCCACTTCGAGGCGCTCGAGTCTGGTGCGCACGGTGTCGGGATCGGCGGCGCCGCGGAGAGCCAGGGCCACTCGCACGGTGTCGTCAATCGTCGCCATACCCTCCACGGCGACGAGCGAATCGTAGCGGCCGGACATCTCCGCCTCGGTGAGGGTAACTCCGCCCATGGCCCCGCCCTCGATTCGCAGCCGGCCGGCGAGCGCGGCGAGACGGGTGCTGTCCAACGTCCCCGTGCCCCGCAGCAGAATACGCTCGGCCTGGCTGCCGGCGTACAGCAGCCGGTGGATCTCGGCCCGCCCGCGCAGTCCCCACCCCCACGCCGGCCCCATGATGGTGAGCGCGACTCGGCTGGAGTCGAGCGAGAGGGAGTCGAGCCCGGTCAGCTCGGCGATCGGTGCCAGGTCAACGGTTTCGCCGGTGATTCGCAGGGTATCCCCGGTGCCTTGGCCGCGGAGCGCCACCCGGCCGGCGCCGTCGAGCGCGATGACGTTGGATCGGAAGAGCGCGGTGTCCACCCGAATCGCGCCGGGCTCAGGGCTGAGCGCCAGGTGCAGCGTGTCCACCCGCATGGCGCCGACAGTTCCGGCGGCGCCGATGGTGCCGCCGAGGGTGAGCAGGCCGGCGCTGTCGGCGCTGCCCTGCAGCACGAAGCGGGTGTCCAGCCGGCCGTCGGTGTTCGGACGTCCGGTCCATCGGGCCAGCCGCTCGAGGCGGAGGGTGCCGTTGGCGCCGAGCTCCGGGTACTCGCCGGTGGCGCGGCCGGCAAGCTCGGCGGCAAGCTCACCGTCCTCCGCTTCCAGGCGAACCTGTCCTCGAAGCACACCTCGGTCCATGGCCAACGCCAGCCTCCCCGACCGGAGCTCGGCGTCGTTGATCCGGGAGGGGAAGAGCTCGAGATCGAGCTGCCCGATGAGGCTGTCAGCCGCCGCGCCGGAAGCCGAGGCGGTGAAGCGGCCGTTCAATCCGGTCGCCAGATCCGACCGGCCGAGCAGCACGCCCAGGTTGATCGAATCAATCTCGCCGCGGGTGATGCTGAACGAAGGCGATTCCGAAAGCGGCCGACCGTCGCCCTCGAAGACGAGCGCGCCCCCTGTGGTATGGAGTGAGCCGTCGTAGGTCAGCCGCTGGCCGCTCATCCTGGCCGACAGCGTGCCGCCGGTGACGTCTATCCTGCCGAGCCGGGAGGGCTCAAAGGTGAGCTGCCCCCGCAGCGTGCGCGCCTGCTCGCTCCAGCGTCCACTCCCACTTGCCCGGAGCGTCACCGGGCCCGCCAGATCGGGCCGGGCCAGCAGAGTGCCCAGATCCACGTGCTCGAGTGAGCCGCTGCGCAGAATGAAATTGGGAACGGAATCGAAGGGGCGCCCGGCGGCATCGAGCGCCAGCCGGCCACCCTGCAGGGCGCCGCGAAGATCGAGGGTGGCGCGACCGCCTCGCAGCCGTGCCCGCGCCACCACTCCGTCGAGATGGCGCGCGCCGTAGCGCAGCTCCTCCAGCTCCAGGCGGGCAGTGGCGATCGCCTCCTCGGGCGAGGTGCCCCGTCCGCTGAGGGTGAACCGGCCCGACACCGGCGCGGCGACGGTATCCTCGAGCAAACGCCCCAGGTCCACGTTGTGGATTGACCCGCGCCGCACCTCGTACGCGATGGTATCACCGAGGGTCACCACGGCGAGGCCGGTCATCCGCCCGCCGGCCACCAGCAGCTCCGGGCGCAGCTCGAGCCGGCTCTCCGCGAAAGAAAAAGCGGCGTGACCCAACGGCACCGGCTCGGAGCCGTCCTGCAGCGCCGCGAGCTCCACCCGTCCGGTGGCGCGCGCGGCGTCGGGCGTCGCTCCCCTGCCGGCCAGGCGGAAGCGCAGATCGAAGAACCGATTGCCCAGCGCATCGGTTCCGGACAGCCGTCGTGCCGCGCCGGTCAGGCGGTAGGAAGGCATCGAGTCGAAGGGGCGGGCCCATCCGTCGGCTCTCACCGTTCCCCCGCCGATGCCGCCGCGAAGAGCGAAGTCAGCGCGGCCGGAGTTCACCTCGGCGCGCAGCTCGAGCTTCGGCACTTCGGTCCCCCCGATGCTCGAGGCGGCCAACTGGAGTGCCATCCGGCCGCCGGCAAGCGAGAGAGATGGCCCCTTCAGATCGGCCTCGAGCTTGCCGTTGAGCCTCGCCCGCGGGAGGCCGGCATAGATCCGCGCGGGGTCAACATCTCGCAGCACTGCATCCATGCGGTAGAGCGCCGGAAGCCCCTCGCCCAGCATGGTGCTGCCGTCGAGCGTGACGCCGGCGCTATCAAGGCCCGCCGTCAGGTGCCCTGTGGCAAGGCGACCTTCGGATGACGCGGTAAATTCGAGCTGGAGGTCGCCTGCAGCAGCGACGCCGGGGAAGATGGCGGCGAGGTCGGCCAAGGCCAGGGGAGCGGCCTTCAGCCGGACGTCGAGTCGGTCCGCCGACCGTGCATCGGTAAGACGGCGGGGAAGCACCACGCGGCCGGCAATGCCGCTGCGTCGGGTGCGTATTCGCAGCGGATCGAAACGGAGCTCTTCAGCGGTCACCCGGCCTCGGGTAGCCAGCTCGAGCCAGAGCGGCGGACTGCTGGGCGGAGACACCGCGGCCGTCAGGGTGTCCAGGGTAACCAGCACCTGCTCACCGACGATCAGATCGCGGGCGCGGACCACCAGGTTACGGACCCGCACCACCGAATCTGGTGAGAGCTGCGCTGCCAGGTCGACCTCCCGCAGCTCCAGCCGGTCCACCGCGAAGGATCCCCCGGCCGCGCTGTCACCCGACTGGCGCAAAGCGTTCGCCAGGTCCCAACCATCTCGCTCGCGGCGGGCGGCGGCGTGGGCCCCGTCCACGATCACCTCGCGCAGACGTATGTTCCGTCCACGCAGCCGGCGGATGTCGTAGCCGACCCTCAGGCGGTCCACCCTCGCCAGTTCGCGCCCGGCGCGGCGGAGCCGCACATCCTCCAGCTGCACTCCACCCACGATGCTCCCACTCACCCGTCCGACCTCGAGCTCGTAGCCGGCCTCGAGTGGAACCAGCGGCACCAGCCGCCTGATCGCCCAGGTCGCCACCGCCGGGATCTGGAGCAGCGCCAGCGTCCCCGCCGGCAGTCCGACGACGGCCAGGGCAATGATCAGGAGAATCCGGCGCCAGTGGCGTCGCAGACGGAATGCCATCGGGCTCCGGTTGCTGGGGTGGGCGGATCCGGCCCTGGATCCTCTCCGGCCGGCTCTCACACAGTGAGGTGTGCCGGGGAAGGTAGACCATGACCGGCGTCACGAACTCAAGTCTGGCGGAGAGTCCCGGTGGCGGCTAGCGTTGGGCATGCCCAGCAGATCAGCTCTGGCCCTTCTCGGCGCGATGCTTTTCGCGGCGACTTCATCCGCCGAGGCCCAGAACAAGCCCAGGGCCCGCGAGCTCGGCATTCCCTTCGACGGCGCCCCAGGTCCTCTTAACGCCATCACCGACGTGCCCGGTGTCCAGGTGGGGCTGGTCACTCTCATCCGGGAGGCCAGGGTCGGCTCCGGCGCTCCTCGCGCCGTTCGCACCGGCGTCACGGCCATCCTCCCCCGGGGCAGGAATTCGGCCGAGCCGGTGTTCGGCGGGTGGTTTCCCCTCAACGGCAATGGGGAAATGACCGGGACCACGTGGCTCGAAGAATCGGGGTTCCTCGAGGGCCCCGTCATGATCACCAACACCCACAGCGTGGGCGTGGTGCGCGATGCGGTGGTGAAATGGCAGGTGCGCAACGGCACCATGTACCAGGACTATTCCTATCCGGTCGTCGCCGAGACGTACGATGGCTGGCTCAACGATATTAACGGCTTCCATGTGCGCGAAGCCGATGCGCTCGCGGCGCTGGGTCACGCCCGGTCGGGGCCGGTGGCGGAAGGAAACGTGGGCGGTGGGACCGGGATGATCTGCTTCGAGTTCAAGTGCGGCACGGGGACCGCGTCGCGCCGGCTCACTCGCAACGAGGGCGGGTACACCGTCGGGGTGCTGGTTCAGGCCAACTTCGGCGTGCGCTATCAGCTGCAGGTGGCCGGAGTGCCGGTGGGCCGGGAGCTGGGGGATAGCGCGCCCTTTACCTCAGGCGCCGATCGGGACAACGAGCAGGGGTCTATCATCATCGTGGTCGCCACCGACGCGCCGCTGCTTCCGCACCAGATGAATCGGGTGGTGAAGCGGGCCGCGCTCGGGCTGGCCCGCACCGGGGGAACCGGGGGTAATGGATCGGGCGACATCTTCATCGCCTTCTCCACCGCCAACGGCGGCGCCGCCGCGAAGGACGGGCCGCCGGTCAGAGTCGAGATGTTGCCCAACGAGCGCCTCAACCGGCTGTTCAGCGCCACGATTCTGGCGACGGAGGAAGCGATTATCAACGCGCTGGTGGCGGGGGAGACGATGACGGGTGTGGACGGCCACACGGTAGTGGCCATTCCACACGACCGGCTGCGAGCTACGCTGAAGAAGTACGGGAGGTTGCGGTGACGCCCTGATGGGTACGCCGTTGGTGCGCTGGCGCCCGAGCATGGTCTTGTCACCCTGAGCGGAGCGAAGGGGGCATGACCTGAGGTATGCCCGCTTTGCTCCGCTCAGCGCGACAAGCTCAACGTGACCAGCTCAGCGTGCTCGCACGGGAGCGGCTCCGACAGGATACCTGCCCCGCCCCCGCCCCCAGCGCCCGGCAACCTACGCCCCGTCAGTCCTCCGTCTCCTGCCCCAGCTTCGGCGCCGGCCCCTTGCGCGTGGCGGTCCATTTCCCGTTGCCGTTGGTTCCCGAGCCGCCGATCGCCCCCGACATGCTGCCGCCGTCCACCAGCCCCTGCAGCCGGAGGGTGGAGCCACCATCCGCGAGCGAGATCGTAACGCTGTCGCCCCGAACCCGGGCGCTCTCCAGCTTCACCGCCTGGCCATCCCGCTGCGCCTTGCCTTCGACTTTCTGAAACTTCTGGGTCAGCGACAGGGTATACTGCCGCCCGCCGGGTGCGGTGAGGCTCCACTCGCCTCCGACGTTGGCCGGGACCACCCAGTAATAGACGCCGCTGTAGCCCACGGTGAAGTTGGTGTCCGGTTCCCAACTGCCCATGTCGAATGCGTGGGAGGCGATGCGGGATCCCGGCTGAAGCTCGCGGTAAATCTTGGGGCGGAGCCGGAGGTTGAGTTGCGGCAGCAGGTAGAGCGTCACCACCGACGCCTTGCTCAGATCGGTCTCGAACAGGTCGGCCTGGCGGAACTCCACCTTGTCGGTCACGCCGGCCTTCTTCGCGTTGGCCCGGCTTTCCTTGATGCGCTCGGGATCAATGTCTATTCCTACGCCGCGGGTGCCGTGGCGCTTGGCGGCGGCGATCACGATCCGGCCGTCGCCGCTGCCGAGGTCGAACAGCCGGTCGCTCTTCTTGACGTCGGCGATCGCCAGCATGGAATCCACCACCTCATACGGAGTGGGGACAAAATGAACGTCGGGCCGTTTGGCTTCTTTGGCGGTTTCCTGGGCGGCGGCGGACGCCGTCAGGCCGCCCGCGAAGAGGGCGGGAAGCAGGGAACGATAGGAAAAAGAGCGAACTCGCATCATGACCTCCGAAAACGAACTCAGACGGACTCGGGATGGCGAACCGGGCGGGTGGCCCGGAACCGGGCGAGCATGAGGATCGGCACGCCGGCCAGCATGACGGCGACACCGAGGAGCGCGCCGCTGCCGGCGTAGCGGACGCTGGAATAGAGCATGAACAGCGCGGCGCCGCCGAACAACAGCGGCGTCAGCGGATAGAGCGGCACCCGGAAGGGCCTCACCGCGTCCGGCTCGGAGCGGCGCAGCACGATGAGCGACAGCGCGACGAGGGCGAGAAAGAACCAGAAGACGGGTGCGGTATAGGCCACCATCGCCTCGAAGCCACCGCGGGCGATGGCTCCGAAGGCGACGAGAGCGAGCGCGATCGCTCCCTGAAGCAGCAGGGCGTTGGCCGGAGTGCTGCCCTGCTCCTTCCACTCTCCCAGAATCCGCAACGGCTCGAAGTCGCGCCCGAGGGCGTAGGTGCTGCGAGCGCCGGTGATGATCGTGGCGTTGATGGAGGTGAGCGCCGATATCGCCACGATGAGACTCAGGAGCGTGGCGCCCCACGCGCCCCCGGCCGCGCTCATGACGTCGGCCGCCACCACCGGTGAGGCCGCCACGCCCGCGAAGCCGAGCGCCTTGACGTAGGCCAGATTCGCGAGCAGATAGAGCACGGTGATGATCCCGGTCCCCCAGAGCAGCGCCCGAGCCATGCCCCGGGGACCGCCGCGGACCTCCGCCGAGATGTAGGCCGCCTCGTTCCAGCCGCCGAAGGTGAGCAGCACGAAGACCAGGGCCAGCCCCGGCGCCAACACTCCCGATCCCGCCGCCGGGGCCCGGGCCGGCGCCGAGTCCACCAGGAACAATCCCGCGACGATGACCGCGGTAAGTCCGGCGAGCTCGATGAGGGTCAGCACCACCTGGGTGTTCTTCCCCCGCCTGAGCCCGGCGATATTGAGGCCGGTGAGCCCCACGATGGCGGCCACCGCCAGGAAGGCCGATCCCCGTTCGCCCAGAGAGAGGACGGGGGCGAGATAGTCGCCGAACACGTACGCCAGGATGGCGATGGAGCCGGTCTGGATGACCGTCGAGCGGGACCAGGCAAAGAGAAAGGCGGGACCGTTGCCGAACGCCCGCCGGAGAAAGTGGTATTCTCCGCCTGCGTGGGGGTAGGCGGTGGTGAGCTCGGCGTAGCAGAGAGCGCCGATCAGCGAGACCGCTCCTCCGACCGCCCAGAGGCCCAGGAATGCTTCGACGCTGCCGGTATTCTGGGCCACCAGTTGGGGCGTGCGGAAAATCCCGGCTCCCAGAACCAGGCCCACCATCAGCGCCACGGCGTCGAATGTCGTCAGCGATGGCTTGGGGGGCATGCCTTCCAGTCTCCGGAAACCGATGAGCGAGCGACGTGAGGCGGACGAGATGCAAGGTCGGCTTGGACCTTCGCGGTGCGCTGCGTCACCCCTATCGCCTGTCCTTGCCTGACGGAGCGGCGCCCCCGATGTTCCATTCGGCTCGGACGGGAGAAGCAACCACGGTGGAACGGCAGCGAGGCGTTACGCTCCGCTTTCTGGCGGAGCCCGGTGACGTCAACTTCGGCGGCAAAGTACACGGCGGCGCGGTAATGAAGTGGATAGACCAGGCGGGCTACACCTGCGCTGCCGGCTGGACCGGCACCTATTGTGTGACGGTCTATGTAGGCGGCATCCATTTCCTCGCTCCCATCAGGGTAGGCGAGCTGGTGGAGGTGCGGGCGTTGGTGATACGCACCGGACGGACCAGCCTCGACATTGCGGTGGATGTCTACGCCGGCGATCCCAAGGGCACCGAGCGGCGCCGCACCGGCCACTGCGTCATCGTCTTCGTGTCGCTGGACGCCGATCTGCGTCCCGCGCCGGTGCCCCCATGGGGCCCGCGCGACGAGATGGACCGCGCGCTCGCGGCCTACGCCGAGCGTCTGGGCGAGCTTCGCACCCAGATGGACCGGGAGATGAACGAGAAGCTCGGAGCGCTGCAGCGGTGACTCGCATGCGTCTCCATCGTCTGCCCTTCGCTGCGATGCTGCTGCTGCCCGCCGCGGCTCTGGCCCAGACAGAAGTTGATACAGTCCGCACCCACCTTCCGTTGGGCGGCGCGGCGCCCGCCATCCGCAGCGAAGCCGAGCTGCGCAACTTTCTCGATGATCTCGAGGTGCAGGAGTTCGCCCTGGGAGAGGCCGCGGCGCTGGAGTGGTACTATCAATGGAAGGGTGAGCGCTACCACCAGGCCGGGCCGGTGTACCGGCTCATCGCGGAGCTGCAGACCCGCCGGGACTACGCCCGGGTCATCGAGCGCTGGCAGGGGCGGGTGGAAGACTCGGTGCTCGCCCGCCGCCTCGAGATCCACGCCAAGGACTTCCTCGGCGCCAAAGCCGATGTCGCGCTTACCCTCGCCCGCGCCGACCTCCAGACCGCCATCCAGGACACCTTCCGCCACTTCCGCTACACTGTCGCCGGGCAGGAGGTCACCCAGACGGTCCTCGCCGAGCTGGTGGATACCAGCGCCGACCGCGAGCTGCGCCGAAGCGCGTTCGAGGCGAGACTGCAGATCACCGTGCGAACCAGCGAGCCGATCCGGCAGGCGATGACTCTCACCGATCGGCTCGCCCGGCAGGGGGGCTTCGCCGACGGCGCCGAGCGCGAGCTCATCCGCGCGAGCCTTACTCCCGCCCAGGTCATCCGCGACCTCGCCCAGTTCGAGCGAGCCACCCGCCCCGCGTACCTCGCGATGCTCGACGAGGTCCGGCGGGACCTGCAGGTGGAGCAGGTGGAGCCGTGGGACCTGGGCTATTGGTTCCGGCTGCAGGAGGCCGAGGTGGCCGACGCCTATCCCCAGTCCGAAGGGGTGCCGCGGCTGAGGGAGCTGATGCGGGAGCTGGGCTTTGCCGTGGACAGCCTTCCCATCACGGTGACGATCTGGGACGTGCCCACCGGCGGAATCGCCTTCCCGATCCGGCCGGCGTACGAGGCGCGGCTGCTGTCCAACCCGTTTACCGGCTCGCGGTTCTATCAGGTGCTCTTTCACGAGTACGGCCATACCCTCAACCTGGTGCACCTCAGGCCGGACCAGCCGCTCATCTTCCTGCAAACCGACGAAACCCCCATGGGCGAGGGACTCGCCGAGACGATCGGGCACTTCGCCTACGACCGCCACTGGCTGGAGCGCGCGGCGGGACTCGATCCGGAGCAGGCGGTGGCGTTGGAACGGTTGGGAAAGCTGCAGCAGCTGCTCTGGCTCCGCCGCACCATCGGGCTCAATGCCTGGGCCGAGATCCACGCCTACCAGGACCGCCGGGCCGACCTCGACTCACTCTACCGCGCTGCGCATCTCCGCTTCCTCGCCTTGGAGCTGCCACCCGGCGACCATGCGGCCACCCGCGATTTCTTCGGCACCTCGCCGCTCTACTTTCAGTCCTATCTCTACGCCAACATGATCGCCGCCCAGCTCCGCGAGGCGATGCGGGCCGAGCTGGGAGTCGAAGATCTCTCCCACGAGCCGCGAGTGGCGGGATGGCTGATCGAGCACTTTTACGCCCCCGGCGCGAGTGTGCCGTGGCCCGTCAAGATCCGGCGGGCCACCGGCCGCGAGCTCGACGCCTCCGCGCTCGCCCGCTACCTGGCAACGGCGCCCGTCATGCCGGTGGGACCCTCCCAGTAGTTCGGTTCGCGGACCTGGAGAAGCGACATGCATAAGGAAGACGAGAGGGTGCCCGTCCTGGCGGAGGCCCCCACCGCCGAAACGGCGACGGCGGCGGAGCTGCTCGAGGCCGGGCGCTCGGGCCGGGTGCACCTGGTGGTGGTGACTACCCGGGCGGCTGAACAGGGGGACTCGTCGGCCGAGGGTACAGCGCTGGTCAGCCGCTTCTGGCACCCGCGCGACCGCCACTGGAGCGAGAACACATTCGACTCGCTCGATCACGCCATGCACCTCTTCGTCGAAGAGAGCGGGTGGGTGCTCCGGCAGCAGCAGGAGCTGGACGGCCCGCTGGCATGGGAGCTCGTCTTCGAGGCGCGCCGGGAGGACTTTGCCCGCCCGAGCACCGAGGCGATCCTGCAGGACGTTGGTCTGACCCCGGAAGATGTGGCCAAGCTGATGGAGCGGGTGGATCGCAACGGGGAGGCGGGCGCGCTCGGCTCGCGGGCGCTGCTCGTCATCCTCCTCGTGGCCGGCGCCCTGATCGCGCTTCTGCCCCGCTGGCTTGGCCGCACCGACCAGGTGGGGACCATGCGAACGGAGATCCAGCACGTGATCGTCGAGTGCCGGGCGCAATACCGCAGCGCTATCACCGCCGCCGACACCGCTCGGGCGGACGCCTGGCTTCCCAGCACTCTGGGGAGGCAGCGGGCCGGCGATCCCACCTGCGGAGCGTACCGCAAGCGCCGGATGCTCCGCTGAGTCTTGACAAAGATAGATAGTTAGATGAGTATCTAACCGTGACCGCGCAACCCCGCCCGACCCACCAACTGGTGGGAGATCAATTCGAGCGCATCGCCAAGGCTCTTTCCGATCCAAGGCGAGTCGCGGTGCTGGAGGCCATCTCCCGGGAGCAGGACTGTCCCTGCCAGCAGTTGGTGGCGGAGTTCCCGGTCTCCAAGGCGACGATCTCGCACCATTTGAAGGAACTGTCCCGAGCCGGCATCGTGGATACCGAGCGCCAGGGACAGTTCGTCCGCTGCCGGGTGCGGCGTGAGGTGCTGGAGGCGTACGCGGCGGAATTGTTGCGGCGGGTCGCGGGACCCTGCGATCGGGAAGTGAAGCAGGAGCCGAGGCGGCGGAGGTAGGGCGGGGAAGCGGGGGCTATCGGCTGTTGTATGGCAAATGGTCAAACGGTTGTCCAACTGTATTCTTACCGGTTCAAGAGGCCGAAGCCTATGCGTAAGCTCGCACTCGCCGGACTGTCGTTGTTGCTGGGAGCCTGCGGCCTGGGGGCGGCGCCGCGTTCGCCGGCGCCGAGGCAATTGCAACCGGGCTTCCAGAATCTGTCCGAGGCCCCGCCGGAGGCCGCCGCTCCCGCCGCCTTCTGGAGAACGCTGGGCGACTCGACGCTGATCCGACTCCTGGGCGGCGCGCTGCAGAACAATCTCGACGTGCGGGTGGCGGAGTCGCGGGTGCTCGGGGCCCGGTCGGCGCGGCTCCAGGCGGCGTTGGACCTCGCGCCTACCATCACCACCAGGGGCGGCTATACCCGCCAGCGTCTCTCGGGCGCCGGCTTTCCCGGCTTCGGCGGAGCCTTCCCCGACCAGGACGTCTGGGACGCCGGGGTAGAGGCATCGTGGGAGATAGATGTTTTCGGCCGGCTCCGGCGCAACCTGCAGGGCGAAGGGGCGCTGGTGGCCTCGGCCCGCGAAGGTCTGCGGGACGTGCAGATTCTGCTTGCGGCCGAGCTGGCGACGACCTACTTCGAGCTTCGCGGCGCCCAGAGCGGGCTCGCGGTGGCGGAGCGAAACGCCGAGAACCAGCGCCGGAGTCTCCGCCTGACGCGGCAGCGACTGGATGCCGGCCGCGGCACCCCGTTCGATACCGAGCGCGCGAGCGCGCAGCTCAACTCCACTCTTGCCGCCATTCCGCTGCTGCACTCGCGAATCGCTTCGGCGCAGTACCAAATCGGCGTGCTCGTGGGGCGGGCGCCAGGGGCCGTCGCGCCAGAACTCGCCACCCGCGCCGCGCCGCCGGCGCTGCCGGCGAGCCTGCCGGTGGTTGACTCGCGCTCGTTCGTGCTGCAACGCCCCGATGTGGTGAGCGCCGAACGGCTGCTCGCGGCGCAAAGCGCCTTCGTCGGCAGTGCCCGCTCGGAGTATCTGCCGCGGCTGGACCTCTTCGGCAGCGCTGGTCTCACCGCGACTACCTTCGACTCGCTGGGCAAGAGCGGCGCCTCGCGCTACGCCGTCGGTCCGGTCATCTCCTGGCCCGCGCTCAACCTGGGGCGGGTAAAGGCGAGGGTGGACGCGGCCCGCGCGCGGCAGTCGGAGGCGAGAGCGCGATACGAGCAGACCGTGCTGCGGGCGGCAAGCGAGGTGGAGACCTCGCTGGTCACCTATCGCACCGCGGGCGCCCGGCTCGCGTTTCTGGGAGACGCCGCGGAGGCGAGCGAGCGGGCGGCGGACCTGGCGCGGCTCAGGTTCGAGGGTGGGGTGGCGGATTTCCTTCAGGTGCTCGATGCCCAGCGCACCGTGCTGGAGGCGCAGAGTCAGCTCGAGCAGGGCCGAACCGAGGCGACGATGGCGCTGGTCGCGGTGTACCGGGCGCTGGGTGGGAGCTGGCCGGCGGGGGCGGAGTGACGATCCGAGTGACGGCCCCAGCGCCCCGACTGAGATCAAGACCGGGCAAGAGGGTCGCCCCCACGCCGCGATCCCCCCATCTTTCAGCGTGTCTTCCGCCAGGACCTTACATGCTCGACGCCATCCACGGCTTCGTCACTCGCAACATCCTCCGCGCACCGGAGGCCGCCCCGCCAACCGATCCCCGCGCCCCCTCCGGCGGAATTCAGCTGGCGGCCTGCGCCCTTCTCCTCGAGCTGGCCCACGCCGACGGCGAGCTCAGCCCCGATGAGCTGGCCCACATCGAGAGCGCGCTCGGCCGCCACTTCGGCGTGGAGCCGGCCACCGCCGCCGAGCTGATCGCTCTCGCGGAGGCGGAGCGGAGCCAGTCAATAGACCATTTCCAGTTTACCCGGCTCATCGCCAGGCAGTACGACCTGGGGCAGAAGATGGTTCTGGCCGAAGTGATGTGGGGAGTGATCCTGGCGGACGGACAGATCGCCCAGCACGAGGCCACGCTGGTGCGAAAGCTGGCGAGCCTGCTCGACCTCGAGCCCGGCTATCTGGCCCAGGCGCGCAGCGCCGCGGCCACTTCCTCTTCCCGAAGCACATGATGACTCAGGAGGCGCTGGGAACCTACCTCAACGATCACCTGGCCGGCTCGATCACCGCCGTCGAAGTGCTCGAGCGCGCGATCGAGTCGAGCGAGGGCTCCCCGCTGCAATCCTTCCTCTCGGAGTTGCTCGAGGCGATCGAGGACGATCAGGATCTGCTTCGCCACCTGCTCAAGCGCATCGGCGTCGCCGAAAGTCCCCTCAAGAAGGCCGGCGCCTGGCTGGCCGAAAAGGCGGGGCGACCCAAGCTCCGCGACTCCGGCAATCCCGCGGCAATCGGCCGGCTGGAGATGCTGGAGATGTTGGCCACGGGCATCTACGGCAAGTTGGCTCTCTGGCGCTCACTCGAAGTGGCCGCCTCCCGTCATCCCGAGCTCGGGGATCTCGACTTCGAGGGGCTGCAGCGGCGGGCGAAGGAACAACACGACAGCGTCGAGATCCACCGCCTCGCCGCGGCGCGCGAGGCGCTCTGAGCACTATGCTCCGCTCGGCGACTCTCCTCCTCGGACTGCTGGCCGGACTCGCTACCTCGGGAGCCGGGCAGGGTACGTCGGTTCCCTGGGCCCGCCCCCCGGGAAAACATGCCGTCGGATTCAATCTGCTCTTCGCCGCCGACTCCAACCGGCCAGAGGCCGATTCCGCACCGCCGAAGCCGCTGCAGATCGCCCTCTGGTACCCCACCGCTTCCGCCGCCGGGGGCACGCCGCTCACCTATGGGGAGTACGTCGCCCTCGCCGCGGAGGAGCACCCAGCCGACAGCGCCGCGGGCCAGCGCGCGGAGGAGGAGTACCGCGCATCGCTGGCGTCCCGGGGAGTGCCGGACCGGGTAGTGGACACCTGGTTTCGCAGCCCGCTGGGGGCGCTTCGGGATGCGGCGCCTTCGGCAGGCTCATTCCCGCTGGTGCTGCTGGCCCAGGGAGAGGACCAAAAGGCACACGATCAGGCGGTGTTGGCCGAGTACGTGGCGAGTCAGGGGTACGTCGTCGC
>JACCQZ010000265.1 GCA_013813875.1 Gemmatimonadales bacterium | reverse complement strand
GGCGGCGGCGGCCGCATCGGGGTACACCGCCGTCAACCTGGGCACCCTCGGGGGCACCGTCAGCGTGGCCTACGACATCAGCCCCGTCGGCCACGTCGTCGGCGAGAGTTGGACCGGACCCACCGGCGACAACATCCACGCCTTTCTGTGGCGAAACGGGGTGATGACCGACCTGGGAACGCTCGGCGGCTGCTGCAGTTCGGCTCATGGAGTCAATCGTGCCGGCAAAGTGGTGGGGGTGAGTACGACGGCCAGCGGAGCCGAGCACGCCTTTGCGTGGAAAGACGGGGTCATAACCGATCTGGGCACCTTCGGCGCCTCGACCAGCAGAGCGAGCGACATCAACGCCGCCGGCCAGATCGTGGGTCGGAGCGGACGCGCCTTCCGGTACTACAGGGAGCAGTTTACCGATCTGGGCGTGTTTTCCCCCGCGGCCATCAATGCCACGGGCCAGGTGGCGGGCGAGGGCAGCTCGCCCAGAGGGTACCAGCGGGCCGTCCGCTGGTCCAACGGGGTCTTGACCAATCTCGGCACGCTGGGCGGGAACTTCAGCAGTGCCTCTGACATCAACGCCGATGGTGAGGTCGTGGGCATCAGCACCCTGGCCAACGGGAAATACCGTGCTTTCATCTGGAAGAATGGAACCATGAAAAACCTCGGCGTGCCGGGAGTGCTCAGCAGCGCCTCAGGCATCAACGACGCGGGGTTCATTGTCGGTCAACGCCAGACCGTGGACAACGGGTTCCGGGCTTACGTGTGGTGCGACGGGGTCTCGACCGATCTGCCCTCGCTTGGCGGCAAGTACAGCAGCGCCAACGGCATCAATGCGGCTGGCCAGATCGTGGGCCAGAGCAGGACGGCAGCTGGAGGCCTCGACGCTACCGGCGGCCCCTTTGCCACGCTGTGGGTGCCCAAGTAACCCGCCTGCCGAGGTTCCATCACCGGAGCCTCGGCGGACGCAGGCATGCACCAGGGCTTAGAACTGGAAGTACAGAAAGGGCGAGCTGTCGGCGCCATAGATCCGCACCAGCGCCAGCACCAGCAGGCCGACCAGCCCCACAGCCGCCGCCGGCGACCAGCGGTGGCTGAGCTGGAAGGAGTTGGGCGCCAAGTGGGCGATGCCGCCGGCCAGGAGGAGCATGGCGCAGAGCACCGCCGTCCCGATGGGAAGGACTCCCGCCACCGGCGCGAACATGGTACCGAGAAGCTCGGTGGCTTCGGTCCAGGTCACCGCGCGAAAGAAGGTCCACCCCACCACCACCAGCAGAAACGTCCCCGCCCGCTGCAACCACTCGGGAAGGCGGTCCCAGTGGGAGCCGAAGCGGCGGTAGATGCAGAGCAGCAGGCCGTGATAGCCCCCCCACACCACGAAGGTCCACGACGCGCCGTGCCACAGTCCACCCAGCAGCATGGTGATCATCAGGTTGAGGTACACCGCGGAGCCCCCGCCGCGGCTGCCGCCCAGCGGAATGTAGAGGTAGTCGCGCAGCACCCGCGACAGGGAGATGTGCCAGCGGCGCCAGAAGTCGGACGGATTCAAGGCCTTGTACGGGGAGTCGAAGTTCTTCGGGATGTGCATGCCGAAGAGAAAGCCCAGCCCCACGGCCATGTTGCTGTAACCGGCAAAGTCGAAGTACAGCTGGTAGCTGTATCCCAACATGGAGAGCCACGCCCCGGCGGTGGAGAGCGCCGAGACGTTCTCGAACGCGGGGTCAATGACCGACGCTATGGTGTCGGCCACCAGTACCTTCTGCACCATCCCGATGATGAAGAACGACCAGCCGAGGTCGAGGAACTGGCGGCGGTTGGCGTGATCAATACCCTCCAGGTCCGCCTGCAGCTCCCGGAAGCGAACGATGGGACCGGCCACCAGTTGGGAGAAGAGGGATACGTAGCAGCTGAATTCCCAGAAGTTCCGGGTCGGCGTGATGTGTCCGCGGTACGCGTCCACGATGTAGGTGATGGTATGGAAGGTGTAGAACGAGATGCCGACCGGCAGCAGAATGTCGAGCGGGGCCAGCGGCGGGCGTCCGCCCCACGCCGTCACCCAGTTCCAACTGCCGATCGCGAAATCGGCATACTTGAACCAGCCCAGCAGCGTCAGATCCACCACGACCGGCAGCGTCAGTATCAAACGCCGCTGCCGCGGGGTCTTCCACCGTAGAAAGGCGAGCCCGGCGGTGTAGCTCACCAGGGTGGAAAACAGCATCAGCAGGCAGAAATACGGGTTCCAGTACCCGTAGAAGACGTACCCGGTTACCGTGAGCCAGATGTAGCGGGCGTTCTTGGTGGACAGCGCCCAGAAGACGCCGTAGGTAATCGGAAGGAAGAGAAACAGGAAGACGGCGCTGTTGAACAGCATCAGCGGTCAGCGCCTTGGTGGAGCATCAGCGGGCGGAGCTCGAGTCCCCAGCCAGCCGGCTGATCGTGGTGGCGGCGGGCACCGCGCTGGCCAGGGTATCAGCCAGGACCGCTGCCATCCGCTCCACTCCCTCCGCCGTCCAGTGATTGTCCTCGCGATAGAAGGGGAGGTCACCGGTCCGGAGATCCTGTTCCGCGGTTTCTCGAAAGACGGTCAGCCCGTCGATGGTGGGAACTCCGTTGGCTCGGAGCTCCTCCGCCAGGAGACTCAGATTCTCACCGGCCTGGAGCACTCGGCTACGGGACTCTCCTTCTTCCAGCCACGGTCCGTACAGCGTGTGCCGGGTGGGCATGAGCAGCACGTAGGTGGTGAGGCCGCGCGCTGCCAGCTTATCGCGCCAGGCGAGGAGATACTCCGCGGTATCGCGGAGCTTTTTGGGGGTGCGCCGAGATAGCACTCCCGGGGCGGACGGCATGGTTTCCGAGCCGCGAAACAGCATCGGGCGACCGTCGGGAAGGGTGTACTCGGCGATGGCATCCCGGTAAGTGTTGGGCAGGATCCGGTCGTCGGCAAACTCCCGGAAGAGCCTTCTGGTGGCGTTGCTCAACGGTGACGCCAGCCACCAGTTGGTGACCAGCGAGTGCACGTAGCTGAGATTCTCGGTAATCGGCGAGCTGCGGGAGAGATCCTCCGGCGTCGGATTGTGCTGCTCCAGGTGGACCATCACGGCCGTGGTCGGCCGGCCCGGGAGCTGATCGAGCAGCCAGTCCAGGTCCTTCAAGGTCATTCGCTGGGTGTGGGAACGCCCGCCGTTGTAAACGGCCAGCCCGGAGGCCCGAGTGAGCGCGGCCGGCAGCGTTTCACTATCGGAAAGATTGGCTCCGTAGATAAAGGAGTCCCCGCCGAGCATCAATACCTGAGGCGCCGCGCCCCGGGGTATCTCGGGGTTGCGGCGGTACCCCAGCTCGTCGGTGGAGAACCGTAGCGGCGGCCGTAGCTCGGTGGGGGTCAGGTTTCCGGTCAGCGCGTTCTGTCCGGCGCTTTGCTCCGACACCTGGAGTCTGGCGTTGGCGCGAAATGGAGCGTACCGTCCTGCGTACCGCTGCGAAGCGGTAAACGGAGACACGCCGAGTTGCTCCACCGGTAGCATGCGGAGGCCGAGGTCGAGGCCAAGCCACCCGGCAAGCACCAAGGGCGCCAGCCGGCCGAGCCCCCATGCCCACACGGGCGCAGAACCACTGCCCCAAGCAGGTGACTGAGTCATCAGCAGCAATCGTGGTAAAATGCCCTAAGCAGTGCAGTGTTCAGTATCACTTTACACCACCCCAGCACTTATTTCCACTCAGGCCCATGATCTCAGCCAACTTGGGCAACTCGGTGCGACGGCTCAGAGAAGCCAGCAAGCTGTCGCTCCGGGTACTCGCGGAGCGCACCGGCTTCTCGCCGAGCTTCCTCTCGCAGGTGGAGAATGGGCAAGCGTCGCCGTCCATCTCGTCCATGGAGCGGATCGCCGAGGCCCTGGGGGTAACGCTCGGCGAATTTTTCCAGACCGCCGGGGCCCGCCGTTCGCCCGTGGTGCGCCGCGGCGCGCGGGCGACGCTCAACAGCGGGTGGTCCAAGGCCCGTATCGAGGCGCTCGGCGCGGACGGCCAGGAAGGAAGGTTGGAGCCGGTCGTGGTGACCCTGGAGCCCGGAGGCACCAGCGCAAGCCGCCCGCATACATCCCGCCGGGAGGAGTTCGCGCTGGTTCTGGAGGGGAGTGTGGTGCTCACACTCGACCAGGAGGAGCAAGTGCTGGGCCCTGACGACGCGGTGACGATCCGGCCCGGCACCCCGCGGCTGTGGCAGAACCGGAGCGAAGAACCGGCCCGGATTCTGCTGGTTTCAGCGAGGTGAGCGGCTGGGGTGGGTGAGCCGGCGGCGGGTAGTAGTGATCGGCGCGGGCGCGGCCGGCTCCATGGCGGCGATCTTCGCGGCATCGGCCGGGGCGGACACCCTGCTGCTCGAGCGAACCAAGGACGGCGGACGAAAGATCCTCATCAGCGGCGGCGGCCGCTGTAACATCCTCCCGGCGCGGCTCGACGAGTCGCGCTTCGTGACCGACTCCTCGCCCAACACCCTGCGAAAAATCGTCCGCTCCTGGCCCCTGAGGGACCAGGTCGCCTTCTTCGAGCGGGAGCTCGGTCTTCGGCTGGTGGAAGAGGCCGAATCGGCCAAGCTCTTCCCCGCCTCCAACCGAGCTCGCGATGTACGCGATGGGCTCCTGGCGCTGGCCCGCCGGCGGGGAGCTCAATTGATGATGGCCGCGCTGGCTACCGACTTTGCGCCGGAAGATGGGGGATGGCGGGTTACCCTCGACGGCAGTCCGCCGCTGACGGCCGACTCCGTCATCGTGGCCAGCGGCGGACTGTCGGTGCCGAGCACGGGCAGCGACGGGGCCGGCCTTCGGATCCTCGAGCGGCTCGGCCACACGGTCCACCGGACGTATGCCGCGCTCACCCCGATCACGTCGGATCCGCATCCCTTCGCAGCGCTGGCGGGTATCTCTCTGCCGGTGAGCATCGTGGCCCGGGACGGCGAACGCTCCGCCTCGTCAGCGGGCGGCTTCCTCTTTACCCACCATGGATACAGCGGGCCGGCGGTGCTGGACGTGTCCCACGTGATGGTGCGCTCGCGGGCCGAGGGCGATGCTTCGGGGCGGCTCCTGATCCGCTGGGCCGACCTCGATGCGGGTGACTGGGAGCGGGCGCTTCGGCCCGACGGCGCGCGCACCGTGGCCGGCGTCATCCGCCGGAAGCTGCCGGAGCGCCTGGCGGAGGCGCTGGCCGTCGCCGCCGGCGTGGACCCCTCGCGGCCGCTGGCGCAATTGAGGAGGGAGGAACGGCTCCGACTGATCGAGATGCTGGTGCGGGGGGAGCTTCCCTGGACCGGCGACGAGGGCTACCGGAAGGCGGAGGTGACCGGGGGCGGGGTGAATCTCGCGGAGGTTGATCCGCGCACCATGGAGAGCAAGATCCACCCAGGGCTGTTTCTTTCGGGTGAGCTGCTCGACGCCTTCGGGCCCATCGGCGGCTACAATTTTCTGTGGGCGTGGGCCACCGGACGCGCGGCGGGGCTGGGAGCGGCGCGGCACCCTGGCGGCGACCTTTGAAGCTTCGCAACGACTTCGGCTCAAGCCTGCAACATGTTGTGTCCTTGTATGTTACGGCGCCGCTCTCAGCTGGAATTACCCCGCCCGGGTTGCCCCTGGACAGCGCAAGGTATTAGACTCCCGCTCCCGGTGTATCGGGCGATTAGCTCAGCTGGTTAGAGCGCGCGCCTCACATGCGCGAGGTCGGGGGTTCGAGCCCCTCATCGCCCATCCCTTTGACAGCCTTCGCCCCCGAGCCCTTGCCCTGGCGCGGTTTTGGGCGGAAAACTTGGTGCGAATCCCTGGGCCCCGGCAAAGGGCCTCAAATGCACCACCTAGTGTAGGGCAAAAGGTGAACTTCGAGATTCCAGAACAACACTCGGGCGCGCTTGCGCTCTCCGAGTCGAGCGCCGATCCGATCAGCGATGACCTGCTCAGTTTCGCCGCCGGCTTGGGACACGACGAGTTCCCTTGTCTCTCCCGGACCCACAGTCCGTCGAGCTGCGTGCCCTGCGTTGACTTCTCTCTCTGGTTGCGCGAGCGGGTCCGGCGGGCGGATCTCGAGGCTGTAGGCGAGTATCTGTGGCGGGTGCGGGAAGCCAACCCCGGGGCAGGCGGCTCGGTGGAGGAGTTCCGCGCGCGCTTTCGTTCGCTGGCCGAGGCGATACTCTCCGCGCCGCTTCACCAGCACCTGGCAAACATCAGCGAGGAGGCGGACCTCGATCTGCGGGTGACGCTGGTGCTGCTGGCGGCGCACGAGGTGTTCTCCGGCTTTGTGATGACCGGCGAAGCGGCCGACTTCGTGGCCGGGGTCATGGCTCCCCACGCCCTGCGGCTCACCGACGCCGGCGAGCTTACCGAGCGCCGCAACGCCTTCGTGCTGACCATGGGTCAGGAGATGAGCTACTGGTCCAGCTGGCCGGAAATCGAGCCGGAGGCGCTGCCGCCGCTGAGTCCCCCCGTCGAGCCGCCGCTCCAGTCTCTTCTCGACGTGCTGGCCACGCTTCCACTCGGCGCGCGAGCCCACGCGGTGGACGCCCTGCGTCACCTGAGTACCGACCCCAAGGCCCCTCGCACCCTCGCCAGCCTGAGCCGCTACGAAACCCGCAAGCGCGGGCTCGATGTCGCCCGCTCCACCGAGCTGATTTTGGCCCGGGGCCTGGTGGTACCGGCCACCGACCTGGAAGGCTGGATCGCCGGGTGGACTCGCCGAGACATGTTGGGCTTTCTCTCCCAGGCCGGCGTGCGCCCGCGCAACTCCTGGAACAAGGAGCGGCTGGCCGAGGTAGCCCTGGCCGAGTGCGCCGAAGTCCTTCGCGGCCGCATGGCCGATTCCGGCGCCGTCGAGCTCGCCCCGACCCAGGCCGAAGGCGCCCGGATGCTGCGCGAGTTCGTGGATAGCGTGAGGGAGACGTGGAGGGTGTGGTTGGGGTTCGGGACGGGGATTGAGGGGTGAGGTGAGGTTCAGGAAAGTGACAAGGGAAAAGTGACAAGGGACAAGGGACAAGGGCTGAACCGGCATCGGAGCCGACTCCCGTCACTTGTCACTTTTCCCTTGTCACTTGGCCCTACCAAGCACTAAATAACCCCTCCCCTCCTCAACCTCCCGATCTGATCATACCTCTCCTCGTGCACCGCGAGGACTTCCTCGGGCGAGACGGTGGCGACGCCGGGTTTGCCGACCTCTACGCCAGCGGCGTAGTTGGCCAGCTGGGCTGCCTCGCGTACGGTGGCGCCGGCGGCGAGAGCGGTGCCCATCCATGCGGTGACGGTGTCGCCCGCGCCCGAGACGTCGTAGATCCGCCGCGCGATGCTGGGAATGTGGCTGGAGGTGCCATCCTTGGTCACCAGCACCATCCCCTCGCCCCCGAGCGTCACCAGCAGGTTGTCCACCTTGAGGCGCGCCAGCACTTCGGGCAGCGCATTTCCATTTTTCAGGTCCACCGACGCGCCGAGCGCGGACTCGAGCTCCCGGCGGTTGGGCTTGAAGACGGTGGCCCCGGCATACTCGAAGAAGTGGCGGAACTTGGGGTCCACCACGATGGGGATGCCGCGGCGTCGGGCCACCTCCATAGCGGCGGCAATGAGCTCTGGAGCGAGCGCGCCCTTGTTGTAGTCCTCCAGCAGCAGGGCGTCGGCGTCGGCCAGCGCCTCGCGGGCCACCCGGATGAGGCGAGCGAGCTCCGGGCCGTCGAACAGGGTGTCCACTTCGTCGTCAATCCTGACGATCTGCTGCGAGCGCGCGATGATGCGGGTCTTGGAAGTGGTCGGTCGCCCGGCGACGGTCACCACGTGCCGGTCGTCCAGCCGGGCCACGGCCAACTCCTGCCGGATGGCGGCGCCGTCGGAGTCGTCGCCCACCGCGCCGACCAGCAGACAGTTGGCGCCCAGGGCGGCTACGTTGGCGGCGACGTTGGCCGCGCCTCCGAGGGCGGCGTGCCGCTCCCGCACCGTCACCACCGGCACCGGCGCCTCGGGTGAAAGCCGCTCGGTGTCACCCACCAGGTAGCGGTCTATCATGATGTCGCCCACCACCACCACCCGGCTTCCCTTCATCCGCTGGATCAACTGCACCACGCGGTCGCGCGCGAGCGGCGGCGGGGTCATTGCAGCACTCCTCCGCGACGCAGCCCCAGGGTGACCTGCAATCGGCCCTCGAAGCGATGCACCGTGCTGCCCTCCTGGTGCAGCGAGTTCACCACCCGGTGAAATCCGGCGGTGGCCTGAAGGTCGAGCGGGCCCCGGCGCCCGCTCAGTCCCACAGCCGCCCGGTAGGTGCGCTCGACCACGCCGATGAAGATCTGGGGAATCTGCCCCGCCTCGGCTGGAGTGGCGGGAAAGGGGTCGTTGATGCGCCCCTGGCCCTGCCGCAGAACGGTGAGCTCGGGGGTGACCAGCCAGTGCCGCATGACCGGCACCGACAGGGTGACGCTCAGCTGGTCCATGTCGGCAAAGTTGCGCCCCAGACCTACGCCCCGCTCGGTAAAGTTCTCGAAGGGATCTATGGTGCGGAAGGCGAGACTCGAGGCCTGGGTGTAGAGTGCGCGCCAACCGAGGGTCCTGCCCACCGGCCCGAACCCCGAGACCGTGAGCGCCCACCGGTTGGGATAGCGGGTCGGGCCGCTCTGGTTTCGATACTGGAAGTCGTCCACCGCAAGTTGGGCCTGGAATGTGGCACGGCGAAAGGCGCGCCAGTGCAGGTCGAGGCCGACGATCACGTTGGCGCCGTCGTCTCCCTGGCCGTACTGGTTGGCGAGCAGCAGCAGGCTGAGTGGGTTGCGGAAGCGGCCGTCGAACTTCCGGTCAGGACCGGCCACCACTGTGCTCTCCCAGATGGCGGCGCGGAAGCGCTCGGAGAGCCGAACTCCGAGCCGGTGGGCAAATAGATACCGGTGGACCGCCTCGCCCCCCGCGTCAAACTCGTCGCTCAGATCGGCGGCGAGGGCGTGGAGTCGCAGGTCGCGGGTTCCCACGTCGAGCGCCGCCGCCTCCCGGCCATAGCCGTAGTTGCTGAGCCCGATGCCGGGAAGCCCGACCGGTCCCCAGTTCCGGTCCATCTGGCCGTAGAAGAGGGTCCCCCAGCCGAACTGCGCGCTCAGGTAGGCGTCGGCCATGCGGCCGATGAACTCCAGATCCGATCGTCCGGGCCAGTCGGGATCGTCCACCAGCCGCGGCTCGCCGACGGGCCGGGTTACCAACGCAAAGGGACCGATGACCGCCTCCGCCCGGAGAGCGGCGTAGGGTCGCACTCCGTCGGTTCCCACCGGGTGGAGCAGCTCCCGGCGTGGGTGGCTGTAGGCCTGCGCGCCCACTCGTCCCTCGAGCTGCCAGGCCTTCTCCCCCTCCGGCGTAGCGAGCTCCAGGCGGAGTGCGCGCAGGAGACCCCCGGATGGGTGCCCGGCGGCGCTGTCGGCCGCGGCCAGCGCCTCGGCGATTTCCCGCCGGCGGAACGGCCGCACCAGGGGTGAGGGGTCGGGGATGTCGCCGCGGGCGATCAGATGCTCGATCAGCGGCAACCGCGGATCGTCGAGCGGAATGTAGGAGGAGGCTTGGGCGCCGGCGCGCACGGGCGCGAGCACACCGGCAGCGAGCGCGGCGGCGAGCAGACTCCTGCGGGTGAATGGCATCGGGCCGAAAAGTAACCAGGCCCTTATCTTCCGGCAGATCCGAGCTTCTGCATGCGCCGCGCTCCCGAGATGAGCTCGGCGTTGGATCAATGCGGCGCCTCTCTTCATCCGAGGTACGATGGATGGCGAAACAAGACAGTCTCGATCCCCAGACCCGCGACCTCGTCCGCTTCGCCGCGGCCATCGCGCAGGGCTACGAGCCGGAGCTGCGGGAGAGGGTAGGGCCCTTACGGTCGTCCCAGGTGCCCACCGCGTGGGTGGAGGAGCTGCTGCTCCAATCGGTGTTGATGGTCGGCTATCCCCGCGGCCTGCTGGCGTTCGTGGTCTGGCGCCAGTTCAGCGGCGTGCCCGCCCCCGATACCGACGAGGGCCAGGACTACAGCCATACCGCCGAGTGGACTCGGCGGGGCGAGGAGGTCTGCGCCAAGGTGTACGGCGACAACTACCGTAAGCTGCGCGACAGCGTCCGGGTGCTGCATCCCGCCGTGGACGCCTGGATGGTCACCGAGGGCTACGGCCGCACCCTGGGCCGTCCCGGACTCGACCTCCTGCGGCGGGAGCTGTGCACGGTGGCGCAGACCGCGGTGCTGGAGGCGCCGCGGCAGCTCCACTCCCATCTGCGCGGCGCCCTCAACGCGGGCGCCACATTCGGGCAGATCGAGGGGGTGCTGTCCATCGTCAATCCGCTGCTCTCCTTCGACCAGTGGAAAAAAATCAAGGAGCTCTGGCGCACCGTGCGCGAGGGCTGGTCGCCGGGTAACTGATGTTCATAGACCACGCCGTGGTGCGGGTTACCGGGGGTACCGGAGGGTCCGGGGCCAGCTCGTTCGCCCGCTTCAAGTACAAACCCAAGGGCGGGCCCGACGGCGGTGACGGCGGAAACGGCGGCAGCATCTACGTCAGGGGCGATGCCAACCTCGCCACCCTGCTGGACTACCGCTATCGCACCGCATGGAAGGCTGAACGGGGCGAGCACGGCCGGGGAAAAACCCAGACCGGCGCTTCCTCATCCGACATCTACCTGCCGGTGCCACCGGGTACGCTGGTTCGCGATGCGGGCAGCGGCGATCCACTGGGAGAGGTGCTCAGCGCGGGCGACACCTTGCGGGTGGCCCGCGGGGGACGCGGCGGCCGAGGCAACGCGCGCTTCGCCACCTCAACCCACCAGGCACCCCGGGAATGGGAACCCGGCGAAGAAGGCGAGGACCGGCAGATCGAGCTGGTCCTCAAGCTCATCGCCGATGTGGGCCTGGTGGGCGAGCCCAACGCGGGCAAGAGCACGCTGCTCTCGGTCATCTCCGCGGCCCGGCCCAAGATCGCCGACTATCCCTTTACCACGCTCGAGCCCAACCTCGGCGTGGTGGGGCTGTCGGGTCATCGCACCTTCGTGGTGGCCGACATCCCCGGCATCATCGAGGGCGCCCATCAGGGCAAGGGACTCGGACTGCGCTTTCTGCAGCACGTGGAGCGCACCCGGGTGCTGGCCTTTCTGGTCCCGCTCGACAGCCCCGACCCGCAGGCCAGCTACGAGCGGCTGCGGCAGGAAGTCCGGCAATACAGCGACACGCTGGCCGCCAAAGCCCATCTGGTTCTGCTCAGCAAGCGCGATCTGCTGGGGCCCGACGACCCGCTGCCGCCACTCGACGCGCCCGAGGCCGCCGGAGTGCTCACCATCTCCAGCGTCGCGAGTACCGGCCTCGACGAGCTCAAGGAGTATCTCTGGAAGTTCGTGGAGCGGGCCAAGGCAGGCGCGCCGGCGGAAGACCACTTCTCGCCTGCCGCCGGCGGGTGGGACCGGGAGCACGCGGAATAGATGGACGACGAACGCGCCGCCTGGCTGGCGCTGGCGATGGTCCCCGGCATCGGACCCGTCAGACTCCAGACTCTCCTCGCCACCTGCCACACCCCGCTCGGCGCCCATTCGGCGCCGTTCGAGTTTCTATGCACCTTGCCCGGGTTTTCTCGCGCCGCGGCAAGCGCGGTCAAACAAACCACTCCGCTGGCCGGCCGCACGCTCCTGGAGCAGGCCGAGCGCCACGGCGCGCGGGTCTTCGCTTCCTTCGACCCCGACTTTCCCGAGCTCTTGCGCCACATTCCCGATCCGCCACCGGTGCTCTTCGCCCGGGGAAATCTGGAGCTGCTGTCCCGCCCGGCAGCCGCCGTGGTAGGTAGCCGGGACCATTCAGCGTATGGCGCCTCCGTCTGTCGGATGGTGGCGGCCGAATCGGCCGATGCGGGCGTCGTCGTGGTGAGCGGGATGGCGCGGGGTCTCGACGCGGTCGCCCACGGCGCCGCGCTCGACGCCGCAGGCGGCACCATCGGAGTGCTGGGCAACGGACTCGGAGTGGTCTACCCGGCTGCCAACCGGGGGCTCTACCAGCGGGTAGTGGAGCACGGCCTCTTGCTGACCGAATTCCCTCCCGGCGAGCGCCCCCACGCCGGCAGCTTTCCCCGCCGCAACCGAATCATCAGCGGTCTCGCCCGCGCCACCGTGGTCATCGAGGCGGCCGCCGGGTCGGGCGCCCTCATCACCGCAGGCGCGGCGCTGGAGCAGGGAAGGGAAGTCCTGGCGGTGCCCGGCCCGATCACCAGTCCTTCGTCGGTCGGCTGCAACCGGCTGATCCGAGACGGCGCCACTCCGCTGCTGGAGACGGCCGATCTGCTGCAACTCTATCCCGAGGTGGAGCGACCCCTGCCGCGTGCGCCGGTGGAACTGCCCAGCGACCGCCGTCTCCCCGAGACGCTGAGTCCGGAGGAGCGCGAGGTGGCGGTGCTCATCGGCAATGAGGTGGTCGCGCTGGACGATCTGGCCGCCCGGGCGGGGCTGCGGGTTGAGAAGTTGCTTGCGGTGCTGTGTGGGCTGGAGATCGCCGGGGTGGTGGAGCAGCGGGCGGGGAGGAATTTCTGCCGGGTGTAGGGGGAAGCGTCCCCGAGTGGAGGTACGCCACGCCCGCTGTCATCCCGAGCGGAGCGAGGGATTTTGTCAGGGAATGGCTCGAAGAGTGGCGGGCTAGATCCCTCGCTCCGCTCGGGATGACAGCGGGGTGCCGGCATGACATCGGGGTGTCGCGGTGCCATCGGCTCGTGGCTCAGGATCCTGTAGCGCCCACAGCCATCACCGGGTGCATATTTCACATGTGCACCTCTACCTCCACGTCCCCTTTTGCGCCCGGCGCTGCAGCTACTGCGACTTTGCCATCGCGGTGCGGCGCGAGGTGCCGAGTGAGGCGTACACCGGCGCGGTGCTGAGCGAGTGGCAGGGCTGGCAGCGCCATCCGGTGTGGCAGCGCTCGCCCGGCATCGCCACCATTTATTTCGGCGGGGGGACGCCCTCGCGCCTTGCTCCGGGCGGCGTAGCCCGCATCATCGAGGGGATCGCGGCCGCCCGCCCGCTCGCACCCGGCGCCGAGATCACGCTCGAAGCCAACCCTGAGGATGTCACGCTGGAGCGGGCGGCGGCGTGGAGAGCGGCAGGCGTCAATCGCATCTCACTCGGGGTGCAGTCGTTGGACCCGGCCGTGCTCCGCTGGATGCACCGCACCCACTCGGTGGCTCAGGTGCAGTCGGCAGTCGAGGCGGTGCGGGCGGCGGGCATCCACGATCTGTCGCTGGATCTCATCTTCGGACTACCCGCCGCGCTCGGCCGGGATTGGGCCGCGGACCTCGAGGGGGCCTTCGCCCTGAGGCCGGAGCATCTCTCGCTTTACGGTCTCACGGTCGAAGACCATACTCCCCTCGCCCGGTGGGCCACCCGGGGGGAGGTGACGCCGGTAGACGACGAGCGCTATGCGGCCGAGTTTCTCGCCGCCGCCGGTGAGCTGGCAGCACGGGGCTACGAGCACTACGAGGTATCGAATGCCTCGCGCCCCGGGCACCGGGCCCGGCACAACAGCGCCTACTGGCGCCGGGCTCCCTACCTCGGCCTGGGCCCCTCGGCTCACAGCGGCTGGGAGAGCGAGCGCCAGTGGAACATCCGGGACTGGGCTGCCTATGAGCGTGCCGTGGCCGGTGAAAGCAGCGTGGTTGCCGGTAGGGAATCGCTCGAAGAAGCCGACGTGGCGCTGGAGGAGCTGTACCTCGGCCTCCGGACCCGAGAGGGCCTTCCCGCCGGCCGAATCCCGCCGGGTATTCGCGCTTCCTGGGTGCGTTCCGGTTGGGCAGCGGACAGCGGCGAGAAGATCCTGCTGACCCCCGAAGGGTGGCTGCGGCTCGATGCCTTGGTGGCTTCAGTAGCTTAAGTTTCCTCGCCATGCCAGCGCCAGAGCAGTTGAGCGGGCGGGAGCTGCGGGTGCTCGAGGCGGTCGTTCAGACCTACATCGAGACTGCGGAGCCGGCCGGAAGCCAGACCATTGCCCGGCGCTTCGGGCTGGGCCTGTCCCCAGCCACCATTCGAAACACCATGAGCGAGCTGGAGGAGAAGGGATACCTCTTCCACCCGCACACCTCAGCCGGCCGAATCCCCACCGATCGCGCCTATCGAGTCTACGTCAACCAGATCATGCGGATGGCCCCGCCGAGCCATGAGGCCCAGCACACTCTGCGGGCCGAAGTGGTCGGATCCCGTAACGCGGTCGAAGAGATCATGCGGCGGGCTGCCCAGGTGCTCGGGGTGCTGACCCAGGAGCTGGGAGTCGCGGTGGCGCCCGCGCTGGACGAGATGGTACTGGAACGGCTGGAGCTGGTGCCGGTCTCCTCCGAGCGGCTGCTGCTGGTATTCAACCTGCGGAGCGGAGTGGTCCGGACGATCTTCGTCGAGATTCCCAGCCGGATAGGTGAGGGGGCGGTGGCCGAGGTAGCCCGGATTCTCAACGAGCGGCTGGACGGCCTCACCTTGCAGGAGATCCGCGGCAGCATCACCGAGCGCCTTCGCGACGCCGGCGGCCCGGTCAACGGTCGCGAGCTGCTCAACATCTTCATCGCCGAGCGCGAGGGACTTTTCGATCTCTCCGACGAACAGAACGCCGTGGTGCTTGGCAGCGCCCAGATGCTCGCCGACCAGCCCGAGTTCGCCTCCAACTCCCGAATGCGGGAGTTGCTGCGCCTCACTGAAGGGCGGGATCTGTTGAAGGAAGCGCTGGCATCGCGCCGGCGGGTCGGCCTGTCGGTGACCATCGGGGGCGAAAATCCCGACACCCGGCTCAGCGATTTCACGCTCGTCACCTCGTCCTACGAGGTGGGCGATCTCAAGGGCGTCATCG
>JACCQZ010000234.1 GCA_013813875.1 Gemmatimonadales bacterium | reverse complement strand
CTGATGGGCGACGAGGTGGAGCCGCGGCGGCAGTTCATCGAGAAGAACGCGAAGTACGTGAATAACCTGGATGTGTGAGACCGAGCGCCTCGGGTGAAGATCGTCACGGTCATCGGAGCACGTCCGCAGTTCATCAAGTCGGCCCCGGTCTCCCTTTCCTTCCGCCCCGGGATAGACGAGATCGTCGTCCACACCGGACAGCACTACGACCCGGAGATGACGGAGGTCTTTTTCGCCGACTTGGAGCTTCCGCCTCCCGCATACAACCTCGACGTCCGCTCCGGCCCTCATGGGGCGCAGACCGGTAGGATGCTCGAGCGGCTCGAGAAGATCCTCGAACAGGAGAACCCCGATTGGGTTCTGGTCTACGGCGATACCAATTCGACCCTGGCCGGCGCCCTGGCAGCGGTGAAGTTGCATATCAGAGTCGCCCACGTGGAAGCAGGTTTGCGCTCGTTCGACCGCCGGATGCCGGAGGAGGTCAATCGGATCCTGACAGACCACGCATCGGAGTTGCTCCTGGCCCCGACAGTCGGCGCCGTGCACAACCTCGGACAGGAAGGCATCGCCGGCTCTCGCGTCCACCTCGTTGGTGATGTGATGTACGATGCCGTGCTACAACACACCGCTCGGGCGCTCCGCGTCAGTACGGTGCTGGATCGGATCTGCGTGCAGCCTCAGGGGTACGTGCTCGCCACCGTGCATCGGGCGGGGAACACCGACGACCGGGAGGCAATGCGCGCGATCTTTGAGGGACTGCTCCAGGTCTCGACAGCCGTACCCGTCGTAGTTCCGCTACATCCGCGTACTCGAAAGAGCTTGCTGGACGCGGGCATGCTGGAGGCGGTGGCGAAGGGCCTCACAGTGGTCGATCCGATGGGGTATTTCGACATGCTCACTCTCGAGCACCACGCCTGTCTCGTGGCGACCGATTCGGGGGGAGTGCAGAAGGAAGCGTTCTTCCACGGGGTCCCCTGCGTCACGCTGCGAGCGGAAACAGAGTGGATCGAGTTGTTAGCATCCGGCTGGAATCGGTTGGTGCCCCCCTTGGGCGGGGCAGTCGGGACCAGCATCCTCTCCGCCCTCGCCGAGAGCCGGCCCACAGAGCGTCCGAGCGGCATCTTCGGCGATGGGAACGCGGCTGGCGCGATTGCCGCGCTCCTGGCCAACTACCGGTAGTGGATGGGAATGGCTGGGCGATGTGGAACTACGATCGGCATTCCGCCGGGAAGCGCCAGCTGACCGCCATGGGTGTGCTCACACAGCGCCGGATCAAACCGGTCCCCTGCCAGGTCAGGTAAGCCGGAAGGTACGGGAGGGGTCGGACCAGCAGTCATGGTTGCCCAAGACCGACACGGTCAAGAGCGCGGGAATCCTACCAAGCTCAGCGGCCAGCCAGTCTATTTCCTCAGGCGCCACTGTAACGAAGTCTCCCCGAGCAGCAGTACATCAGGCGACGGGGCCCGCAACGCGGCGCACGCGGCGAGCAGGACGCACGGATCCGTGGTGGGGCCGGCGTGGAAGGGGGAGGCAAGCATAGTACGTGGATCGCGTCTTGCAAGTAAGCCGAACCGGTGCAGAGAATCGCACCGCTATGCTTGTCGGTCGGCGCATAGCAACTCCAGCACGGCGACCGGCGATGACCCCCCGGCACCACATCCTCACCGTGGTCCTCGAGGATTACTACCACCTTTCTCCCTTTAAGGGGCTGATCGACCGCGCCCTCTGGCACCGGTTCGAGCGGCGGCTCGAAATCGGCACTCTCAGGACGCTGGCGTTGCTGGACGAGTTCGAGGTACGGGCGACGTTCTTCGTCCTCGGATGGGTAGCGGAGACCGCTCCCGAGCTGGTGCGAGAGGTGGCCAATCGGGGGCACGAGGTGGCGAGTAAAGGATACGACCACCGCAGCATCAAAGAGATGTCGCCCGCTCTCTTCTGGGACGATGTGCACCGCTCCCGAGAGGCGCTGGAACGCGCCACCGGCCAGGCGGTGTTGGGGTACCGGGTGGCCGACCGGTCGTTCGGAAAGGCGGATCTATGGGCGCTGGACATGCTGGTTGAGGCCGGCTACCGCTACGATTCGAGCATCAAGCCTCTGTTCCGTGCCTTTGCCCGGGAGCCTTGGCGGCGGTTCATACACCGGCATCAGGGTCGAAGCGGCGCAATCTGGGAGGTGCCGGTATCCTCCGCCGAGATCCTGGGCCTCCACCTGCCCGTGGCCGGTGGGAACTACTTCCGCCAGTTCCCCCGCACGCTGGTGCGACAAGCGATTGCCGACTGGGACCGGAACGTGGCGGCACCCTTTGTAATGTATTTCCACACCTGGGAGTTGGACCCGGAACAACCGCGGATCAGCACCGCCTCCGCCGCTGCGGCCATTCGGCAATACCGGAATCTAAAGCAGATGGAGCCGATGATCCGGGAGTACCTGTCCAAGTACTCGTTCCACGGGGTAGCCGACCACTTGGGGCTCAGGCACGAGGCAAGCCTGCTCCCAGCAGCAGAGGCGGCCCTCCCAATCCGGGTCGTTCCTCTGGAGGCGGGCGTCCTGGACAGCCGGACCAAGGTGAGCGTCGTGGTTCCCTGCTACAACGAGGAGCTCGCGCTGCGGTATCTCTCCAACACCCTCCGTGAGGTGGAGGACGTGCTGGAGCCTTCCTATCGCGTCGAATTCATCTTTGTGGACGATGGGAGTCAGGACCGGACCCTCGAAATGCTGGAGCTCCTGTTCCAGGGGAAATCAGGCTGCGTGATCGTGCACTGCGAGCGAAACCGGGGCGTCACGGCCGCGATATTCACCGGGATCCGGCAGGCGAGCTCCGAAATCGTGTGCTCGATAGACTGCGACTGCACCTACGACCCGCGGGAGCTTCGACGCATGATCCCGATGCTTACCGAGGGAGTCGACTTGGTGACGGCCTCCCCGTACCACCCACTGGGCGCGGTTCGAAACGTCCCTCAGTGGCGGCTTTCCCTCTCCAAAGCGGCTTCAGCGGTCTACCGGCTACTGTCCCCCCAAAAGATCCATACCTATACCAGTTGCTTCCGGGTGTACCGGCGCAAGGCGGTCCTCGAATTGGACGTTCTCGAGCCGGGTTTCCTGGGGATCGCCGAGATCATCGGCAAACTGGTCCTGCGCGGTGGAACGATCGCGGAGTACCCAACAACCCTCGAAGCCAGGATGCTCGGACGATCCAAAATGAAAACGCTGCGGACTATCGCGGGCCATCTCGGACTGATGAGCCGCTTGGCATGGATGCGGCTAAGTCAACGTTAGGGAGCGGTTTAACTAGGTACCTTCGGGTTCGGAGGGCCGGCGGATCGGCCCGCCTTGCCGCCGTTGTTTTTGGGCTGCATACTATCGCAGAATGCAATTGAGGCCCTCCCACCCTTCCAGGGATCGTCTCAAGGGCCCACCACGAGCATCAACGACAGGCAAAATGTTCCCAATGTCTCACGTCAATGGCGGCAGAATGAGGAGCACCCCCAGCACCTTTCAGGTCGTGCCTCCCTCGCGAAGGCCGGTCCCATGACCGATTCGCCGGTGCGAGATGTCGCTATCGTGGGCGGGGGTATCCTGGGCATGACCTTGGCACTCGGGCTACACGGAAGGGGAGTGCGAGTCACCCTGATCGAGGCGGCGCCGATCACTGGCGGTCTCACCCTCTCACAGACGCTTGGGGGTTTTACCTGGGACCGGTTCTACCACGTCATCCTGCATTCGGACCTGCACCTCCGAGCACTCTTGCAGCAGCTGGGCCTTACCCACCTGCTGCGGTGGGGTACCACTCGGACCGGGTTCTACATCGGAGGCGCGCTCTACTCGCTCTCGGACGCGGTCGACTTTGCGCGATTTCCCCGTCTGTCGGTAGGCGACAAGATCAGGCTGGCCGGTACCATTCTATATGCCTCGCGGATCAGAAATTGGCAGCGCCTGGAGCGGGTTCCTGTTACCGACTGGCTCTGCCGGCTGTCCGGCCGGCGCACCTTGGAGCAGGTCTGGCTTCCCCTGTTGCGGAGTAAGCTGGGTGAGAACTACCGCCAGGCCAGCGCGGCTTTTATCTGGGCCATCATCGCCCGAATGTATGCGGCCCGGCGCTCGGGGCTTAAGCGGGAGATGTTCGGCTACGTACAGGGTGGCTACGACACCATCCTGAAGGCCTTTCGGGCACGGCTCGATCAGCGCGGAGTGCAGACCCTCTGTGGCCGGCGCGTCATTGCGGTTCGAGACCGCGCCGACCGAGTGGAAGTACAGTTGGATGGTGCCGGGACACACTGCTTTGACCGGGTGGTGCTCACGGTTCCCTGCGGCCAGATAATCGCCCTTTGTCCGGACCTGTCGGCTGCGGAGCGCGAGCGATTGAACAGCGTGGTTTATCAGGGCATCGTCTGCCCCTCGCTGCTGCTGCGGAAGCCTCTCGCCGACTTCTACATTACCAACATTACCGACTCCTGGGTGCCGTTTACCGGAGTGATCGAGACGACTGCGCTGGTCGAGCGGGCGGTGTTCGGGGGGAACGCGCTCGTCTACCTGCCGAGATATCTCACCCAGAGCGATTCATTCTGGCAGAAGACCGACGCGGAAATTCGCGAGACCTTCGTGGCCGCGCTGGAGCGGATGTACCCGCGGTTCGATCGGCGCGACGTGCTCGCGTTCCAAGTGGCGCGAGTCCGGGAAATGCTCGCGGTGTCAACGCTACACTACTCCGAGCGCTCCCGGCCGTCCTTGCGCACGTCGCTCCCCAACGTCTTTGTCGTCAACTCGGCCCAGATCGCGAATGGGACGCTGAATGTCAACGAGACGGTGGCGCTGGCGAATTCGGGCGCAGAGGAGCTGGGATCCATCTTCCGCATGGAGGCGCCTGGCAGCCGCGCGTTGGGACGTCCATGACCGCCGGTAAGCCTCTCGCCAGCATTTCGTTGGACCTGGACGACCTCTGGACCTACCTGCGCACCCGCGGGGACCCGGCCTGGGAGGACGCCCCCTCCTATCTCTCGACCTTCGTGCCCCTCGCTCTGGACCTGTTCGACCGACTTGATCTGCGGATCACCGTGTTTGTCGTCGGCGCTGACGCCCTTCGAACAGCCAACCTCCCTGGTCTCCGATCCATCGCGGAGCGAGGACACGAGATCGGCAACCACTCCTTCTCGCATGAATGCTGGCTGCGTCTGCACAGCGACAGGCAGCTCGAAGACGAGATCGTCCGCGCCGAGGAGGCAATCACCGACGCAACCGGCCAGCGCCCCAGGGGCTTCAGGGGACCCGGCTTCAGCTGGTCCCCGGCGCTGCTCGAGATCTTGGGCCGGCGGGGGTATCTGTACGACGCGTCAACTCTTCCCACCTTCCTGGGTCCCGCTGCCCGATGGTACTTCCTCGCGCGATCGGGGCTGGGACCCGAGGAGCGGAGCCGTCGTGCGGCGCTCTTCGGCACGTTCCGAGACGGCCTCCGCCCGATTCGCCCGTACCACTGGCAGCTTCGGAATGGATCGCGACTTCTCGAGATCCCCATCACGACATTTCCGGTTGCCAAGCTGCCGTTCCATATGAGCTACCTCCTGTATCTCGGTGGCATCTCGCACCGCTTGATGTTTGCCTATCTCCGGTGCGCCATCGGCGCATGTCGGGCCATGGGCGTGCAGCCGAGCTTCCTTCTGCACCCGCCGGACTTCCTTGGCGCCGAGCAGGCGCCGGGGCTCTCGTTCTTTCCTGGCATGGACATGCCAGGGGAACGAAAGCGCGAGTTGGTTGTCCGGACGCTCCAGTTTCTGGGAGAGTCGTTTCGATTAGTTCCAATGGAACACCATGCGGGTGCAATTCTCGCTGCCGGCCGCCTGCCGGAGCGCGTCCCCGCTTTCGCCTGACATCTCGACGAGGATGGACGATGAAGCGACATGAACCGATGCGGGCGCTGGTCATTGGGTCGGAAGGCAACATCGGCAAGCCGCTCGTTGCTCACCTCAAGAGCATGGGCTACGCCGTCCTCGAGTCCGACATCCGCCCTCGCTTACGCCCAGGCTACCTGGTGGCGGACATCACCCATCCATTGGATTTGCTGCCGGCCTTCGACTGGGGCCCGGACGTCGTATTCGTCCTCGCGGCGGTGGTCGGACGCACAACCGCTGAGCAGGCCGGCTCTCTGGCTATGGCGACAAATCTCGCCGGCATCAACAACGTGCTGCAGCTCTGCAGGCGCGCCGACAGCATGTGCGTGTTCATCTCCACGTCCGAGATCTATGGGCCCGCTTCCGAGTCTATGGATGAAGCAGCATTGCCTCAGCCCGCCAATCGGTACGGCCTCAGCAAGTGGCTGGCCGAGCAGATGGTCGATTACGAGGTGCGTACCTCAGGCCTGCGGGCGGTCACCATCCGGCCCTGCATGGTGTACGATGAAATGGAAGATGTCGGGGAACATCGCTCGGCCATGATCCGATTTGCCGCCAACCTCGCCGGCGGCCGTCCGATCGAGGTCCACCGCGGCAGCGCCCGGAGCTGGCTGCACGTCTCTGACGCCGTCCGGGCGATCGAGGCGGCGGGGCACGTCGAGCGGCACACTGCGATCAACATCGGGCACCCAGAAATAGTACCCATGATAGAACTGGCCGAGATGATCCGGGGGGAATTGGGCGTTGACCATAACCTGATCCGGAGCGTGCCTATTCCCGCCCAGATCACCTTGGTCAAGCGACCGTCACTGAAGCGGCAACAGCTGCTCCTTGGCTTCGAGCCCCGTATCCCACTCCGAGAAGGCGTTCGGAGAGTCTGTGCGGTGCAGCGGAGGCGCGCATTGGCGGATGCTCAGAACGGCATGGCCGATAAGGAAACCGCTGCGCCTCCCCCCTCCGACCAGTTCGGTGCCGACGGGCCGCTGATACTGCGGCACACAACCGACAATGACCGCCGCCCCGCGTGACTCCTCCCCCAGCACACCACCTGGGGGACTGGTCCGACGTCCAGCGGCTCCCGACCGTACGCTGCCCACGCCGCGGAATCCCACCTCCTACTGCTCATCGGAGTGACCGAGCCGCGCCAGGGTCGCCGCTATCTGGCGGAAGCGCTCCGGATCTATCCGTACCGTGTTGGACGTTGGGAATGGAGGCAGCCGCGTCTTTGGCGGACGCAGCTGACCCAGCACCCTGACGGCGACCGCGTCGACGAGAGCCGATGGATCCTGACAGAATGCCTCGTACTGAACGATCCAGAAGCGTTCTGCGCCGATGTGGCTCTGCTGCTCTTGGATGACCTGCTGGTGGTAGAGTACCTGGCGACAAACGTCCTCTACCGCGTCGGTAGAATCGGCCCTGGCGCCGGGTGTGCCGGCCAGACCGTAGGGGACGTCATTGCGTCCGTGAATGTCGAGCCTCGCCTGAAGCAGCGACTGGGCTAGAAAGAGTGGCTCGCGAGTCATGCAGATGAAGAAGGCACGGTCGAACACCTCAGCCACGAGACCGGCGTAGGCGTTGAGGCTGTTGTTCTTGACCACGATCGGCCTGGCGAAGAGCTGCTCCATAGCCCCGAAGAAGCGTCGCATGTCTCTCTGCTCCGCCGGCCCGAGAGAGGTGCGGATCTTGGTGCGATCCGTTCCCAGCCAACGGTCCCAGAGATGCAGGCCGTCGTTCGGGCCTGAAAATCCCACGGTCTTTCCGTAATAGCTATGGTACGCATCCCCTGGGACGGGAGCCGCAGATCGGAAAATGCGGTTAGCCGTGAGCGGCGCGCGCGGAAAGACCGCCGTGAGATTGTTGATGAAGGCGAGGGGAAGGTGATCGATCAGCACCTGCTGGACGAGGGTGGTTCCGGTTCGGGGAGCGCCGCAGATGAAGAGCAGCGGGAGTCGCGGTGCGGGCGCATTTCGGTATCGCCGCCGCTCCGCGATTTGAAGCAGGAGGTCGAGTGGAGCGGCCGCGAGGCCGAGTAGTGCCGTCTGCATCGCAAAGACGGCAGCGGGATCACCGGTTCGGAGCAGGCGGCGGGCGAGACCAACGGGATCGTGAAAGTGGGATGGAATGAATCGGTGAAGCCAGCGCCTGAGCAAGTTAGGCATGCGAGCCCGGTCGGGGTGGAGGACGGCTCCAAAGCGCCGGCGTCCGACACCCGGCTGCGTGACCCGAAGCTACGGTTCCCCGCGTCGCTCGGTCAAGTTGGGCCAGGAGCGCGCACACTGCTGTTCTGGCTGCGGCTCTTGATGGGCCTAAGTGTGTTAGGCCTTATAGTCAGCCGGATCGATGTCGGAGGCGCCAGCGTGCGTCCGACTCCCTGGCTCCTTGCCGCCATCGTGGGTGCGACCGGGCTCCTGGTCATGAGTCAGATGGTAGCGGCGTTGCGTTGGAAGATCATCCTCGGTGACGATACGCTCCCCTGGGGCTACCTCTTGCGGCTATACGTGATAGGCTCCTTTTTCGGCCTCTTTCTCCCGACGTCGGTGGGTGGCGACGCGGTGCGCGCCGTGGCGACGGCCCGCTCCTCCGAGCGCGCTGGGCGAGCGATAGCGAGCGTACTGATCGACCGCGGCTTCGGTGTCGTGGCCACCATCGCCTACGCGGCGCTCGGCCTCATCCTGGCGCCCGAGTCGATCGCGAGCCTTGCCGGTGATGCGGTCAGCTGGCTTGCACCGGGCCTCGCCGGCGTCGGTCTCACGCTCGCTGCGGTCGGAGTCGCGGTCCTGATTCTCAGTCGTTCAGCCAGACTGCTGGCATTCTGGCAGGACGGCATCATCGCCCTGGGCGACCTGGCGCGATCGCCCCGCCGCCTTGGACGCGTCTCTGCTCTTGCAGTGGTCTCCCAGGGATTTATCGTGCTGCTCTGGTACACGCTGGCTCGCGGCATGAACTTCGCCCTTCCCACCTCCACGTTCCTGTGGGCCGTTCCACTGGTGAGCCTGAGCGCGCTGCTCCCGATCACCTTTGCCGGACTAGGCGTGCGAGAAGGGGTCTGGCTCGTCTTGCTTGCCGGCTCGGCGATTCCGCCGGCCGACATCGTGGCCTTCAGCCTACTCTACTTCGCCTGCAACCTCCTCGTCGGGATCGCCGGCGGCATCCTGTTCGTCTCCTCGGGCATGGCTCTCCCGCCTGCCGATGGAGCCCTGGCGTAGCGACAGCCCGCTCGTCCTCGTCAGGAGTGCACAGAACCAGAGGTCGTCATCCGAGCGAGGTCACCGATGTCCACAGGCGGAGCCGCACGTGCCATGCAGACGTACGGGCCCTTGGCTGTCGCGACCATCGTGGGCGCCGCGCTCCGTTTCTACGGACTGGGCACGAATTCACTCTGGATCGACGAGTTCGGGACCTTGTCGATCGCCTCGCATTCCACCGCCGACATACTGCGCATAAGCAGCAGCTCCAATTTCATCCCCCCGCTCTACTTTCTGCTGGTCCACGGGGTGCTGCAGGTCTTCGGCGAGTCGGAGGTGGCACTTCGGTTGGCGTCGGTCGTCGCCGGCATCTGCACCATACCTGTCGTGTGGCTCTTGACCGAGCAGATCGCGACGAGCCGCAGCACCGCAAACATCGCCGGCGCGCTGCTGGCGGTTAACCCGCTTCACCTCTGGTTCTCGCAGGAGGCGCGGCCCTACGCCCTGCTCCTCTTCTTCGGGTGTTGCGCCTTGCTGTCTCTCAAACGCGCCATGCGCACGCAGTCCTTGCGTTATTGGATCGCTTTCTCGGTTTGTAGCGCTTTGGCGTTCTTGACGCATACGACCGGGCTGATATTCGGCGTGATCGCGTGGACGTGGGCGCTGTCGTCGCCCGACAGGCCGCGCGTCGTGCGGCCCCTTTTTGCGGCGTCGCTCGCCGTCGGGCTGGCCTGTGCTCCGTTCTTCGTCCCCATCGCGCGCGCGCTCGCGGCAACGCACGGGATTTACCATTCGGCGCCTCGTTCCCTGACAGGATTGGAGGTTGGGTACACCCTGCTCACCTACGTGACCGGCTTCTCGTTCGGACCTGCTCCTCGCGACATTCAGAACCTCGGAGCGCCGGCTGCGCTGCGAGACCATCCGCTCCAGAGTGCGATGGCCGGGGCGGCGTTGTTGGGGGTGCTCGTGGCCTCGGTGCTCAAGCGTCGGGCCGCGATGACCTGCTTTATCGCCCTGCTCGGTATCCCCCTGGCAGGGATCTTCGCCCTCTCGGCGCTGAGCGGAAAGGCCTACAATGTCCGCTATACGCTGCCGGCACTGATCGGCTTTCTGGGCATCGTCAGCATCGCGACGCGCGCCCTCGCTCCAAGGCCCCGGGCCCTTGCGCTGACAGCCCTCATAGGGCTGGCCCTGTGGGCGGACGCTCAGTGGTTCTTGGTTTCACGCTATTGGAAGGAGGACTCCCGCTCAGCCGTTGCCTGGCTGAGGCGCAAGCTCCCACCGGGGTCCACCGTGGCAGTGGCGCCGGGCTATCAAGCCGGGGTCCTCACCTACTACGCGCACCGGGTAGGGGCGGAGCTCGTCTTCGATAGTCTCCCCGATGCTGCCAGGTCGCTCGGCTCGACCCACCCGGAGGCCCTCCTGGTCACTCGAATGCATCACCTGCCCCACTGGAGGGAGCTGGTGCACTCGCTCGACGCCGGCGCCGGAAGCCCACGTCACGGGGTGGAGCTCGTGGGCTACCGTGCGTTCCTGCTCCCTCGGTAATCCCCTCCGACGAGCGCGGGGGCAAGACCTGCACGACGCCTGCCCGAGTTCCTTTTTCCCCCTCTTTCGCCGACCCATCGCCGGTCGGAGAGGGAGAGGGAGAGGAAGTCGTGTGGGACGCTCCTGGCATCAACCCCTCACCAAGTAGGGTGGTTTCAAATCACCTGACTCTTCACCAACGCGGCCCACGCGACCTGCGAGTGAAAGCGGCGATCTGCGGCCCGGAGGTAGGTCACGATCGAAGGGCCCCGTGGGGGTTATTCCGGCCCGTCTAATGCAGTAGAGGAGTCGGTTCGTAGTGACTAACATCAATACATGATTTCCACTTCGGTCCACCGTTTCCGACACGCATATCTTGTTTTAGTAGAACGATTTAACATCGTAATAACTGTAATTTGATCTAACTACTGTAAACTTTTTGAACTTCCGAAGCAGCTCTGGAAATCCTATACTTGACCAGTTGGTACCCAAGGGTGGTGGGGTTCGCGGGAGGGTTGGGACCGAAACAGGAGCAAACTAGCGACGGAGCGGGCCATGAATTACACCTTCAAGCTGTCCCGGCGTCTTGCCCGGCTCAAGCATGCCACCATGATCGCCGCATCCATTTTCACTCTCTCCTGCGCGGCTGACGACGGCACCCATGGGCCTGGTTCGATCCCTTCATACCAGGGAGGGACGGTGAACGCCGGCGACGAAGACACCGGCGGGGAGGTGGCTGGAGAGTACCGAGCGACAGGACGGAAGCGGAAACGAGGAAGACCAACGAGGTGGAACGGTGTGGCGGACACGACTGGAGTAACCATCGCTGCTATCGCCCAGATCGTGCTGAGCCCGGTAGGCATTTCGCTGGCCCCCGGAAGCAGCCAACAGTTCAGGGCCGAAGGCAAATCGGAGGACGGCGCCACGGTACCGGTAACCGCGAGATATACGGCGACCGGCGGCACGATATCCTCCGCGGGCGGATATACCGCCGGACAGACCCCGGGCACGTTCCGGGTGATCGCCACGGACTCCGCGAGCGGCAAAGCGGACACCGCCGCAGTGACGATTACTCCGCCGCCCCAGCACATCCCGAGTTTCACGCGTCCGTTCTCCGACCAAAGCCCCTGGAACAGCCCGATCTCGGCGTATCAGAGCGCGAGCTACCGGCGCACCGATGCTTTCGCCAACTTTATCCCGGCCATGTCCACCTGGGCCACGTCTCTGTGGGTCGGCATGTGGCAGGCAAAACCAACCGATCCGTTGGTCACTCTCTACTATAATCTGGACGCGTGGGGCAACGTCGCGAGCGGAAAGTGGAAGCGTTCGGGGAACTCGCCTGAGGTGGAAGCCGAAATCCGGCGGGGAATGGACCAGCGGTGGGATGGGCACCAGGCCAACATGTACTCGACGACCATCGCCGGTGGATTCGCCCTCCCCCCGACGTTTCATGCGCGCACCAGCAACTACTGGTCGCTCCAGGCGCGCGTACCTGCCGGCGCGCTTCCGCCGCCTGATGTTGACGGTTACATGGCCGTGTTCCAGCCTAACGGCTGGGCACTGGAGATGATTGCGCCGATCCGGCTGTCGAACGGAGACCTAGTGACGCTGTTCGCCGGCTACACGGACCCGACCGGCCTGGGCACAGGCGAGGCCGGTGGTCGTCGCGCCTCGATGCTGCCGAATTATGGTGGGCTGCTGCGGAAGGGTGAGCTCGCCTCGGGACACATCACCCATGCCCTCACGGTGGGCGTCGGCCCTGACGCGCTCGCCAAGGCCGTGAAGTGGCCCGCGCTCACGATGGACCGCAACCCGACCGATTACACGGGCACTCTCCCGATGGGATCCTTCCTCTCGATCCCGGCCACAGTGGATGTGAACGCTCTCGGGCTGGAGACGGCGGAAGGACGGACACTGGCCAAGGCGGCGCAGGAATACGGCATGTATGTGGTTGATCGAACAGGGCCGCGCTACTTCCTGATCCTCAACGAAACCAACGCGTCCGACGTTCCGGCGGCGTGGAACGCGCCACTCGACCGGGACCTTCGCCGGATGCTATCGCAGCTCCACGTAACCACGCTCGGCCCGCGCATGTAGGGATGTCCGCGCCGTGGACTGCGACCCGCTTACGCGAGCTCGTCCACCGGAGGATGGTGCCAGTGCGACGTCCCGCCTATCCCGTGAGTGCTCGAGGCAGCACGGCCCGTTTCTCAGCGGGGGCGGCCATCGATGGCGGCTGGCAGCGATCCAGCGCGATACCTATCCAGATATAGCCGAACACCGTCGGGACGATGAGACTCTCGAGGCTCTCGCCGACGCAGGTCATGGCCACAGAGAGGAGCACCGCCAGAGTACTGTGCGCGATCGCCGGGCTCGCCCGGGCGGCCATGAGCATGCCCGCCGTGTAGAGCATCGCTGCAACGAAGAGACTGAAGGTGAGCCATCCACCCTTGTAGATGAGCCCGGAGACGGTGGAATGGCTTCCGATCACCATAGACGGCCCGCCTCCGCCGAAGAGGGTGTCGCTGACATCCGCGATCACCGCGCCCCCCGGCCATCCGTGCCCGATGACCGGCGCGTCGTCGATCGCCTTCCAGGTCGCGCCGTAGATGAAATTCCGAGCCTGGGACGCGTCCGGACGCGCCGACTCCAAGGCGGCGCTGGCCTCGTGCACGGCCTCATCGGGAGTACCGAGGGTGATGACCCCGAGCACAGCCGCCGCGAGGCCGAGCGTCGCTCCCAGATAGCGGGCTTGAGACCGCCACCCCAGGAACCATCGAAACGCCAGGCATGCGACACACGTGACCCAGGCCAGACGGCTCAAGCTTGCCAATACCATGAACACGCCGCTGAAGATCGCGAGCCGCCGCAGCCGTGGTTCGGCCTCGTTCGCGGTGATGAAGATCAAGAAGATCCCGGCATATCCGCCCACGCTGGTCCAGGGGAAAAAAAGGCCGAGCCGCGGCAGGACCGCCCCGAACAGGTTGTCCCAGGCGTATACGAAAATGCCGAAGGAGAAGTTGGTGGCCGACAGGTCGGGGGGCATGAGCCGGCCGACGGGGGAGACCAGGAACAGGAATTGAGCGTCGGAGAGCAGCGCGATCGGGTACGCAACGAGGGCGAGCAGGACGTAGTAGAAGCCGATCCGCGCCACCGCCCGCACGAACACCTCGGGCCGGATGAGCCCGCTCGTCCCGATGCAGATGCTGGCCCAGAGGACGTACCACCCGAGCAGGTATGACGAGAGGGCGTGTTTGGCCAGCATCACGGCCGGCTGGCTCTGCTCCACCATGTTGTACGCCACCGCCACACTCTGGCCCAGGGCAACGAGAAGCCAGGGAAGGCTCAGCGCATAGCTGCGGGGCGACTGGACGAACCGAACCAAGGTCCCGAACACGACGAGGAGCGCCACCGGCAGCATCAGACCCAGCAGCCACAGCAAGGGAAGCGCGGTAAAGTAGCCGCAGATCCATCGCTCCGGCGTCGTCATCTCCCCCCAGTTCAGGGCGATACCGCCGGAGGACGTGCGTTGGTACAGGCGCCGCCGTGTCGTGAACGCAGTCGCCCTCATGGATGCGCCACGGTCATCGGCTTCACGCGGCCCCGCCGCGGCTGGCCGGTGCCGCCGGCCGCACAGGCTCGGCGCCTCCCAGACTCCGGAGGCGCCGAGCGAAGCCGTCGAGCTTGAGGTGCACTCGAGGTGGAAGTACTGCTCGCGCGAGCACGCCGGCACCGACGAGCCACGTGCCGCGGTCCCGGAGAATAGTCGTTGGCGAGGCCACCACGGCCGTGCGGAGGTGCGCTGCTGCCTGGGCGTACTCCTGTCCCTCATAAGCGATATAGGCAAGGTATCGGTACATTCGGCTGCGCGCCTCGGTCTCCACCGGGGCGACCCGCTGCGCGGCCAGCGCGCGCATCTTGTCCAGCAGCCGATGCCACGCTGTCTCCATGCGGCGCCAGTCCTTGCTCATCTGTCCTACACGCATGCGGTACAACGAGAGCACCTCGGGCACGCAATGCACGTTATCGGGACGCAGGAGTGACACCCGAAGCCACACGTCGTGATCCTCCTCGGCCCGGAGCTGCTCGTCGAAGGTCCCAGCGCGATCGAGCACGTCCCGGCGCAGCACCACCGCCGACCCATTGCCGACTACATTGAGCGCGAACAGCCGCTCGAACGAAACCACGCCGGAAACGCGGGCACTGGTGCGCCCGGTATCGCGCCCGCCTTCATCGACGATACGCGACCACGCGAAGGTAAGGTCCGCCTCTGGATGGGCGCGCAGATACGCCACCTGGCGGGCCAGCTTATCCGGCAGCCAGACGTCGTCTCCGTCTATAAACGCGATCAGCTCGCCAGTGCCGTGAGCGATGCCGGTGTTGCGAGCCGCCGACAGTCCTGCGTTCGCTTGCTGTATAAGGCGGAGCCGGGGGTCCCGTATCCCAGCCACGCGGTCCCCCGTGTCGTCCGTGGAGCCGTCATCGATCACGAGCAGCTCGAACGCCACGTACGTCTGGGACAGCACCGAGCGAATCGCATCGGTGACGAATGGCCCGACGTTGTAGGCGGCCATCACGACCGTGACGAGCCCGGGGGTTAGAGCGTGGCTGCTGGCACCGCTCATCCCGATGCTCACGGTGCCGGCGCGACGAGTCTCGCCCGGCGGGCGTATACCTGCTGATAGGCCAAGCCGGAACCGACCGACAGGATCGCCAGACATGCGACGCCTCCCCAGACGTGAAAGGCTCGGGTCAGCGGCCAGGCGAGCAGCAGGCCCGCCACAAGCTTGCCGGCCCCGAGCACGGTCGTGCTGCCGACCCAGCCGGACGCGCGAAACGCCTGGTCGAAGAGATTGTTCCGGTAACGCCAGACGAGAGTGAGTGCAAGCACCGCCATCATCGGCGCCACCGCGGGTACACGAAACACGAAGTAGGCGAGCAGGGCGGACCCGCCGAGACAGAGGGCCGCGGCGGCGGCGCCGAGCAGCGTCACCTGCCGGGTGATCGCACTCCGTTGATGGAGGGGAGCACCCACCAGGTCCGGGTAGCGGGCCTGCACGTAGCTCCAGCCTGGCGTATCGGCCGCGGTCAGCAGCTGCTGGCACAGCCGGTAGACCCCGAGCTCCGACCGGGTGACTACCGACGCGAGCGTCAGTGGAATGACCTGTTCCGACAACATGGCCAGGGTATCCGGGAGCATGTACGGCACGCTCGACTTGGCGATCCCGAACACCCGCCCCGGTGCAATGGATGCCAGCTGGAGTCCCCACCACACCGCGACGGCGGACCCGATGCGCCCGATGAGCAGCGCGGCGGCATACTCCAGCGGGGTGCGCGACAGGACCCCGCCGAGCACCACCGCGGCCGTCTCGCAGAGCGGGGACAGAAGGCCGGGCGCAAATCGGTGCTTCATGATCGACAACATGAGCCCGGTATTCGCAAGCGCCATGAGGATGCCGCTGACTCCGACCAGCGTGATGACCGCGCGCTCGTCGCGGGTATGGGCCACGAGGATGGCGAATCCCAGGACCCCCCCGATCCACAGCGGCGCTACCAGCAACTGCAGCGACAGCGCCGCGGTGCAGGACTGTGCGTGTGGCTGTTTGAGCCGGGGCAGGTAGGCACTCAGGCCCAGTGAGCCGGTGAGGCCCACGACCGCCATCGCCACGAGACCCAAGGCGAAGAGCCCCACTGAAGCCAGCCCGAACCGGTGGATCAGGACGTAGGAGATCAGGAGCGAGTT
>JACCQZ010000227.1 GCA_013813875.1 Gemmatimonadales bacterium | reverse complement strand
GCCCATACCCGAGCCCGAGCCGCCTCCGCCCCCGGTCCGGCTTCGCGCCCCCGTACGTCTCGCGTTCGTCGGCGACATCAACCTCGGCACCTTGACGCTGCCCGACGGAGTGCCGCCCGACAGCGGCCGGGGCCTGTTCGACGCGGCACGGGGCGCGCTGAGCGGAGACCTCGTCGTGGGCAACTTCGAGGGAGTCCTGGCCGATACCGGCACGACGTACAAGTGTGGGCCCGAAGGCCGGCGGGTAGGCGGAGATGCAGACTCACAGCCGACACCGGCGCCCCGGCCTCGTCAGCGGAAGGCTCGAACCCCGCCCGCCCGCAAGAGCTGCTACGCATTCCTGACTCCGACTTCCCTCGCTCCTCGCCTTCTGGACGCGGGCTTCACCCACCTGAACCTCGCCAACAACCACGCCAACGATTTCGGCGCGGCCGGCCGGTCCTCGACCGAGGCGCTCTTCGACAGCCTGGGGCTTCGGCGCTATGGGCCCTTGGGGCAGATCGCGATTGACAGCGTGAGCCGGGGAGACAGCGTGACCGCGGTAGGCCTGGTGGGGTTCACGACCTATGCTCACTCCTACGATCTGCTGGACATCTCCCGGAGCGCGGCGGTGGTGGATTCGGTTCGCCCGCTGGTGGATCTGCTGGTGGTGACCTTTCACGGAGGGAACGAAGGAGCCAAGGCGCTTCACGTCGCCGAGGCCGCCGAGTCGCTGGGCCAGGAGCCGCGCGGCGACTTACGGCGGTGGGCCCGCGCGATCATTGATGCCGGCGCCGACGCGGTGGTGGGGCACGGTCCCCACGTGCTGCGGGGCGTGGAGTTCTATCGCGGCAAGCCGATCGCCTACTCGCTGGGAAACTTCCTGACCTATCGGGGCTTCAATCTGAGCGGTCCCCTCGGGATCACCGGAGTGCTTCAGCTCGAGTTCGCCGCCGACAGCCGCCTCCGCCGGGCACGGCTGGTTCCCATGGTTCAGGCTCCGCTCCGCGGACCCGCGCCGGATACTGCCGGCACTGCGGTGGACCTGGTGCGGCGGCTCTCGCTGGAGGACTTCGGGGATACTGCGGCACGTATCGGCGCCGATGGGGAAATCACCCCGCCGAAGTAGCCCGCCTCTCAACCCGTCCGCCCCGCTTACTTGCCCGCCGCGGCGCATCATTCTACTGATTCTCAATGCAACCCGAGATTCCCTCCGTTGACGGGGCCGAACCCGATCCGAGCCCGGCGGCGATCGCCGCCACCGAAAATCCGGTCCAGCTCACCGTCGCCTTGGTGGACGATGAGCGGGTGCCGGATGGGATGGTGTGCATGGGGAGCTACCGGAACGGACGCCTGGTCGCGCGCGCGGTGATGCCGCCGGAGGCGTGGTCCCAGATCAGCGAGTACGGAATCTTCGACGAGCCGGTGCAGGTCGTGCTGGTGGCTCGGGCGGCGCCACCCGGGCTCCAGTGCCAGCTCTACGCCATGGTGCCCCTGCCCGACCTGGAGGAAGAGGAGCCCGAGGAGCCCTGGTCGGCGAGTGTCCCCAGCTCCTCCTACGAAGCCGCGCTGGAAGCGGAGGAAGACACTGCCGAGGCAGCCGAAGACGATCCCCAGGTTGCGCCGATCCCGCTGGGACACATCGTCCGCTACGATCGCGACCGCGTCCACCCCACCAGCCTGCCCCTGGAAGCGGTGGACGTGCTGCGCAGAATCATCGAAGGGGACACCACGGAGGTGGTTGACCGCGCGCTCTCCGACCTGCTGGGCCTGTAACCGCCGGGACTTACACGAAGGTGCCCACCCTGAAGCGCCAGATCCTTCCCAGCAGGTCGTCCAGGTAGCCTTGCGCGGTGAAAATCTGTACCGCCTCCGCCGTCGCCGAGGAGCTCGATCCCCAGAGCGCGGCACGCTTGAGATCCCCCTCGAAATCCGCCTGGACGAACACCTGCTCTTCACGGGTGTAGAGCGTGGGCAGCATGGCGGAAAATTCCTGAGCGACACCGTTGGCGCCCGGTCCGCCGATCGCGATCGTGGGGTTGAGATGAAAGGTGCGGTTGTCGAGGTACCACAGGTCGGTGACCATCACGGCGCGCCGGTAGGCGTGTCCCGCCCCGCGGCGGTCAATCTCCGCTTTGAGAAGGTACGCCGAGGGACGATCCTTTTCCTCCGCGCCGGGCGAGGCACCGGTCACCAGCACCACGGTCTCTTCGGTATCAATCAATTTCATCGTCAGTATCGGGGTGTGCTGCTATGGCTCATTGTGCCCGGCGGCCGTCTGTTCGTCTTTGGGTGGCGCGGTTCGCTGAGCCGCCTCGAACTCCCGCTCCCGTTCCTTCCGCAGCCGCATCTCGCGAATCCTCACCTTGAACTCCTCGAGATTGTCGGCTCGCCGGGCCGCCTGCTGCAGGTCGGCGCGCAGACCCATGAGATGGTTGTAGGCGCGGTTCTGATCAATGTTGCCTGCCGGAATCGGCAGGAGCGCTAGTACCGCCGCCGGAATCTTGAGCCCCGCAATGTAGATGTTCTTCGAGTCCAGCCCGAATTTTTTACCCGCGACCTCCGCGGTCCAGCTCGGCAGTCCCACGGTGCGCGCGGCCGGGTCGCTCGCAAGGGAGTCGAGATAGCCCTGCACGATCGCGGTGACCGCGCTGTCCACCAGCTGGGCGTGATTCTTCTTGAGCCGCGCCGCCAGCTCTTTAGGCGGCAGCGGGAGCGGCCGCACCCAGAGACGGCCCTCAGCCAGCCCCGGGCCGATCCGCCCGATGGCGGGGCGCGACGGCCGGGGCACCGGGGGGCCCCCGGTGTCGGCCGGAACCGGCGGGGTGCGGT
>JACCQZ010000223.1 GCA_013813875.1 Gemmatimonadales bacterium | reverse complement strand
ACATCCTTGAGCGAGGCGAGCCCGACCGCCTTGGCCTGCACCCGCTCCAGAAAATCGCGGGTCAGGTCGAAGCTGACGTCGGCCTCGAGCAGGATCCGGCGGATTTCCCGGAGCCCCTCCTTGACCGCCTCTTCCGTCAGAACGCCCCGCCCGGTCAACTTCTGGAGCGTGGCGTTTAGTTGGGCAGACAGCTCGTCGAACATAAGCCCGTAAGCATAAACGCGAGACGGGGTTTGGGCAAGCCGAACCGTTACCTTTACCGCTGCGCACCTCACTCATCCCACGGGAGCCTCATGCTGCAGCCGGTCGCCGACGCGGCGGAGAGACAGCGCCAACTCGATCAGATGAAGCGCCGGGCGACGGGTCTGCTGGTCGCCATGGCCGGCGTCTTCGTAGCGGCGCGCATCTTCGAGTCGCGCTACCCCTGGCTCGGATACATCCGCGCCACCGCCGAGGCCGCCATGGTGGGAGGAGTGGCGGACTGGTTCGCTATTACCGCGCTCTTCCGGCACCCGCTGAACATCCCCATTCCCCACACCGCCATCATCCCCAGCCGCAAGGATCGCATCGGCCGGAGTCTGGGCAACTTCGTGCAGAACAACTTCCTCTCGAATGAGGTGCTGAACAGCAAGCTGCGGGCGGCGGAGCTCTCCCGTCGCGGGGCCGAATGGCTGCGGGATCCGGAGCACGCCAGGACGGCGGCCCGGCAGGCCGCGGGGGTGCTGCGGGGCGCCAGCGCGGTGGTGCGCGACGAGGACGTACACGCGCTGCTCGACCGGGGCGTGGTCGAGCCGCTCCGGCGCATGCCGATCGCGCCGATTCTGGCCAAGGGTCTGGAGCTGCTCACCATGAACGACCGGCACCAGCAGCTGCTCGATCGGGTGATCCGCGGCCTGTCGGGGCTCGTCGCCGCCAACGACACGCTGATTCGCGAGCGCATCAGCGAGGAGAGCCCCTGGTGGGTTCCCGGCTTCGTGGACGAGCGCCTGCACGACAAAGTCGTCTCCAGCATCGAGCGCACTCTGCTCGATGTGGGGGAGAATCCCGAGCACCCGCTGCGGCGGCAGTTCGACGACCTGGTGATGGACTGGATCGTCCAGCTGCAGGAATCCCCCGATACGATGGCCCGGGCCGAGGCGATCAAGCTCCAGATGCTCGACCTGCCGACCAGTCACCGCCTGAGCGCCTCGTTGTGGGGCGAGCTCAAGCGGGCGCTCGAGCGCCCAGGCGAAGGGGAATCCGCCGGCGGCCCGGGCGCCGTGGAGCGCGGGCTCACCGCCCTGGCCGGCGCCGCGCTGGAAGACGAGGGGCTGCTTGCCAAGCTGGACGGCTGGATGATCGAGGCAGTGCTGCGGGTGGTGGAGCAGCACCGGCACGAAGTGGGGCAACTGATCGCCCACACCGTGGAGCGGTGGGACCCGGAAGCGACCACGCAGCGCATCGAGCTGGCGGTGGGCAGAGATCTGCAGTTCATCCGCATCAACGGGACGCTGGTCGGCGGGCTGGTGGGACTGCTCATCTACAGCGTGTCGCGGATGTTCGATGGCGGCGGGCTCTGAGCTCGATGGACAGCACGCTGGTTCAGGCCATGGTTACCATCGGAGTGGGAGCCATCTCGGGCGGCGTCACCAACGCGGTGGCCATTTGGATGCTGTTCCACCCGTATGAGTCCCGGGGCATCGGCCCGATGCGAATCCAGGGCGCCATGCCGAAGAACAAGGCGCGGCTGGCCCGGAGCATCGGGAAGACGGTGGGTGAGCGGCTGCTGACGCCGGGCGACATAGCCGAACGACTGAGCGCTCCCGCCGTGCGCCAGGCCTTCGACCAGGCGATGGCCAATATCCTCGACGCGGCCCTGGAGCGCGAGCGAGGCACGCTGCGGGAGCAGCTGAGCCCCGGGCTGATCCTTGCGCTGGATGAAGCCGTTGCGGGTCTGGCGCCGCGGCTGGCCGAGCGCATGGCGGGCTATGCCGCGTCAGCGGAATTCGCCGGCCTCATCGCCGGCTGGATGGCGCGGCTTCTGGCCGATCTGCACGACCGGCCGATCGCGGCTGCGCTGACCGAGAGCTCCAGAGAGGCGCTTCGAAGCACGGTGCGGACCTGGGTGGAACGGCTCGCCGAGGGGGACGAGGTGGAGGCCACCTTGCGCGGGTTCGTGGAGCGCCAGCTGGATCGGATGGAGCGGGACGACCAGCCGCTGCTCGACCGGCTGCCTCCCGGCATCATCGGTGCGGTGGAGCACGCGATCACCGACTATCTGCCGATCGCGATGGAGCGGCTGAGCGCGCTTCTGGCCGACCCCGAGGCCCGCGCCATGATCGAGGGAGCGCTCCGCAGCACCTTCGATCACTCGGTGCGCGATCTCCTGCTCCATGAGCGGATTCTGGCCCGGCTGGTGGTCACCGACCGCACCATCGAGCGGTTGGTGGATGGCTTCGAGCGCGAGGGATTCGACCGGTTCGCCGAGTCGCTGACCGGACCCGAGATGAAGGCGCAGGTGACCCGCGCGGTGAACGACGCCGTGGTGAACTTCCTGCGCATCCCCCTCGGCGAGCGGCTGCGGCGGTTCACTCCAGAGCGGCGCGCCGCGCTGGCCGCCACTCTCGGGGATTGGCTGACCCGGGTGGCCCGCGACGGGCGCACTCGTGACGCCGTCGTCCGGGCGGCTGATCGTCTGCTCGACACCGCCGAGCGGCGCACCTGGGGCGACCTGCTTGGCGCGGTGCCACATTCGCGAGTGGCGCAATCGGCGGCGGAGCTGCTGGCGAGCGAGCGGGGCAGACAATGGGTGGAAGAGGGAGTGAGCCAGGTGGCGGGGCGGATCATGGCCCGCCCGATCGGCCGGCCCGCCGACTGGCTCGGCACCGAGACGGCCACGGCCATCCGGGCCAGTCTGGCGGAGGCGGCCTGGGGCTGGGTACAGACCCAGATCCCCCGCATCGTCGAGCAGATCCGGGTGCAGGAAATGGTGGAGCAGCGGGTGCTGGGCTTCTCGACCGAGCGGATGGAAGAAATCGTCCGCAACGTGACCCAACGCGAGCTCGATCTGATCGTGAGGCTGGGGTATGTGCTGGGTGGGTTGGTGGGATTGATCGCGTTTCTGGCGGGGGAGATGGTGGGGTGATGGGGCACCGCTCACCCCCCGATCCGCACCTCCGGCAGCGCTTCCCACCGCGCCCATCCCGCAGGCGCCAGCACGTACCGCGTAGCTGGGCGGCCATCTAATTCCAGCGGCTGCAGCAGCGCCCGGTATCCCGGGCGAGCCGTCCGCTTGAGTCCCACTCCCCAACGCTTCACGAACTGATCGCCGCTGCGCGCGTCGTCCCATACGACGCACCAGACCAGCGCCGGACCATCGGCGGTGTCGTAGACCCGGAACCGGTCTCCGCCCCATCCAATCGGCACCACGGTCTGCACCTCGCCGGACCCGGCCAGCCGTGCCAGCAGCACCCGGATCTCGTTTTCACCCAGTACATCCTCGTAGGCAACCGCCGAATCGGGATCGAAGGCCAGTCGGACCGGGAGATCGCCGCGGAGGTAGCGCTCGGGGTGGAGGATCTGCTCGCTCGAGACCGGCATGCGCGGGCCATAGGGCAGGGTGTCGGCGTGGGGCGAGCTCTCCCACCAGTGCATGAACTCGGCGCCCTGCAGATAGGGAAAGATGAGTGCCTCGCGGACCACCAGCGGCGCGGTGCGGAAGATCGGCATCTGGGATTGCTGCTGCTGCACCTGGTCGCGGTACAGCTCCCAGAACTCCGGACTCTGGGCCACGCCCTGCCCGGGCGCCAGCACCTCCAGTGATGCCAGCGTGGCCTGACCTTCGAGAATCGCCTGCGCGGCCGTCAGCCTGTCATTGTTGGCCGTCTCGTCCAGAACCGAATCCAGAGCGAGATGCTGGCCCTGCAGCGCGTGGACCAGCTCGTGGGCCAGCACCAGCCGAAGCTGGTTCCGTTCCGCACCCGCCACCCCGAACAGCATCGCCGAGTCGGGGTCGTAGTAACCCGCCACCTGCTCGCTGTAGAGCTCCAGCAGCAGCGAGCGGAGCGAGAGGGTGTCGGGCAGCAGGCCGAAGAGGCGGTAGGCCGTCTCCAGACCGCGCATCTTTCGCGGCGGCAGCTCCTCGTCGAGCTTCTGCACCAGGTAGGCCCGCACCTGCTCCCGACTTCGCATCGCCGACTTGGGCGGAGACTTGAAGGTAAGCCCCGTGGCGCGCTCCACCGGCGCCCGCAAGCTGTCCACCAGGCGCGCGAGTGCGTCGGCCTCCATCGCGCGAGGCTCACCCCGGCAGCCAGCCAGCGCCACCATCCCGGCGAGCACCGCGGTGCCGAAGGCGGCTCTCATGCGCTCACCAGGAAGCCGGCGTACCACTGGAAGATCGCCGGCCCCACGAAGTAAGTGACCGCGGCGCCGAGCGCCAGGAAGATGCCGAAGGGAACCAGCTTTTTGTTCCCCGCCAGGGCCAGCGGAACGAAGATCAGACTCCCGATGAGCGCACCCAGAAAGACGGTGAGCAGCACTCCCTGCCAGCCAACGAACGCCCCCACCATTGCCATCATCTTGATGTCACCGCCTCCCATCGCATCCTGTTTGAGGGCCCAGCTTCCCCCGACGCCGACCAGCCAGAGCAGGCCGAATCCCACCGCCGCCCCGAGCACGGCAACGCCGAATTCGTCGAGCCCTCTACCCAGCGCAAGAATGAGTCCCAGCACCAGTCCGCCGAAGGAAAACTCATCGGGAATGATGTAGGCGCGTGCATCCGTCATCGCGATCCCCAGCAGCACGGTGAGAAAGACCGAGCCTCGAAGCGTCTCCAGGCTCGGTCCGTGGCGCCACGCCACGGCGGCCCAGATGAGCGCGGTGGCGAGCTCGACGAGCGGGTACTGGATCGAGATCGGCCGCCGGCATCCTCGGCAGTGCCCCCGCAGCAGAAGCCACGATACGATCGGAATGTTCTCCTGCCAGGAAAGCGCCCGGCCGCAGCCGGGGCACCGCGACGGCGGACGCACCACCGATTCCTTGGGCTCGGCGCCCCAACGCAGGATGCACACGTTGAGGAAGCTGCCGATGGCCGCGCCGAAGAGGGCGGCGCAGATGACGACGAAGCCTTGCGGAAGCGATGAATCAGGCGGCACGCATGACCTCATAGAGGAGAATACCGGCCGCCACGGCCACGTTCAGCGATTCGGCTCCGGGCGCGAGCGGGATGGCCACGCGGCGCCGGGCCGCGCCTTCGAGCTCGGGGCCGACGCCGGCTCCCTCGTTGCCCAGCACCAGAGCCAGGGCGCGACGCGGCCCCGATAAGCCGCCACGGGTGATCGGCTCGGCATCCGCCGCGGCCAGCCAGATCTCGATTTCCCGCTCGGCGGCCCAGGCCAGAAACTCAGGCGTGTCCACGGCCACGGCGGGCAGCCGGAAGTGCGCGCCCATGCCACCGCGGAGAACCTTGGGGTTGCTGAGCTCGGCCGTACCCTTGAGCGCCACCACGCCGGCGGCGCCGAGGGCGAGGGCGGTGCGCACAATGGTGCCCACGTTGCCCGGATCCTGCACCGCGTCGAGCACCAGGATCGTGCTGCCGGCCACTATCGGGATATCCTCCAGCCGCCACTGCCGCGGCTCGATCGCCGCGACGATGCCTTGAGGATGATCGGTGTCGGCCAGCGCATCGAGCTCGTCATCGGAAACCTCTTCCAGGCGTACGCCGCGGGCTCCCAGCGCGGTCTTGAGCGCCCGGCCGCGCGGAGTAGCTTCCAGCGCGGGTGAGACGGCCGCGCCTCGCAGAGCGATCCCCGCCGCGAGCGCCTCTTCCACCAGCCGCACACCTTCAGCCAGTGCCAGCGCGCGGCGCTCCCGGCCGCGGCGGCGGCGGAGGTCTCGGATCAAGGTCTGCAGAGAGCCTGCCATGGAGGTGCCCACCGGATGAAGATCGCGCTCACGATAGCCGGCTCGGATTCCGGCGGCGGCGCCGGCATCCAGGCCGATCTCAAGACCTTCCACCAGTTCGGGGTGTTCGGCACGTCGGTCATCGTGGCCCTCACCGCCCAGAATACCCGCGGCGTGCAAGCGGTCGAGCCCGTCTCCCGAACGATGGTGGCGGCGCAATTCGGCGCGCTCGCCGAGGATTTGCCGCCCGCCGCGCTCAAGACCGGGATGCTGGCAGAGCCCGAGCTGGTGCGGCTGGTGGCCCGGGCGATTCGCCAGAATCACTGGACACCGCTGGTGGTGGACCCGGTGATGGTCGCCACCTCGGGGCAGCGCCTGCTCACCGCCGAGGCGGAGGACATCGTCCGGGAAGACCTGCTCCCGCTCGCGGCGCTGGTGACCCCGAACCTCGACGAGGCTTCCATTCTCACCGGCCGCGCGGTGCACGACGTCGCGACCATGGAGCGGGCCGGCGCGACGCTGCTGCGCTACGGGGCCGGGGCCGCGCTGGTAAAGGGCGGCCACCTCACCGGCGAGGTGCTCACCGACGTGCTGGTTACCCCGTCAGGCATACGCCGCTTTACCCACCCCCGCCTGGAAACCACTTCCACCCACGGCACCGGCTGCACCCTCTCCGCCGCGGTGGTGGCGGGCCTGGCGTTCGGCCGGGAGCTGCACGTCGCGGTGGAGGATGCACTCGACTACGTGCACCGCGCTATCGCCGCCGCGCCGGGACTCGGCGGCGGACACGGTCCGCTGGATCACACGGTGAAGTCCCGCATGTCGCGCTGAGCGCGGGCTGTCAGGTGTCACCCTGAGCGGAGTGAAGGGGACCATGCTTGGTTATGTCCCCTTCGCTCCGCTCAGGGTGACAACGCGGGTGACAATTCGGCCACTACCCCTTCCACCAACCTCTCGAGATCGCCCGCCACCCGCTGGGCGACCTCCATCACCTCCGCATGGTCCAACCGCTCGCCGGTGATCCCCGCCGCCGGGTTGGTGATGGTCGAGAAACCAAGGCACCGCATGCCGCGGGCCCGGGCGGCGATGACCTCGACCGCGGTGGACATGCCGACCGCATCAGCTCCCAGCCGCTCGGCCATACGCACCTCCGACGGCGTCTCATAGCTCGGGCCGAGCAGCTGCAGGTATACCCCTTCCTCCAGACGCAGTCCCCGGGCTCGCGCCACCTCTCGGGCGAGCCTCCGGAGCTCAGGGTCGTACGGCTCGGACATGTCCGGAAAGCGCTCCTCACCGGGAAGCACCGGACCGATCAGCGGATTGCGAAAGCTGAGATTGATTTGGTCGGCGATCATCATCAAGGCGCCGCGGCTGAACGTCCGGCGGATTCCGCCGGCCGCGTTGGTGAGAATGAGCGTGCCGATGCCCAGCGCGGCGAACACCCGCACCGCGAGCGCCGCCACCGCCGCCGGGTGGCCCTCGTACAGATGAAAGCGCCCGCTCTGCGCCAGCACCATCTTCCCTCCGAGCGTTCCGCACACCAGCTCGCCCGCGTGGCCTACGACGGTCGGCAGCGGAAAGTGGGGAATGTCCCCGTAGCCTATGCGGACGGGGTCGGCCAGCCGGTCGGCGAGGTAGCCCAGGCCCGAGCCGAGCACGATGGCCACCGTCGGCCTCCGAGCGCCGAGCGCGCCGCGGATCGCGCCGGCCGCGGCCTCGACCGGCGATGGCGCGTCGGTCACAGCAGAATTCCCGCGATGGTGGCCGAAAGGAAGTTGGCGAGGGTGCCGGCCAGCATGGCGCGAAAGCCCAGCCGGGCCAGATCTCCCTTGCGTCCGGGTGCCAGCGCGCCGATTCCACCGAGCTGAATTCCGACCGAGCTGAAGTTGGCAAATCCGGCCAGCGCGAACGACGCGATGATGAACGAGCGCGGGTCGAGCGAATCCTTGAGCGGGCCCAACTGCGCGTACGCGATGAACTCGTTGAGCACCATGCGGGTGCCCAGCAGGGCGCCGATAGTACCGCTGTCGCGCCAGGGCACTCCCATCACCCAGGCAATCGGCCGGAAGATCCAACCCAGCACCGTCTGCAGGTCGGAGGGGAACCACCCGGCCACACCGTGGATGGCGCCGAACAGCCCGTTGACCAGGGCTACCAGGGCGATGAACGAGACCAGCATGGCGATCACGTTCAACATGAGATTGAGCCCTTCGCCGGTGCCCCGGGCCGCGGCATCCACCAGGTTCACGTCGGTCTTGGGGATATCGAGCTTGACGTTGCCGTACGTCTCCGGCGTCTCGGTCTCCGGCTCGAACAGCTTGGCCATCATGATCGTTCCCGGCGCCGTCATGATCACCGCGGTGAGCAGGTGCCGCGCCTCGATCCCGAAGGCGATGTAGGCCGCCATGATAGATCCGGAGATGTGGGCCATGCCCGAGGTCATCACGGTCATCAGCTCCGAGCGCGTCATCCGCGGGAGAAACGGCCGGATGGTCAACGGCGCCTCGGTCTGGCCCATGAAGATGGATGCCGCGACGTTGAGGCTCTCGGCGCCGCTGGCCCCCAGCACCCGGCTCATCACCAGGGCAAAGGCGCGGACGACCACCTGCATCACGCCCAGGTAATAGAGGATCGCGAACAACGCGGAGACGAAGATGATGGCAGGCAGGATCTGAAAGGCGAACACCACGCCCATGCTGGAGTTGGGTTTGCCCAGCTCGCCGAAAACGAATTCCGAGCCGGCGTAGGAGTAGCTGAGGATGGCGGTGACCAGTCCGCCGAGCCAGCGGAAGAGGGCCTGACCCGCGGGAACGCGAAGGACGAAGATGGCGAAGAGCACCTGCAGTCCCAGACCCCACGCCACGATTGACCAGCGGATGCGCCTGCGGTTGCTCGACATCGCCACCCCGATGGCGATGAACACCACCAGGCCGAGGAGGCCGGTGAGCCGGGTGAGGAGTGGCACCGGCGCGCGCGGCGGGACCGGTTCCGGCGCGGCTATGGCCGGAGCGGGAGCCTGAGGAGCGGCGACCTGCGAGTCGGCCTGCACCCCCGGAGACTGCAGCGCGGCCGCCGTCCCCCGCCAGGCGAGGCCGGGGAGTACCCAGACACTTGCCACGGCCAGCACCAGCACCACCCCGGCAACCAGGCCCCTGCGCCGCCCCGAAGCCCTCTCACCACCGCGCATCGGCATGGGTGTTCCCCGGTGAAATTTTCAGCTCGACAGATGTAGCGCTGGAATCAAGGAAGCCCGGCCAACTCCTCGCGGGCCGCGGCGAGCAGATCCTGGCGCATGGGCCAGGGAAGAAACGCGCTCTCGAAGGCGGTGAGGATCATCCGATCAATCTCCTGGCGCGAGAAACCCAATTGGGTGTGCGCCAGCCAGTACTCATCCGAGAGGGTGACCCCAGCCATCAGCCAGCCGTCGGTGCACAGCGTGACGGCGAGCCCGGCGTCGTAGTACTGCCGGACCGGGTGCTCGGCGGCCCGGGCCACTGCCCGGGTCTTGAGGTTGCTGGTGATGTTGGTCTCGATCGGGATTCGGCGGTCGCGGACATAGTCCCGCAGGATCGGGTCCTCATAGAGACGGGTGCCATGCCCGATGCGGTCGGCGTGACAGTGGTGGAGCGCATCGGCGATTGACTCCGCTCCCGCCGCTTCCCCCGCATGCACAGTGATCCCGAGGCATCCCTCGGCCGCGAGCTCGAACGCCGCGCGGTGCAGCCCCGGTGGGCGCCTCGCCTCGCCGCCGGCCAGGTCGAACCCGACCACGCCGCGCTCGCGGAACGCCACCGATATCCGGGCGATCTCGACCGAAGCCTCGGGATCGTAGTGCCGCAGCGAGCAGTTGATGATCCGGCTCACGACGCCGAAGTCCCGCTCCCCGCGAGCGAGCCCGCGAAGCTCGGCCTCGAGCACCTCCGCCATGGTGAGCCCTTCCCTGCAGCTCAGCGACGGACAGTACCGCACCTCCAGATAGCGGATCTGGTCTCCGGCAGCGTCTTCCACCATCTCGTAGGCCACCCGCTCGATGGCCTCGGGCGTCTGCAGCAGCGGGATGGTGTAGTCGAAGCGGCGGAGGTAGTCCTCCAGATCGCCGGCGTCGTCCACCAGCATGAAGCGGCGGAGCGCGTCCGCGTCGTGGCTGGGGAGCGAGAATTCGATCGCGCCCGCCAGCTCGATCATCGTTTCCGGCCGGAGCACGCTGTCGAGATGGATGTGCAGCTCCGCCTTGGGCAGACGGCCGATCAGCTCACGCGTCAGCATCGTGGTCCCGAGCGCCCTTCCCCGCCCGCACCACCACGCGAAGGATGGCCCCCGCCGAGAGCGCGGCGTCGAGGGACACCTCGATGCCCCGGGCATCGGTCACGTATGCGCCGGCACTTCCCAGGCGAGCTTCGAGCGCCGGATCGTGCGCGCGGATGGCGCCGCGCACATCGGTACCCTGCTCCACCTCGAGCCCGGCGGCGTTCACGAACACACGCATGATATGGCTCAACGCCTCGTGGATACGAGATTGGAGGCCGGTCCCACCTCCACCGGCTGGGGCAGCCGCCGCAGGAACGCCGCGGTGGCCTCCAGGTCGAGAAGCCCCAGCCGCTCGAGGGGCCGTCCGGACAGCATGGTGAATCCACCGGCGCCGGCGGCTGTCGAGTCGTCGGTGACCAGGGTATAGCTGCTCTCCGCCCTGAGCTTCCGCCCGCCCTGCAGCACGATGCTCTTGACCCGCCGGCCGGCGGGAGCCTTGGGGTCGTAGCGCACCAGCGCACCGGCAAGGTGGACCGTCGGACCGCCGGTGGCCGCGAGTGCGTGCTCCAGTACGGTCAGCAACCCGGTACCGCTGAGGGTGAGCCGGACGAGAGTCCCGCGCGACGGCTCCACCTCGCTCAGCCCGCGATAGGTAACCGGCCCCGCCGGAAGGTCCGCCATGAGCGATTGGTTGCGCACCAGCCCGATGTGGGCGCGCCCCACGTTCCGCCTCGCTTCCGCCACCAGGGCACCGAGCGGATGTTGGCGCCCCTCGCGCACCAGTGGCCGCTTCATCCGGGTCAGCGGACGGCTTTCCAGGCTGTCGGCCTGCCGGCCGAAGCGCTCCAGCGCGGCGGCGAGCGCGGGTCCGGCTCGCGCACCAACCAACGACGCCGGCTCGATTTTCACCCGAAGCTCCCGCCCACCGGCAGAGGTCCGCACCAGGTCGGCCACCGCGATATTCGCCGGGCCGTCGGGACCCACGACAGCGATGCCGGCTACCCGGGTGTCCACCACCCGATGGCCATGGCCCGATACGATAAGGTCTACTCCGGCGCCCCCAAGCTGCTCGGCGAGGCGCAACACATCGCTGTCGTGCGCCAGGAGAATGGTCAGTGAGGGCGCGAGACCGCGCACTTCGGCCAGCACGTCATGGATGGCGAGCTCTCCCACGCCGAAGCGCAGGCCGCGGGTCCGCTCTGCCGGCTGCAGGGTCTTGGTGTCGGGCGTAATGTAGCCGATCAGAGCCACCCGCATGCCACTCTTCTCGATCATCCGATAGGGTATCGCCCAGGAGGGGCGACGCCCCGTGGACGAGTCGAAGACGTTGGCGGCCAGCCAGGGGTAGCGGGACTCGGCCATCCGCCGCCGCAAGGTGTCCACCGACCAGTTGAAATCCCCATCGCCGAGCACCGACGCGGCGAAGCCCAGACGATTGAGCACCTCTACCGCAGCGCGGCCCGCCGTGGCGTTGGGGAGCAAGCCTCCCTGCATCGCGTCGCCGGCATCGAGCCGGAGCGTGGCGCAGCCACACTCCGCTCCGAGGCTGTCCATCGTGGTCGAGAGCGCGGCGGCGTGGTTTCGGAGGGCGCCGTGCAGATCGGCGGTGGCCAGGACTCGAAGCCGCACCGTATCGCTGGGGCCGCGAGGCCCTGCCCGAGGTGCCAAACCGAAGAGATTCTTCGCGGCGGCTGCGAGCACCTCCGGCACGATGCGCCACTCGGAGGGGGGGATCGCCGCTGGGTCGAGAGGGCCCCGGGACAGCTCCTGCACCAGCAGCTCAGGGATATTCTCGCCCTTGTCGTACACCACCGGCGCGCCGGGCAGCATGTCGTATCCGCCGGCGCCGGTCTGCCGGTGGCTGTTGAGGGCGAGGGTAAAGCTGTCGGTGGGCGCCACCGGACGGCCCCGCACCGAGAGGTCCCGCACCCGGTCGCCCACCGGCTGGCGCAGATCGAGCTCGTAGCGGGCACCGCGCACGACGTCATAGTCGTAGCCCGGCACCGAGTCATTGAGCGTTACCCGGCCGGCGGGATCCACTTCGAAGTAGCGTGCACTCCACTCGAGGTAGGCCCGCAGCTTCGCGCCGCTGATCTTCACGGCGCGGAGGGTGTTGTCGTAGGGATACAGCGCCAGGACCTGGGCCCGGCGGACAGCTCCGCTGTCGAACCCCGCGCGCGGGTCGAAAGCCGAGGTGGAGGAGAGCATGGCGCCGGTGCGGCGGCGCTGTACCTCCAGAATCCAGTCGAGTACCGGTGTGGGCTCTGCCCGCGCCCCCGCGGCGCGCATCGGCGCACGCGCCTCGCCGACCGTGGCGTCCACCCATTCGCTTACCGCCCCATGCGCGGCGGCGAGTCGCCGAGTGATCACCGGGGAGGGCGGAACGTCCCTGGTGGACACCGCGTCGGCCCGCACCCGGGTTACCCGCCACGCCCCGCCCCGCCGGGCAAGATCCACGTGCACTACAGCCACGGTGCCGCCGTAGGGGCGGGGCTGGACGAAGTGCACGCCGCCGATCACCGAGTCGCGCATCTCCCGGTGCGAGTGACCCACCACCACAACGTGCGGCGGCGCCCGCTGGGCGGCGAGCACTGCCGCCGAGTGCTCCGCGCCGATGCCGAGCGTGTCGTGGGGCAGGGGCTCGTCCATGCCGCTGTGGATCAGGACCACCGACAGGTCGGCGTCGCGCCGCATCGCTTCGAGGGTGGGTCCGGCGGTGCGGCCGATCGGGGCCACGCGCAGCTTCCCCTCGGTCATCTGGGCTCGGTTCCACACCATGGTGCCGGGGGTGGTGAACCCGGCCACGCCGATGCGCACGCCCTGCCGCTGCAGCACCCGATAGGGCCGGAAGACGAGGGTGTCGGCCGGAACGGCGTAGATGTTGGCGCTGACGTAGGGGAAAGCGGCATCGCGGAGCGCGCGATAGAGCGCGGGCACGCCCCAGTCGAAATCATGGTTCCCGAGGGTGGCGACATCGTAGCCGGCGAGGTTCATCGCCTCTACGATGGGATGGGGCTCGCGCCGGGCCACCCGGGCATGGTAGCTGGCGAAAGGGTCGCCCTGCAGCAGATCGCCCGCGTCCATCACAACCACCTGCCCCGGATACCTGCGCCGCAGCGAGTCCACCACTACGACCACCCGCGCGAGCCCGCCCGGGAACGGCCGCTGGGCCACATAGTCCCACGCGGTCGCGTGCCCGTGCACGTCGGTCGTGGCGACGAGAACGACGTGGGCACTGTCCTGAACCGGGGCTGAGACCAGACTGGCTGCGAGAAGCAGGCGGAACATTTGGAGGGGGAATATAGAGGGACGCCAGCCTCTTGCCTTCATCCGCTTTCCGCTATATACGTTTATCCGAATATGCCACCCCTTCTCTCGGCCGCCGAGCTGTTGCTGGCAGTGGCGGAGCCCACCCGGCTCCGGATTCTCAACTGCCTCGCGGCCGCGCCGCTCTTCGTGTCCGATCTGCAGGCGGTGCTCCATCTGCCGCAGCCGACCGTCTCCCGCCACCTCCAGGTACTGCGCCGTGCCGACGTGGTCCGTGACACGCCCATAGCCCAGTTCGTGCTCTATCGCCTGCGCCGCAACGTCGGCTCTCCGGGGCGCCTGCTCTCGGCGATTCTGGATGCCGTCGTGGTGGACGATCCCACCATGCGCCACGAGCGCGAGCGCGCCGCCGAGCGGAGCCGGTCGCACACTCGGGTGCGGGTGGAGGAGCCCCCGGCCGAGAAACCGATGACCCGCTTGAAGAGGCCGTCATGACGCATCGCATTCTCGTGGTGGACGACGAGTCCGACATCACGGCCCTGGTCGCCTACCACCTGGCCAAGGCCGGGTTCCGGGTCTCCACCGCCAGCAACGGCCCCGACGCGTTGAAGTCGGCCCGCGAGGAGCGTCCCGACATCGTCATCCTCGATCTCATGCTGCCCGGCGTCTCCGGCTACGACGTGCTGGCCGAGTTGCGGCGGAAAGAGGAGACCCGCGATGTCGGAGTCATTCTTCTCACCGCCCGCCGGGAGGAAACCGACCGCATTCGGGGGCTTTCCCTCGGAGCCGACGACTATCTCACCAAGCCCTTCTCGCCGCAGGAGCTGTCGCTCAGGGTACGCGGCCTGCTTCGCCGCCTCGGCTCACCTCCGGTTACGGCAGGCTCGAACCTGGCGGCGGGACCGATCTCCATAGACCGCTCGGCGCACTGCGCCAGCGTCGGCGGCGAAGAGCTCAGCCTCACCGCCACCGAATACAAGCTGCTCCTCACCCTGATCGAGCGTCGCGGGCGGGTACAGACCCGTCCCCAGCTTCTCGAGACTGTGTGGGAGGCCCAGCCCGACATCCAGACCCGCACGGTGGACATGCACGTGCAGCGGCTCCGCACCAAGCTGGGTGAGGCCGGAAAGCTGATCGAGACCGTGAGAGGGTTTGGCTACCGCTTCAAGGGCAGCGAACGAGGGGCGCGCCCCCGGTGACGTTCGCGGCCCGGCTGGTCGTCGGCACGGTGCTGGTGTTGATCCTGGCCATCTCGGTGCTCCTGTGGACCGCCGAGCGCTCGCTGCGGCAGGACCTCGAGGGCGACATCGCCACCTCGCTCGAAGGCGAGGCCCGCCTCATCGGCGAGGCTCTCCCGGCAGACTCCGCCGAGTGGGGCGAAGCGGTCCGGCGGCTGGCCCAGCAGAACGGCCGGCGGATAACCCTGGTGGACCGGACCGGCCGGGTCCGGGCCGACAGCGACTTTCCCGAGGGGCCGCCGCCCAGCTATGGGAACGGTGCCGGGCGGGGGGAGATCCGGGCCGCGCTCCGGGGCCAAATCGGGATCGCCAAGCGCAACAGCGAGACGGTCGGCCGCCAACTCATGTACGTCGCCGTGCCCGGTGGTCCGGGTGCTGTGCGGATTGCGGCCGGCCTCAGTCAGGTGGACGAGGTGGTTCAGCGGGCGCTCGGCGCGGTGGCGGGCGCGGCGCTGCTGGCCCTGCTGGTCGGCGCCGTGTTCGCGTTCATTGCCGGGCGTTCGATCGCGCAACCGCTCACCACCATCACGGCGGCGGCGCGTGCCATCGCAGCCGGCTCTCCGCCGCGGTTTCCCCGCTCCGGCGTGCCCGACATTGACGCACTGGTGCAGGCGCTCCGTCAGATGCACCGCCAGCTCGCCGACCGCTTCGACGAGCTGCGCCGGGAGCAGGCCGAGTCCGCGGCGATGGTAGAGGCGATGATCGAAGGCGTGATCGCGGCGGACGGGCGGGGAAGGATCGTCACCGCCAACCGGGCGGCTCGGCGGCTCCTGGGCTACGGGATCGCCGACCAGCTACCCGACTTCGCGGAGCTCTTCCGAGTGAAGGCGGCGCGGGAAGTGGTGAACGAGGTTTTGCGGGGAGAAGTGGTGCAGAACCGCCAGTTGGAGATGGATGGGCGTGCCTTCATGGCGAATGCGCGTCCGCTGCCCGCCGGCGGCGCCGTCCTGGTCATCCACGATCTCACCGAGACCCGGCGGCTCGAGACCGTGCGGCGGGATTTCGTGGCCAACGTCTCTCACGAGCTCAAGACACCGCTCACTT
>JACCQZ010000200.1 GCA_013813875.1 Gemmatimonadales bacterium | reverse complement strand
AGCTGATCCATGTCCACCGGCTTGGCGATGTAGTCCGAGGCGCCCGCCTCGATGCACTTTTCGCGGTCGCCTTTCATCGCCTTGGCGGTGACCGCGATGATGGGCAGGTGGCGGAACCGGGCTTTTTCCCGGATGGCGCGCATGGTCTCGTAGCCATCCATCTCCGGCATCATCACGTCCATCAGCACGATGTCAATGTCGGGCGCCTGCTGCAGCCGGGAGATTCCGTCGCTTCCACTCTCGGCGTACGCCACCTGCATCTCGCTCCGCTCCAGGAAGGTGGTGAGGGCGAAGATGTTGCGCACGTCGTCGTCCACGATGAGCACCTTCCGTCCCACCAGGGTGGGGTCGCTGCGGTGGAGCTGTTCCAGCATCCGCCGCTTGTTGTCCGGCAGATTGGCCATGACCCGGTGGAGAAAGAGCGCGGTCTCGTCCAGAAGCCGCTCCGGGGAACCCGCGTCCTTGATGACCACCGATTCCGCCAGCCGGCGCAGCTCCGCGTCCTCCCGCTTGGTAAGCTGCTTTCCAGTGTAGACAATGGTGGGCATCTTGCGGAGGCCGATCTCGCTCTTGACCCGGGTGATGAGCTGGAAGCCGGTCATGTCGGGCAACCCCAGATCGAGCACCATGCAGTCGAAATGGTCCGACTGCAGCGCCGCCAGCGCCTCCTCACCGGTGCCCACCGTGGTGGTGTGCACATCCCCCGATCCGATCAGCTCGACGATGCTCTGCCGGGCCACGTCGTCATCCTCGACGACGAGCAGCCGCTTGACCGGCCGGTCCACAAACTCGTGCAGCGTGGTCAACGCGTCGGAGAGCGAGTCCTTGGTGGCCGGCTTGGTCAGGAAGTCAATGGCGCCGAGCCGCAGCCCCCGCTGCCAGTTCTCCTCCACCGAGATGATGTGGACCGGGATGTGGCGGGTGGCCGGATCGTGCTTGAGCCGGTCGAGGATGGTCCAGCCGTCGGCGTCCGGCAGCCGCAGGTCGAGGGTGACCGCCGTCGGCTGATACTCCCGGGCCAGCGCCAGCGCCCGGTCGGCACGCTGGGCCACCAGCCCCTTGAAACCGCGGTCGCGCGCCAGGTCGAGCAGGATCTGGGCGAAGTTGGGATCGTCCTCCGCGATCAGGAGGATCCGGTCTCCCGGCTCGATCGCGCCGCGGTCGTCGCTGATCGCGCGCTCGACAACCGGGGCGAGCATCACCCGGGCCCCGGTTGACGTCAGCGACTTGCTCGCCTCCACGACCATGGTGGTGGTGACATTCAAGTCGTCGGCCGGCTCGGAGAAGGTGGTCTGTGCCGGCTGCACCGGATAGATCAGCGGCAGGTAGAGGGTAAAACTGCTCCCCTCGCCCGGGGCGCTCTCGATCCGGATCTCTCCGCCCAGCAGGCGGGTGATCTGGCGGCTGATCGAGAGTCCGAGACCGGTGCCGCCGTATTTCCGGCTGGTGCCGGTGTCGCCCTGCTGGAACGCCTCGAAGATGACGCCGTGTTTTTCCCTGGGAATGCCGATCCCGGTATCGCTCACCGAGAAGGCCACCACCGAGTTGGCGGCGTTGAGCAGCTCCTGCTCCGGGTTCCAGCCTCCGGTGGCGATCGCGGCGCGCAGCTTCACCGTGCCCCGCTCGGTGAATTTGAAGGCGTTGGAGAGCAGGTTCTTGAGGACCTGCTGCAGCCGCTTGGTGTCGGTCTGGATGGCCGGCGGGAGGTTGGGATCGAGGTCAACCTCGAAGTGCACCCCCTTGAGGTCGGCCACCTGGCGGAAGGTGCTCTCGACGAACTTGCGCACCTCGCCGAAGGGAACCGTGGTGATGTCCACCGCCATGGTGCCCGACTCGATCTTGGAGAGATCGAGAATGTCGTTGATGAGGTCGAGCAGGTCCGAGCCCGAGCTGTGGATGGTCTGGGCAAAGCCGACCTGCTTGGGGGTCAGGTTCCCCTCCACGTTCTCGCTCAGGATCTGAGACAGGATCAGCAGGCTGTTGAGCGGGGTGCGGAGCTCGTGCGACATGTTGGCCAGGAACTCCGACTTGTACTTGGAGATGAGGGCCAGCTGCTCGGCCTTCTCTTCCAGCGCCACCTTAGCCTGTTCCACCTCCTGGTTCTTCTGCTCCACCTCGGCCTTCTGTCCCGCCAGCAGCTGAGCCTTCACCTCCAGCTCGGCGTTGGTGGACTGCAGCTCGTCCTGCTGCTTGCGCAGCAGCTCCTCGGACTTCTGCAGCGAGCGGGTCTGCTGCTCCAGCTGCTTGTTGGTCTCGGTGAGCGCCTCCTGCTGCGACTGGAGGCTCTCGGTCAGCGCCTGGCTCTGCTTCAGCAGCTCCTCGGTGCGCATGTTGGCGGCGATGGTGTTGAGCACGATGCCGATGCTCTCGGCCAACTGCTCGAGGAAGGTCAGCCGGATCTCGTCGAATTCGTCGAAGGTGGCCAGCTCCAGCACCGCCTTCACTTCGCCCTCGAACAGCACCGGCAGCACCACGATGTTTCGCGGCGGCGCCTCACCCAGCCCCGAGCTGATCTGGATATAGTCCTGGGGCACCTGGTTGACGATCAGCATCTGCCGGTCCACGGCGCACTGTCCCACCAGGCCCTCGCCCAGGTGGAATTCGCTGGAGACGTGGGTGCGATCCTTGTAGGCGTACCCGGCGAGCAGCTTGAGCGCAGCCTCGTCACCGGTGCCCTCGACCACGTAGAAGACGCCGTGGTGGGCGGTGACCAGCGGCGCCAGGTCGGAAAGGATGAGCTGCGACACCGCCGCCAGATCGCGCTGGCCCTGCAGCATCCGACTGAACTTGGCCAGGTTGGTCTTGAGCCAGTCCTGCTCCATGTTCTTCCGGGTGGTATCGCGGAGGTTCCGGATCATCTCGTTGATGTTGTCCTTGAGCTCCGCCACCTCTCCCAGCGCCTCTACCGCCACCGACCGGGTCAGGTCGCCCTTGGTCACGGCGGTGGCCACGTCAGCGATGGCGCGCACCTGGGTCGTCAGGTTGGCGGCGAGCTGGTTGACGTTGGCGGTGAGGTCGCGCCAGATGCCCGCCGCGCCCGGCACCCGCGCTTGCCCGCCGAGCTTGCCTTCGACACCCACCTCGCGGGCGACGTTGGTCACCTGATCGGCAAAGGTGGCCAGGGTATTGGTCATGCCGTTGATGGTATCGGCCAGCGTGGCGATCTCGCCCTTCACCTCCACCCGCAGCTCCTGCTTCAGGTCGCCGTTGGCCACCGCCGTTACCACCTTGGCGATACCGCGAACCTGGGAGGTGAGGTTGCTGGCCATCCAGTTCACGTTGTCGGTCAGGTCTTTCCACACCCCGGCCACGCCCACCACCTGCGCCTGCCCGCCCAGCTTGCCTTCGGTGCCTACCTCGCGAGCCACCCGGGTCACTTCGGAGGCGAAGGAATTGAGCTGGTCCACCATGGTGTTCACGGTGTTCTTGAGCTCCAGAATCTCGCCCTGCACGTCCACCGTGATCTTCTTGTTGAGCTCGCCCCGGGCCACCGCCGTCGTCACGTCCGCGATGTTCCGGACCTGTGCCGTCAGGTTGCCGGCCATACTGTTGACGTTGTCGGTGAGATCCTTCCAGGTGCCCGCCACACCCTTCACGTAGGCCTGCCCGCCGAGCTTCCCTTCGGTGCCTACCTCGCGGGCCACGCGGGTCACCTCCGAGGCAAAGGAGTTGAGCTGGTCCACCATCGTATTGATGGTGTCCTTGAGCTCGAGAATTTCGCCGCGGACGTCTACCGTGATCTTCTTCGACAGGTCGCCGCCGGCCACGGCGGTGGTCACCTGAGCGATGTTGCGGACCTGTGCTGTCAGGTTGCCGGCCATGCTGTTGACGTTGTCGGTCAGGTCCTTCCAGACGCCGGCCACGCCGGTCACCTGTGCCTGGCCGCCGAGCTTGCCTTCGGTGCCTACCTCGCGGGCCACCCGGGTCACCTCGGAGGCAAAGGAATTGAGCTGGTCTACCATCGTGTTGATGGTGTTCTTGAGCTCCAGGATCTCGCCCTTCACGTCCACCGTAATCTTCTTGTTGAGCTCGCCACGGGCCACGGCGGTGGTCACCTCGGCGATGTTGCGGACCTGGGAGGTGAGGTTGCCGGCCATCGAGTTCACGTTGTCGGTCAGATCCTTCCAGGTGCCGCCCACCCCGCGTACCTGCGCCTGGCCGCCGAGCTTCCCTTCGGTGCCCACCTCGCGGGCCACGCGGGTCACCTCGGAGGCGAAGGAGTTGAGCTGGTCTACCATGGTGTTGA
>JACCQZ010000029.1 GCA_013813875.1 Gemmatimonadales bacterium | reverse complement strand
GCCGCCGCCGGGGCTCCGAGCGAAGGGGCGGGTCCAGGTACCGGTGGCGGAACCGGCGGCGCTAGCGGTAGAGGTGTCGGACCGGGTGAGGGGAGCGGTGTGGGGCCAGGGTCGGGAAGGGGTGCCGGCGAGGGCGGGGCCATTCGCCCACCGGAGCTGCGGGATCTCGCCTTTCCCTTCGACAACCCTCCCAAAGAGCTGCGCGGCGCTTCGCTCGACGTCACCTTCTGGGTCCGCATGGACGGGCGGGTAGAGCGCTACCGGGTCCAGCCCCAGATCACCGACCGGGGCTATGCCCGGAAGTTCGATGAAGTCATCCGGGCCTTCCGCTTTACACCGGCCCGGGCGCCTGACGGCAGCAGAATCGCCGGAACCACCACGGTCACCTTCACCCTCCCCGGCAAGCGCAGCTCCTAGTTCGCCGTCGCCCCCGATCACATTTTCGAGGACCTATGAGCCGGCTTTTTCTTCGGAAGTCCGTGCAGGATTGCGAGAACGACCTCGCGGAGCGGAGCGGGCTCCGCCGCTCACTGGGCAAGTGGCACCTCACGGCGCTCGGCGTGGGGGCCACGATCGGCGCCGGCATCTTCGCCACCACCGGCACCGCGATCGTGGGGGACCCGCTCCGTCCCGGCGCCGGTCCCGCCATCGTCATCTCGTTCATGCTCACCGCCATCACCTGCGGCTTCGCCGCGCTCTGTTACGCGGAGTTCGCGGCAATGGTGCCGATCTCCGGCTCGGCGTACACCTACGCCTACGCGTCGCTCGGTGAATTCGTGGCCTGGATCATCGGATGGGATCTGATCGTGGAGTACGCGGTGGGGAACATCGGAGTGGCCATCGGATGGTCGGGCTACTTTCGCGAGCTGCTCTCGCACTTCGGCGTCTCGCTGCCTGCCTGGCTGGCCACCGACTACCGGTCGGCGCGTCTGGCGGCCGAAGCGGTGGCGGGCGGAGCGGTGGATCCGGTCAACCAGTATCTCGCCTCGGCTACCACCACGGCTCCACAGGTCTTCGGTTTCAACTTCATCGCCAACCTGCCCGCATTCCTCGTCGTGGCCGCCATCACGACCGTCCTGGTGATCGGCATCCGGGAGTCAGCCAACTCCAACAACGCGATGGTGATTCTTAAAATCGCCGTGATTCTCTTCTTTGTGGCCGTCGGCAGCACGCTGATCCGGCCGGAGAACTGGAACAACCCGGCCACCGGCGGGTTCGCGCCCAACGGCTTTGCCGGGATCAGCGCCGGCGCGGCCATCATATTCTTCAGCTACATCGGGTTCGACGCGACCTCGACGGCGGCCGAGGAGGCTAAAGATCCGGGGCGGGACATGCCGTTCGGGATCATCATGAGCCTTATCGTGTGCACGGTGCTCTACATCGTGCTCTCGCTGGTGATGACCGGCATCGCCCCCTGGCAGAAGCTTGGTACCCCCGAGCCGATGGTTACCGCGCTGGCGCTGGCGGACGGCTCGCCACGGCTGCTGTCCATCTCGCGATTCATCGTCTCGCTGGGAGCGGTGATCGCCATGAGCAGCGTGCTGCTCGTCTTTCAGCTGGGGCAGCCGCGCATCTTCATGTCCATGGCGCGGGACGGCCTGCTGCCGCCCTTTCTGGCCCGGGTACACCCCCGGTTCAAGACGCCATACGTCGCCACCATCATCACCGGGCTGTTCGTGGCAACATTCGCCGCCTTTGCCAACATCGCCGAGGTGGTGGACTTGACCAACATCGGGACGCTGTTCGCGTTCGTTCTGGTCTCGGCGGGGGTCATCGTGCTCAGGAAACTCGAGCCTGACCGGGTGCGGCCGTTCCGGGCGCCGTGGGTGCCGCTGACGCCGATCCTCTCGATCCTGTCCTGCTTCTACCTGATGCTGCAGCTCCCGACGCTCACCTGGATCCGCTTCGGCGTCTGGCTGGCCATCGGGGTCGTGGTCTACTTCCTGTATGGGGTGAGACACAGCCGGCTGCGGCGGCGGGCGGAGGGGCAGGGTTAGAGGGTCAGGGGGACAGGCTCGCTCGACGGGCCCCTGGGACCTACTCCGCCGCCGCCAGCCGAAGCGCCCCCACCACCGCGTCCACCGGGGTCTCGATAGGCTCGAGGCCGCTCTCCTCCTTCAACCGGGCGAGCACGCTGCGGCGGAGCGGCTGGTCGGTGCCGAGCAGGCCGCCGGTGGTGGCCACGCCGACCGGACCGTCGGCGTCGAGTGCCGGGAGCAGGCAGATGGCGAGCTGGCACAGCTCCCGTGCGGCGTAGTCCGCGATGCCCTGCGCCAGTACATCGCCCTCGGAGGCAACCGAGAGGACGTGCGGCGCCAGTGCCGCGATCTCGGCGGGCGAGGCGCCTGCCGCCCAGCGGACCAGGGCATCGAAATCGGCGCTCCGGCTGGCGGTCAGCACCCGATCGCCGAGGGCCGTGCCCGGGCTGCGGCCGTCGTGCGCCCGGCTGACCGCGCCCAAGGCTGCACGACCGATGGCGTAGCCGCTGCCCTCGTCACCCATCTGCCATCCGTAGCCGCCGATCCGGTGCCGTTTCCCGTGCCGATCCCGCCCCACGGCTACGCTGCCCGTGCCAGCGCTCACCACGATTCCCGGCCCCTCCTCGAAGGCGGCCGCCAGCGCGATCTCGATGTCGGTGGTGACCACCACTGTTTCCGCGATGTTCTCGGTGCGGAGCGCCTTGCGAAGCTCGTCGCGCTCGGGATCCCGGCCGGCGCCCGCCGCGCCGACCACCATCACGTCGGCGGTAAGGCGGCCGGTGTCGGCCAGCGCCCGCCGGACCACCTCGGCGATGACGCCGGCCGAAGCCAGCGCTCGCCCAGGTCGAACCGCCGCGCCGCTGCCTTCGGCCCGCGCGAGAACCTCCCCGCCTTCGGAGATTGCCACCGCCGTCTTGCTTCCGCCGACATCGGCGCCGATCAGGATGCGGGGCATTGGGGTGCTCGTTGAGGGGCTAGAAGCTATCAGCTATCAGCTATCAGCTATCAGCTATCAGTCGGCGTCTGACATTGTAGCTGGACGGGAGCAGTTGGCCAGTGACCAATAGCCGGTAGCTGATAGCCGATAGCTACCCCCCCACCTACCTCCGCGCCGGAAGATAGCTCAGCCCGATCCCACCTACGAGGGCGAGCAGGGTGCCCAGGGGAACGTACCAGGGCCAGGCGAGCCGGCCGATCGGCTCCAGCCAGTGGAGACCTTCCACCAGGGCAAGCTGCCGGGCGAACACTACGACCAGCATCGCGGGGACGGTGATCAGCACGGCGCCGACGACGTCCCGGCCGCGAGCGCGGGGCCAGCGGGCGGCGAGCAGATAGGTGCCCAGCAGAGCGCCGTAAGTGATCGAGGCGATGGACAGGGCCAGCACCACCACCGGTGTGCCGGAGCCGGCAGCGTAGGTCTGGAACCCGAGCGCCCCGCCAATCAGACCGACTCCCCAGATTACGGAGAAGATTCGACCGACCCGGAACAGGTGTTCGGGGTCGCGGCGTCCGGTCCAACCGGCGTAGAGGTCGTGGGTCATCGAGGATGCCAACGCGTTGATCGAGGAGCTGATGGTGCTCATGGCGGCGGCCAGGATACCAGCCACCACCAGGCCGGCGAGGCCGGTCGGCATGTGCTCGATGATGAAGCGGGGGAAGATCTGGTCGGCGGGGAGGCTCCCGGGCGCCAGTCCTGCCGCCCAGATGGCTGAGCCGACCAGCAGGAAGAGCAGGAACTGAAGAATCACCACCACACCCGAGCCAATCAGTGCCGTCCGGGCGTCCGCCAGCGAGCGGGTGGCCAGGAGCCGCTGCACGATCAGGTGATCGGTGCCGTGCGAGGCCGCCGAGAGCATGGCGCCGCCCACCAACCCGCCGAGCAGCGTGTAGGTGGAGGTAAAGTCCGCTGCCGGGTCGATCAGCCGGAGCTTGCCGGCCGCCGCCGCCGCCCCCAACGCCGCGCCGGCGCCGCCCGCGAGATTCCACGCGATGAACAGCGCCCCGATTCCCCCCGCCACATACACCACAAGCTGCACCACGTCGGCCCACACCACGGCCTTGAGCCCGCCGAACCAGGTGTAGGCCAGTGTCACGCCCCCCATCGCTACGATCGAGACCGGAATACTCCAGCCAGTGACGAGCGCCAGCGGTATCGCCCCGGCAAAGATACGGACGCCGTCGCCCAGAAACCGGGTTACTAGGAAGACGACGGATACCAGGCGCCGGGTCCAGGGGCCGAACCGCGACTCGAGACGGGCGTACGCGGTCTCCTGCTCGCCCCGGAAATAGCCCGGCAGCAGCCAGACGGCCACCGCGGTGCGCCCCACCAGATAACCGAACGCCAGCTGCAGGAAGACGAGACTCCCGCGCGCTCCGATGCCGGGAACCGAGATCACCGTGAGGGCGGAGGTTTCGGTCGCCACGATGGAGAGCAGGACGGCCCAGGAGGGGAGATTCCGCGCGCCGAGAAAATAGTCTCCGGCGGTTTCCTGGTGCCGGGTGGCCCAGAGCCCGATTCCCAGGGTGACCACGAAGTACGCCGCGATCACGACCAGGTCGAGATTGGTCAGGGCAGGTGAACCGGTTGTAGTGTGGAAGCCGGTGAATCAGCAGGGACATCGGGCGCGGCGAACAGCAAGAAAGCAAGCGGGGCGGCTGGCAGAGCGCGTGCTCGCCGGACCACCCCGTTCACTGTTTACCGCTCACCGTTCACGGCTTTGCTGCCGCTTCGGTTATGCCGTAAAGCTGGTGCCGCATCCGCAACCGCCGGTCGCGTTGGGATTGCTGAAGGTAAAACCGGAGCCCTGCATCGAGCTGACGTAGTCAATGGTGACTCCGGACAGATATTGAGCGCTGAAACCGTCCACGAACACCCGGACGCCGTTGACTTCCGCGACCATGTCGTCTTCCAGCGGCCGTTCCTCGATGTTCAGGCTATACTTGAACCCCGAGCAGCCACCGGGCAGCACGCTGACGCGGAGGCCGGCGCTGGTGTTGGGGACATCCTCCTGGGTGATGAACTTCTGCACCTCTTCAGCCGCCCGCTCGGTGATGACCAGCGCGAACTCACCTGCAGGGGCCTGCTGCTCGATGCCGCTCATGCGTCACTCCTTGGAAACGTCGGGGCCCGATGCTGTATCAGGGGGGAAAGCTAACCGGTCCCGAACGCCGGTGTCAACGTAGGCGGCGAGCTGTTTATCGGAACGCAAGTTACGTTGAATCAACAGGAAAGAGCCGATCGCCACCCCGCCATAGAGCAGCCCGTTGCGGGGGCTGCCGGTCAGGAAGGCGCCCACCGCGAACACCGCCGAATAGACCGCCGCCAGCCCGGCCACCCAGTTGACCCAGGAGAGCGCCCCGCCAGGGATCGGGTCGTCTCCATACCCCAGGCGCTCTGCCACCCGGCGCCAGCCGGGACCTCCCGGCCGAACGCGGCGATAGAACCGGTCGAGCGTTGCGTCGCTCTCGGGGCCGGTGAGCAGGGTGACGGCAAGCCAGACAACCGTCGTCACCCCGACGGTCACCAGCATGGAGTAGGCGTAATCGAAGGAACCGGTGTTGCCGAAATCCCGGCCATTGGCCTGGAGCACGATGGAGGTGACGAAGGAGGCGGCCATGGCGCTGATCTCCGACCAGGCGTTCACCCGCCACCAGTACCAGCGGAGGATGAACACCAGGCCGGTGCCCGCGCCGAGCCCCAGGAGCAGCGTCCAGCCCTGTTCGACGCTGGTCAGAAACGACATCACGCCGAGCGAGAGCACCATGAGGACCGCGGTGGCCAGGCGGGAGGCGAACACCTGGGCGCGAGGGCTCGCTTCCGGCCGGACGAAGCGCAGGTAGACGTCGTTTACCAGGTACGAGGCGCCCCAGTTGAGATGGGTGCTGATGGTGCTCATGTACGCCGCCGCGAACGCCGCCAGCAACAGCCCCTTGAACGGAGAGGGGAGGATATCCACCATCACCCGCACGTAGCCTTCTTCCGGGTTGGCGAGCCCCGGATAGCGGAGCGCTCCCACGAAGCCCACCAGGATCCAGGGCCACGGCCG
>JACCQZ010000176.1 GCA_013813875.1 Gemmatimonadales bacterium | reverse complement strand
GGGTGCCGGAGCGGCCGGCACAGTCGGCGCGACGGCCGCGGTGGGCGCCGCCGCGACGGGTGCGCTCGCGGCGCCGGTGGGGGCGACCTCGTACTGCCCGTTGTCGAGCTTGGTAACGCGCAGGATCCCCTTCTGCCCGGCTTCAACGACGAACTTGCTGAACCGGTTGAACCCCGCGTTGCGCTCGTCAAAGTTGGAATCAATCTGCTGCATGACCTGCTTCAGGCGGTCGGAGCGCATCACGTCGCCGTTGCGCGCCATCTGCGCCACCGCCTCGCCGGCCAATTGCCAGGGATCGCGCTGGATGGACGGGGTGTCAACTTCCTTGGTCAGCCCGGCCAGATCGTTGTAGGAGAAATACTCGTCGCAATTCTGAATCAACAGATCGCTGGCCGACTCGCGGATTCCCACGCCGATCACGTACTTGCCGTACTCCTTCAGCTTGATCACCATGGTCGAGAAGTCGCTGTCGCCCGAAAGCAGGATGAAGGTCCCGATTTCAGGGCGGGTAAAGACCAGCTCGATGGCGTCAATGGCGAGGCGGATGTCGGTCGCGTTCTTCTTGCTCGACCCGAAGGCGGGCGCAAAGATCAGGTCAATTGACGATTCGGAGAGGGGAACGATGTACTGGGGATAGCGGCGCCAATCGGCATAGGCCCGTTGCACGGCCACCTTGCCCTTGATGATGTCGCTGTTGAGGAGGGTGCGAAGCTCCTTGGTGAGGTCCTTCTGAATCCCCAGGGTGACGTTGTCGAAATCAATCAGCAGGGCGGCGTTGGGGGCGTGCACCGGAGGTTGGCTCAGATGCCTCCCCGGCGGGATCATCGGTCTGTTCACGGGTCGCTCGGGTTCGGGCTTGCCGTCCCCGAGCGAGCCCCCCGATGGGTCCTGCCGGGATCCATTCCGCGGCGGCCGTCGAGGGACACCTCAAGGGCGGGTCCCCTAGGGTGTCAGCGAGCCGGCCCGGCGGGCCGCTCGGCAGCCTTCTCCCATCCGCGTGTGGGGCGACGAGCGGGTTCCCGGTGGGGAGGCGCCCGTGCGCACCTTCCGGCGGATGGCGGCTAGCGCGGGAAACGTAACGGGGAAGCGGGGTTGGAGGGTAGGGGTGGAGGGAGGGTAGGGGTGGAGGGAAAGAAGGCCCTGCCCGGCGCCGAGACGCCGAGCAGGCTGGGATGCTACGGCAGCCACACTACGGGCACCACCCGCACACCCCTGCCGCCGCGGAGCCTGCGCCCGTCGGTCGGCTGGCCGAGCAGCACCAGCCGGGTCGTCCGGGCCGAGAGGTCGCCGTTGTTCCTCATCCGCTGCTTATTGGAGCTTGCTACCAGCGCCTACAATCTGGCGTATGTGCTCTGGAGTGTGGGTCAGCTCGCGCCGGCCGAATCGCTGATGCGGAATCCCTCGTGATGTACGAAGCAATTTCAGGAAGACCCCGGAGAGATCGCGGCAGGGTACACTGCCCTCGCCTCCCTGCTGGCCGATCGCGGCCAGCTCGAAGCGTCCATCAACATGCACGGCAAGGCGCTTAAGGTGCTTCGGGCGCGGCGGGTGGCGGGACGTTCCCTCGTGGCGATCGCCAACTACGCCTCCGGGCTGAGCCAGCTCGGACGCTACGAGGAAGCGCTGCCGTTGCTGAGAGAATCGGTGGCCCGCTCCATCGCCGAGCAGGGACCCGAGCACGTGTTGGTCGGCGCCGCGCAGCTGCTGGCGTTCACCCTCTTCTACCTGGGCCGCTACGCGGAGGCCGATACGCTAGCCAGGCGGTCGTACGAGATCCGCAAGAAGGCGCTAGGGCCCCAGCACACCGAAAAGGAGTTGGGGGCGGACCCAGGAGGCACGAGTCCGGCTCGAGGCGTTCCGGGCCGCTAAAGTGCCGGCCTCAGCCGAGGTTGCCCTCACCCGCGAGCGGCAGGTCCAGCTCGAAGAAGAAGCGGGTGCCGGTCCCCAGCTCTGTCTCCACCTGCAAGGTGGAACCCATGGCTTCGACCAGTTTGCGGCAGATGGAGAGGCCCAGTCCCGATCCGGAAAAGGCGTATTCACCCTGCTTCTGCCGGCGACGGAACGGCTCGAAGAGGGTGGCCATGGACTGCGGCGGGATGCCGCGCCCGGTGTCGCGAACCGAGAACTCGATCCAGCGGGGGGCGGACTGGCGCGCGGTCACCTCGACGAATCCTTCGGCGGTGAACTTGAGGGCATTGGTGGTGAGGTTGAGCAGCACCCGGCTCAGCGCGACGGGGTGCCCGGTGCGAAAGTCGGCCTCCGGCGGAACCAGCCGCACGGTCAGGTTCTTCTCCTCCGCGATCGGCTGTACGATGTCCCGGACCGACTCCAGAATGTCGGTGACCGAGAAGGGAATGGGGTCGAGGTCCACCAGGCGGTCGCCGCCGCGGGCGAGCTCGATCACATCGCTCGCCACCGAGCTCAGGCCGAACGCCGCACTGTAAATCAGACCGAGTTGCCGCTCCTGCACCACGTTCACCACGCCGCTGCGCCCCCGTTGGAGGGTTTCCGCGAGAAAGAGAATGGAAGTGAGTGGAGAGCGGAGGTCGTGCGCCACTTCGACGACCAGCTCGAGTCCGTCGGGGGCGGAGAGACGGTCGGCAAAGTGTTCCGACCAGTCGGATTCGAGCCGCCGCCCAACCTGCTCGATGGCGGAGAGCAGGCGGAGGAGCTGGCCGGAGTCGGGGGGCGGCAGCGCCTGAACCCGCTCCAGAAAGGCGCCGCGAATCAATCCCACCACGCGCCGCGACAGCGCGTTCCGGGTGCCCGGATCCAGCTCGGGCGGGTGCCCGCATGCCTGCTGCCGGATGGCGGTGCAGGCCTGCGCGACGTGGGCGGTGACTTCCTCCATCCCGGCGGCGTGCTCCAGCGCGCGCTCCCACGCCTCCGCCGCCCACAGCACCGACTCGCGCAGCGCATCCCATAACGGCGCTGCAATGGCCGTGGTGGTAGGTCCAGCGGGATCCCACACCGGTACCCGCCCGGCGACCACCGACGGTGCCCGCCGGCGCTCTCCACTGGTGGCCCCGGGGAGCGCGGTCTCAGGTCTCACTCAGGCGACCCTTGGGCATCATCCCGGTGAAACTCGTGCTTGTCCATGAGCCGGTACAGCGTAGTCCGATCAATGCTGGCCAACCGCGCCGCCTTGGACATGTTGCCGCCGGCCCGATTGACCAGGCGCGTGAGATATTCCTTCTCGAACTGGGCCACGACCCGGTCCTTGGCAGGATGGTACGCTTCGTCCATGACGGCGGCGGCCACGGCCGTTTCGGCCGGCCACTCGGCGCTGTCATCGTAGACTGGAATGTCGTCCGGCTGAATCGTGTGGTCCGGCTCGGCCAGAACCGCCACGTGCTCGATGACGTTCTGCAGCTCTCGAACGTTGCCTCGCCAGGGACGGGAGCGCAAGAAGCCGATGCTCGCCTCGCTGAGACGGGGGGCGCGGTCGCCCATCTGGCGGTGCCGCTGCCAGTAGTAGGTGAGAAAGTGATTGGCCAGCAGGGGAATGTCTTCCAGGCGTTTGCGCAGTGGGGGCAGCTTGATGGGCACTACCCGGAGCCGGTAGAACAGGTCGCCCCGGAGCAACCCCGTATCCACCGCTTCCTGCGGCTCGCGATTGGTGGCCGAGATGAAGCGCACGTCCACCACCGCATCCTGCTGCTCGCTTCCCACCCGCCGCACCACGCCGTCCTGGATGACGCGCAGGAGCTTGGCCTGAAGCGGCATGGTCATTTCGGTGAGCTCGTCGAGGAACAGCGTCCCGCCATTGGCGGTTTCCAGCAGCCCCGGCTTGTCGCGGTCGGCGCCGGTGAACGCTCCCTTCCGGTGCCCGAACATCTCGCTCTCCAGCAACGGCTCCGGCAGCGCGGCGCAATTGATCGGCACCAGCGCCCTGCTGGCCCGGCGGCTGTTCTGATGAATGAACTGGGCGATGACCTCTTTGCCGGTGCCGCTCTCGCCGCTGATGAACACCGAGGCATCGGTGGCGGCCACCTTGCGCGCGAGGTCCACGGCCTTCCGAAACAGCGGCGAGATGCCGATGAGGGCGATCTTGTCGCTATGGCCGTTCTGCCTCATGAGCTGAACGCGCAGGTCCTGGGCCTCGCGCGACATCATCACCGCGTGAGAGGCCCGCCCGATGAGGACCTGAAGATGGGTGGCGGAGAACGGCTTGGGGAGATAGTCCCAGGCACCGGCCCGCAGCGCCTCGATGCTGCTGGTGACACTCGGGTTCCCCGTCATAACCACCACGATCGTGTCCTTATAGGCGCTGAGGGTGGCCTGGAGGATTTCCAGCCCCGAGATCTGAGACATGTACAGATCAACCAGGATGATGTCGAACTTGCGGCGTTTGACGGTCTCCAGCGCCTCCTCACCCCGGCCCACCAGCGTCACGTTGTACCCGTCCATCTGCAGCACGCTGGCGCAACTCTCCCGCAGCGTGCGCTCGTCGTCCACCACCAGCACGCGAATGCTGGCTTTGATCTCTGCGGGAATGGATAGTGGATCGCGCGGGGTGGTCTCGGCGGCGGGTGGTCCCGTCCGTTCCGAAGGGGCGAGCGGGTTGGCCATCCAGATCGCTCCTGAGGCAAGACCGCGGACGCGGTCAGTGGCAAGCTCGGTCCAACCGAAGGATTGAACCGGGTGACCCCTAGGCAGTGCCCTTGATACAACAGTTAGGGCTTTTTGTCAAGCAGATTGGTGTAACAGAGCCACAGGTCACAGCACACAACGCAACAATACGTTGTGCGGCCACGACATCCGGGCTGTCTGCGCGGGTTTAGCTGGGGTACCCGAGCGGCACTTGCTCGAATGCGCGAATCCGTACGCCATTGCCTTCGCGCTTGAGATCGCGAAGGGCTGTGGTGGCCCGGAGCAGCAACTCCACCGCGTCAACCGACGACTCGGCGAAATCGGGTACGGCGCAGTAGCCCGCCCGGATTCGGACGCAGCGCTCCCCGCCCCGAACCGGAATCGGAGTGGCCTCGACCGCGCTTCCCAGCCGGTGCACCAACCGAAGCGCGGCCTCGGGACCGGTGGCGGGAGCGATAACGGCAAACTCCGATTGAGCCAAGCGTCCGATGGCATCCGACGCCCGCCCCGACTGGCGAAAGAGCAGACCGATCTGATCGGCCGTCCGCTGGAGCTCCTCGTCCGCCACTTCGCCACCCTCGCCGTCTTCCGGTTCGGGCGCGAACACGACGCAGGCGAGAGGGTCGTGACGGCGAAAGGCGTCGGAGCCGATTTCGCGGGCCCGGCGGGCCAGCCCGCGCATGTTGTACAGCCCGGTGCCCGAATCGAGCAGATTCTCCTCTCGAAGCCCATCCACCTCCTGTTTGCACTGCAGGAAGGTGCCCAGCTTGAGCAGCAAGGCCTCGCCATCGAGCGGCTGCCCAAGGAACTCCCAGGCCCCGGCCTGGTACGCTTCGAGGCGCTGAGCTCGACCCGACGGCCCCGAAGTCGTGATGATGATCGGAGTAGTGGCGCTGAAGCGAGGGTCGCTCCTCAGCGTGCGGCACACCTCGAAGCCGTGCATATCCGGCATCTGAGCGTCGAGAATGATCAGATCCGGCTCCGAGGTCCGAACCCGCTCGAGCGCCTGGTGACCGGTGTACGCTCGAACTACGGCGTAGCCGTTGGGCGCCAGAATGCTCTCCAGGGAGCGAGCCGACCATTCCTGATCGTTCGCGATGAGCACCAGGGGCGAGGTGCGAGTTTTTTCGGGCTGCGTCATGAACTTGGCCCAATGGTGAGGGGGACCGCACGGCTAACCCGTCACGCACAGCAGGACTCATGCGGGCTCGGATCATAAAGACAATGAAATGTACAGTATAGATTTACAGCTCTTCCCCGATACTCGCGCCGGCTCCGTCGCGGGAGTTGCGCCACAGTTTGGATGCGATAGTGCCACGATATGCATTGGGGTCGGTGTGGCGGACGACCCCCGAGGCTGTAGCCCCCCAGCAACGGACCCTCCCGGCTCAAGGGCTCCGGGGGAGGCCCGCCATCGACGGCTAACAATCCACAGGGTTGTGACTTAAGGCGCAGCTGCCGGACCCTGAATATGCCGCGCCACCCCCGGCACTTTTGCGGCTTCATCCTTGAATGCAAACTGTGTCGATCCCTCTCAGAGTGCAAACATTTGCAGAAAAGTGGCATGACTCAGCTACCTGCTTCAGACCCGCTCGCCCTTACCGAGAAGGCCCCGGCCGGCGAGATGACGGTGCCCGACGGAAACGGCGCCGCCCCCTCTCCGGCCGATCTTCCGGTCGAGCGCTCCAAGTTCAGCCGCTGGTTGGCTACTTTTGGGCTGGGCGAATTGCCCAATCCCTTGCTGAAGCCGATCAAGGGGAGAAGTCAACGTGAGTCGCGTCACAGGTAAGCGGTGAGGGAATGGTTACGCTGTCCTCACGGGCGCGATGCTGATCACGGGTAGTTAAACATATGTTGGTTCAGCGACTTCGCTTTGAACCTTCGACTCATCTGAACTCAAAGACGACGAGCATGGGTGCTGCCAGTTCCGGAGTTCGCCGCCGACCTTCCCGTCCCGTTCCCGCGGCGCGATTCGCGCCGAGCATGCCTGGCGGGCGCTCCCAGAGCGAGGGCGGTTTCGGGACCGCGATTCCGCGTGGGGTGGATGAGGGAGTGCGTCGCGGGGTCAACATCCTCGTCGCGCTTATCGCACTGATCATCGTGCTGCCGGTGCTGCTGTTGATCGCCCTGGCCATCAAGCTGACCAGCCGCGGCGCGGTGCTCTACACCCAGGAGCGGGTCGGCCTCGACCGCCGCCTCCCCAGCCCCGATGCCCGCAACCACAACCGCACCCGCGACCTCGGCGGCCGGCCCTTTACCAT
>JACCQZ010000194.1 GCA_013813875.1 Gemmatimonadales bacterium | reverse complement strand
CCTCTAGGCCATCGGCCGGCGCCTGCGGCTCTTCTCGCGGCGCTGCCGGCGCGGGCGCCGGCGCGGGTGTGGCGGCGCGCGATTCCTCCCGGGACGTCACCGTTGACTCGGCTCCGCTGGTTTCGCCTGCGCCCGTCTGGGCGGCTTCCTCGGGGCTGACCACGGCGTCCTGCGGGGTTGATGCGATGGGGGCCAGCTCACGCGTTTCCAGGGCCGACTGCGCGTCGCCCCCACGGCGAAACTCGTTGGCGATGTAGCCGGCGCCCACCGCGAGCGCTACCAGGGCCACCCAACGCAACCCGCCAAGCCAGCGCCAACGAAGCTGGCCGGCATCGGGGTTGTCGGGAATGAGCAACGGCGGAGGTGGGCCGTCGTAGGAGGGCGGCTCGCGCTGGATCTCGCGGCGGCGAGGGGCCGGAGGTGCGACAGTCGCCTGCGCGGCGGCACCGGGATGGGAGTGGCTGCCGGGGAACTGCACCGCCGCGACCAGCCGGTCGGACTCGCCCAAAAATTCCTTGACCTCGCGCAGGCGGGAGCCGCACGAGGTGCAGCTGCCGAGGTGGGCCTGGATCTCCTTCACCTCGGTCACTTCCAGCTCACCATCGAGCAGTGCGTGCAGCGTGCCTTCGTCAAGATGCGACATGCTTCCCTCGTTCCTGCGCGCGATAGGCTTCGACCAGGCGGCGCCTGGCTCGCGCGAGCGTCGTACCCACCGCGCCGCGGGCCAGCCCCAGCGTCGTGGCGATCTCTTCGTAGCTGAAACCCTCGGCCTTGAGCAGGAGCGCCTCGCGGTCCCGCTCGCCCAGGGTGGCGAGGGCGGCGCGTATCCGGGCCGTGTCCTCGCCGCGCTGGAAATCCGCGTCCGGACCCTCGTTGGACCGGTCGGTCTCCGCCCGGAGCAGCTCCAGCTTCCTGCCCCGAGTAGACGCCTGCCGGCTCTCTTCCCGCACCAGATTGAGGGCGACGGCGAAGAGCCACGGCCGGGGGTTATCCGGCGGCGCGGCGACGGCGCGGGCAAAGGTCTCCTGAGCCAGCTCCTCGGCCCGGTCGCGATCGCCGGTCCGGCGGTAGAGCATCCGGACCAGCGGGGCATAGTACTGCTCGAACAGCTGGGCGAGGTCCGCCGTCATGTGCTCCTGGGGTAGACGCCTTCGCCGACCATAGAATAGACGATATACCGCAACATTCACACCAACAGTTCAATGTAGCGGCTGGGAGCCCCTGAGCGCTGTGACGAGGATCCTGCTGCTAGTGTCCTGTGCCACCGGCCACCGGCGAGGGCGGATGCATGGCGGCGGCGAGGTCCTCGAAAGAAATGGCTTCTGCAGAAATCTGGTGACGCCCAGCCCCGAGTCGGTGAGGTGCTGCCCCTCCGCCTGCTCGGTGTAACCGCTCATCAGCACGATGGGGAGATCGGGATGATCGGCCCGCAGGCGGCGATAAGTCTCCTCACCGCCGAGCCGCGGCATCGAGAGATCGAGCAGCACGGCCACGATGCCGGCATCACCGCTGGACACCATCCGCAGCGCCTCCCGGCCGTCGGCCGCGATGACGGTTTGAAAGCCCAGACCCCCCAGCATGCGGGCGGCCACGTCGCGTACGCCCTCCTCGTCGTCAACCACGAGCACAGTGCCCTCACCGCGCCAGGCGGAATACACCGCCGGCTGGCGGGGCGGAACCGGTTGGCGCCGCTTACGGCGGGAAAGAGCACCCGGAAGCTGGTGCCCTCGCCCGGGGAAGTTCGAACCCGGATGAGACCCCGGCGCTGACCGCTGGGGGGCACGCCTTTCCTGCACTGCACTTACGGCGTCCGGATCACCGGCAAGCCCGAAAATTTGAGCGCGGGAGTAGGACCCGCGAGGAGTGCCCGCACCGAAATGCAACGGCCATAGTCGAAAATAGCGCTCCTCGATCTACGCGCTAGCGGATCTTGGCAGTTGGCGGTCGGGTTAGCCCATCGATATCTTTTCTTGGAGACACGAATCAAGCCCAGGGAGGATCCATGCAGACCGACACGCTGGCCACCGCGGCCACGGCCACCGACACTTTTCCCATCAACGGCACCGACTACATCGAGTTCTACGTCGGAAACGCCAAACAGGCCAGCCACTACTATCGCTCGGCGTTCGGATTCGAGCTGGTGGCGTATCGGGGCCCCGAGACCGGCGTCCGCGACCGCGCCACCTACCTGTTGCAGCAGAATAAGGTTCGGCTGCTGCTGACCACCCCGATAGGGGCGGACCACGCCATCGCCGCCCACATCCAGCAGCACGGCGACGGCGTGCGCGACATCGCGCTGTGGGTGGACGATGCCCGCGAGGCTTTCGCCCTGGCGGTGGAACGCGGCGCCCGTCCATTCCAGGGGCCGACCGTGCTGCGGGACGACCAGGGTGAGGTCATCGTCGCGGCTATCCACACCTACGGCGACACCATTCATACACTGGTCGAGCGGCGGAATTACCAGGGGTTGTTCATGCCCGGCTTCCAGCCGGTAACCAGCCGGTTTACTCCGCCGCCGATCGGCCTGCAGTATGTGGATCACTGCGTGGGCAACGTCGAGCTGGGCGCGATGAACACCTGGGTTAGCTTCTACCAGGACGTGATGGGGTTCCGCAACCTGATCTCCTTCGACGACAAAGACATCTCCACCGAATACAGCTCACTCATGTCGAAGGTGGTGGCCAGCGGAAACGACCGGATCAAGTTTCCCATCAACGAGCCGGCGCGGGGCAAGAAGAAGTCGCAGATAGACGAGTATCTGGAGTTCTACCGCGGGGCGGGAGTGCAGCACCTGGCCATCGCCACCAACGACATCGTGCAGACGGTCATGGCCTTGAGAGACCGCGGCGTGGAATTTCTCCGGGTGCCGACGACGTATTACGACACGCTGGGCGAGCGGGTGGGTACTATCGAGGAGGACGTGGGGCCGCTCAAGGAGCTGGGGATCCTGGTAGACCGAGACGACGAGGGTTACCTGCTCCAGATATTCACCAAGCCGGTGCAGGACCGTCCGACGCTCTTCTACGAGCTCATCCAGCGCAAAGGCGCCCGCAGCTTCGGGAAGGGGAACTTCAAGGCGCTGTTCGAGGCCATCGAGCGGGAGCAGGCGTTGCGCGGGAACTTGTAAATGGTTTCAGGGGCTCTGGCGGGCATCTTTGCTGTATTCACAGAAGGCACGAAGGGCACGAAGGTACCCGAAGGAAAAACAAAAAAACAGTTGTTGTTCTTCGTGTACCTTCGTGCCCTTCGTGCCTTCCTGGTGAAAGAGCACTGATCTAGAGGAAACGCACCATGCCGATCTAGAGGAAACGCACCATGCCGATCTACCACACACTAGGCGGAATCCCGCGCAAGCGACACATCGCCTTCCGCAAGCCCAACGGCGGGATCTATGCCGAGGAATTGATGGGGCACGAGGGGTTTACCGGGACCTCGTCGCTGCTCTATCACACCTACCCGCCGACGACGGTCAAGTCGGTGCGCCGGGTGCGGGAGACGAAGTACGAGGCCGACCCCGACCAGACCCTCCGCCACCGGCACTTCCGCACCTCCCAGGTCAAACCGGGTGGCAGCCCCACGCTGGACCGCATCCCCCTCCTGTTCAATCCCGACGTGGCCATGCTCTACGTGGAGCCGGACGAGAATGACGCCCACTTCTACCGGAACGCCCAGGGCGACGAGCTGGTCTACGTCGGAAAAGGCAGCGGAACGTTGGAGACGGTGTTCGGCGACCTTCCCTACCAGGAGGGTGACTACCTGGTCATCCACCGCGGCATCCTCCACCGCTGGCGGCTCGACCTGGCCGGAGAGCTCAACAAGCTTCTGATCATGGAGAGCCGAGGCCACGTCCGGTGGCCCAAGCGCTACCGGAACGAGTTCGGCCAGCTCATCGAGGGCGCGCCCTACAGCGAGCGCGACATCCGCCGGCCGCTGACGCTCAAGACCCACGACGAGGTCGGCGACTTTCCCATCCTGGTCAAGCAGTATGATGGCCTGAACGAGATCATCCTCGACCATCATCCCTTCGACGTGGTGGGCTGGGACGGGTACTTCTATCCCTGGGCCTTCAACATTCACGACTTCGAGCCGATCGTGGGACGGGTGCACCAGCCCCCGCCGGTGCACCAGACCTTTCAGGGCGACGGCTTCGTGGTCTGCAGCTTCTGTCCCCGGCCCTACGACTTTCACCCCGAGGCCGTCCCCGCGCCCTACAACCACAGCAACGTGGACTCGGACGAGGTGCTCTACTATGCCTCCAGCGAGTTCATGAGCCGCAAAGGGATCGAGTTCGGCAGCATCACCCACCACCCCGACGGCCTCCCTCACGGCCCTCACCCCGGCCGGGCCGAAGCGAGTATCGGCGCCAAGTACACCGAGGAGCTGGCGGTGATGATGGACAGCTTCCGTCCGCTGAAGGTGGCCAAGCCGGCAATCGCCATCGAAGACCCGGCCTACCACAAATCGTGGCTCGACGCCCAGCACGCGCAATTCAACCCGCCGACGTCGTAACCGGCGGGACAGAACAGCGCACCACAGAGGCACAGAGGACACGGAGAAAGACTTTTTTGGGGTCGTTCTCTGTGGGCTCTGTGCCTCTGTGGTGTGCTGTTCCGAGATGAGGACCCCATCTGACGCAACCGCTTTGGACCCCGAGCCCCGAGCGCGTTCGCCGCGCCAACCTGACTGCCTTCATGGCCCGGGTGAGGGTCGCCGACTTCCCCTCCCTTTACCGCTGGTCGGTCGAGCGACCCGAGGAGTTCTGGCCCGAGGTCTGGACCTGGTGCGGCGTGGTGGCGGAGGAGCGCCCCGGGCGGCCACCCTGGGACGACGTGGTGGTGGGGCCTCACCGCATGGCACCGCCGGACCCGGTGCTCGGGCCCCGCTGGTTTCCCGGGGCCCGCCTCAACTTCGCCGAAAATCTGCTGCGCTACACCGACGAGCGCCCCGCCCTGGTCTTCTGGAACGAACGGGGACGCCAGCGCGCCCTGACCTATCGGCAACTCCGCGACGAGGTGGCTGCGGTCGCCGGCGCGCTCCGCGAGCATGGCATTCAGCCCGGAGACCGGGTAGCCGGCTTTCTCCCCAACATGCCGGAGGCGGTGATCGCGATGCTGGCCGCCGCCAGCCTGGGCGCCGTCTGGTCCTCCTGCTCCCCTGATTTCGGTGCTAACGGGGTGCTCGATCGCTTTGGCCAGATCCGGCCACGGGTGCTCTTCTGCGCCGATGGGTATCGGTACGCGGGCAAGGCGATTGATTCGCTCGAACGGGTCCGCGAGGTGCGCCGCCGGATTCCCGAGATCGAACGGGTGGTGGTGGTGCCCTACCTCGCCGCGCGGCCGCCGCTCTCCGGCATCCCCGGCGCAGTGCTCTGGGACGATTGGCGCCGCCCCGATCAGGCTCCGCTCTCCTTCGTCCGGCTTCCGTTGGACCATCCCGTCTACATCATGTACTCCTCCGGCACCACCGGCCTTCCCAAGTGCATGGTACACGGCGCCGGCGGCACCCTGCTGCAGCACCTGAAAGAGCTGGTCCTGCACACCGACCTCACCCGCGAGGACCGGATCTTCTACTTCTCCACCTGCGGCTGGATGATGTGGAACTGGCTGGTGTCGAGTCTCGCGGTCGGAGCCACCGTGCTGCTGTTCGACGGTGCTCCCCTGGCACCCCCTGCCATCCTGTGGGACATGGCCCAGGAGGAGGGGATGACTGTGTTCGGTACCAGCGCCAAGTATCTCGCCATGGCAGAGAAGGAAGGGCTGGAGCCGGGGCGGACCCACGATCTCTCGGCGCTCCGCACCATCCTCTCCACCGGGAGCCCTCTCGCCGGCCACAGCTACGACTACGCCTACGGCCGGATCAAGTCCGACCTCCACCTCGCCAGCATCAGCGGCGGCACCGACATCGTCTCCTGTTTTGCCCTGGGCAACCCGATCGCGCCGGTGTGGCGCGGGGAACTGCAGACCCGTGGGCTCGGGATGCGGGTGGAGGTGTTCGACGAGGAGGGGCACGCGATACGCGAGCGGGAAGGCGAGCTGGTCTGCACCCAGCCGTTTCCCAGCATGCCCGTGGCCTTCTGGGACGATCCTGACGGCTCCAAGTACCGCGCCGCCTACTTCGACTACTATCCCAACGTCTGGCGGCACGGCGATTGGGCCCGCCTGACCGAGCACGACGGGCTGGTGATCCTTGGCCGCAGCGATGCGACGCTCAACCCGGGTGGTGTCCGAATCGGCACCGCGGAGATTTACCGCCAGGTCGAGCTACTGCCGGAGGTGATGGAGAGTGTGGTAGTCGGTCAGGAATGGGAGGGGGACGTCCGCATCGTCCTCTTTGTGCGCCTTCGGGACGGCCTGACTCTGGACCCCGGCCTCACCGAGCGCATCCGCCGCCGGATACGCCAGCATGCCAGCCCGCACCACGTACCCCGCAAGATCTTGCAGGTGGCTGACGTTCCGCGGACTATCAGCGGCAAGATCACCGAGTTGGCCGTGCGCGACGTCATCCACGGCCGGCCGGTCCAGAATTTGGATGCACTGGCCAATCCGGGCGCCCTGGAGCTGTACAAGCGATTGGGGGAGTTGGAGAAAGCCTAGCGACCGCCCCGATTGTGATCCACGACCTAGTGCTCCCCGGGAATTTGGAGTAGGTTATCGCCGCGAATTCCTTGAACACTAGCCCGCGGCAGGACGACGAACGGCGACAGTGCCCTGAGCGGGCAGGGCGCGGTCGCCTAGAGGAGCAAAAAACCATGAAGACGTTTTGGATGCTGGCTGCCGCGGCGACTTTGGCCGCCTGCGGAGCCAATCAACAGGAAGACGAGATGGGCGCGGCGCCCGATCGTGGTGACACCACCGCCGTTACGGCCGGTGCGGACACCGTGATGGGCGCCGACACCAGCTCTTGGACCGGTCAGACCCCCAACACCGAGTACGGCGCCGACACCACGGCCCAGACTGAAACCACTTGGGACAGCACCACCACCCAGCCTGGCGCCACCACCGACACCACTTCGATGGGCGACGACAGCGGGATGATGACCGACAGCACCAGCATGACGACCGACACCAGCGCCATGGGTACCGACACCAGCGCCATGGGTACCGACACCAGCGGGACCTCCGGCATGACCACCGACAGCAGCGCCGTCGGCCATGAGCCCGGCAACTTCGAGGGTGACAGCGCGTTGACTGAGCACGACGTAGGCGACACTACGCAGACCCAGTAATACCTCTGCTGAACTTGCGGGAGGGCCCCGGGGATGTTTTCCCCGGGGCCTTTTCGCGTAGGCCCGCTCGTAGCAGAAGGGAAAGCGACACCGTAGATTGCCGCCGATGGCGCTCACCCGGGTTACCCGCACCTATCTCGAGATGACGGCCCCGGACGATTTACGCCCGGCCGCCGTCCCGGAGCCTGCGCCCCGTATCGAGCGCGTGGGGGACTGCCCCGCCTCGTTCTACCGCTACCTCTACGCCGAGGTCGGCCGCGCCTTCCACTGGGCCGATCGCCTGCGCTGGTCCGATGCCGCTGTGCGGAGTCATCTGGCCCAGGCGGGTATTTCGCTCTGGGTGCTGAGCTGGCAGGGCGCGCCCGCCGGTTACTTCGAGCTGGTGGAGCACGCCGACCGCTCGGTCGAGATCGCCTACTTTGGGCTGCTGCCGGAGTACATCGGCCGCGGGTGGGGCAAGCATCTGCTTACCGAAGCAGTGCGCATAGCCTGGACTTTATCCGCCGCGCGGATCTGGCTGCACACCTGCACTCTCGACCATTCCGCGGCGCTGCCCAACTACTTGCGCCGAGGCTTCCGCCGGTTCAAGGAGGAGGTCTACTTCGCGTCATGAGTCGCCGTCGCGGAGCCGGTCCCCCTCGCTCTCTTTGGGCGAGAGAGTCGCGTCGCGGTTGAGGCCGAGGCGCTGTTGTTCGGCCGGAGAAGAGCCGTCGCGGGGGCGGCCTAGACCCATCCGGATTCCCCGCCACTTGAGCTTGATGTCGGCCCAGCGGTGGCCCGGCGGCGTGTAGCCGTACGCGCGGTGCCGGCCGGGCTCCACCTTTCCCTTGCCTGCCACGAAGCTGGCGAACCGGTCGGTCCAGGCATCGAAGCTCCCCATGAACTCGCGGTCCCGTACCATGTCCTCCGCCTGATCTTCGCTGTAGGGCACGCCCTTGCCGGTCGTCGCGTACGACCAGAGATCGTCCGGTACCTCGATACCGCTGTACCGCGCTTGCCATACCAGCGGGGCGTAGGCCTCGCGCTCCTCCTCGAAGGGTTCCTGCTCCGGATCGAAGTAGCCGGGATGTCGCAGCTTCCTCGGGCGGCCGGACGGGTCCAGTTCGTCGGCCCCCTCGTCGCCATATCCGAAGAAACCCGCGGTGCGGCCTTCCAGGTGGTTCACCGACAGCTCGCGCCATTCGGGGGAATGCTCCAGCCGCATGGCCAGCTCGGGGTCCTTGTGGTCGATGAGACGCTCGTCAGGGCAGCCGCCGTTCATGCAGACCAGCCGGTCGAAGAAAAGCTTGAGGTTGCTGCTGGGTCCGTACCAGTTGAGGGGACCGATGACCGCCCAGGCGTCCGCGAGATCCAGGCGGCTGTACAGGTCGAGGTTCCACATGAGGTCGGGCTCGTCTTTGCTGTCCTTCTCGTAGCAGTTGCAGGGCCACACGCAGAGCGCCATCGAGGTGGACACGCAGGCGTTGCAGCTCTGGATCTTCTCCCGGCCGTAGACGTTGCCCAGGTCTTCGTAGTCAATCTCCCATTCCTGGGGCAGGCGGTCGGCCATGCGCAGCATCAGGCTGCGAGACTTGGAGTCCACCCCGGGGCAGTTGTATTGCCGCCGCTCCGAGCCGGAGAGCAGCAGCACCCTGAAAGGACGCTGGTCCACCGGGAGCCGGCCGTTCTCGTCGTGGGGCTTCACACTCGCTCCGTAGCCAAGGGTTGGTTCCTCGAGGATGGCCGCCCACCACTCCGAGCTCATCGAAGCAGAAGGATTGTTGAACGGCTCGAAGATGGTTTCAAGGGGTAAGGTGTGACTATTCGCCCGTAGGTACAACCGGGGACGTTGGATGTACCTCATCCCGAGCGCGGTGAGGGCCGGATCGTTCGTGAGAGCGGTCACCGACGGACCGCCGCGGGGTAGGCACTATCGTGAGATGATCCCACCCCAGTCCGCACCGGGAGCGTCCCAGCCCCTCAATCGTCCCCCCAGCAGCGAGCGCGGCCAGCCTACGCCAGGTTGGCGCAGCCGCGACATTCTGCGGGCCGTGGCCATCGTCGCCGGATTCTACCTGGCGCTGCAGGTTCTGTGGTTGGGGCGCTCGGTGTTGCTGCTGGGTTTCCTCGGGGTGCTCTTCGGCCTCACCCTCTCGGTGGCGGTAGACTGGCTGCAGCACCGCCGCATCCCCCGCGGGATCGGCGCGCTGATGGTCGTGCTCGCGGTCCTCGGCATGTTGTTCGGCCTCGGCGCGCTCACGGCACCGCAGATCGGCAGTCAGGTCCGGGAGCTCAGGCAGCAGCTTCCCGCGGCCATCAAACAGGTGGAGCAGTGGGTCGAGGAGCGGCAGAGCGGCGTCACCAACCTGCTCGAGCAGGTGGCGCCGGAGCCCGCGCAACCGGCAAAGCCGGACCAGCCCGCGGCCCAGGCGCCCCCGGGAGAAGGCGAGGGCGCCGCGCCGGCTATCCGCCGCGGGCTGGCAGACCAGTTGAGCTCGGTGGGTCAGTACTTTTTCTCATTCTTCTCATCCACGGTTGCGGTCCTGGGAGGAATGTTGCTCATCGTGGTCGTTGCCGTGTTCGTGGCGGTCGAGCCGCAGCTCTACCACGGCGGAATGATGCATCTCTTCCCCCACCGGACGAGAGCCCGCACCGGTGAGGTGCTGAGCCAGATGGCCATTCTGCTGCGCCGGTGGCTGATCACCCAGCTCATCGCCATGGTGGTAATAGGTGTGGTCACGACCGTCGTGCTCATGCTCATCGGGGTAAAGGCGGCGTTGGCCCTCGGGATCATCGCCGGGATCCTGGAGTTCATCCCCTATGCCGGCCCGATCCTGTCGGCGGTGCCGGCGATCGCCATGGCCTTCCTCAACGGCCCCGAAACCGCGCTGTACGTCACCCTCGCCTACATCGCCATCCAGCAGCTCGAGAGCAACCTGCTGCTGCCCCTGCTGATGAAGGAGGGGCTCGACCTGCCGCCCCTGGTCACCCTGCTGGGCCAGGCGGTGCTGGCGCTGGTATTCGGCTTCATCGGCCTCCTGGTCGCGGTGCCGCTGCTCGGTGCGGCCATGGTGCCTATCAAGATGCTGTACGTGCAGGACGTGGTGGGCGACGACGTGAGCCTGCCAGGGGACGAGGCCCAGAGCTGAGGTGAGCCCCGGCGCGCTCAGCGTTTGCCGCCGAACGCCTTTCCCAACATTCCGCCCACATCGTCCATCACCGAGCCGTCTCCGTCCTGGTCGAGAAATCGGCTGAGGCCGCCCATTACCCCTGGTGAGGACTGCTTGAGGCTCTCCTGCTCCGAGGTGAGCAGGGTCGCGAGGCCGCGATCATCGAGCCCGCGCTCCCGCTGGCTCTTTCCCAGCGCGCCCATCACCAGGGGGGCGAGCACCGTGAGAAGGTGTCCCACCTTGGCCTGATCCATACCGGTCACCTGGCTCAAGCCACTTTGAGCGGCTGTCTGCCGGGAGCCGAGCACGTGTTTGAGAATGCCTTTGCCGGCGCCGGTATCCGGGCGTTCGAGATATCCGGGAACGTCGTCCAGGATGCTGCCGTCGTGGTCCTGCGAGACCGCGTTCGAAAGTGACTGTGCCTTCCCCTGATCGGCGGTATTGCGGGCCATCGCCGAGACCAGGAGCGGGAGCGCCGCCATGATGGTGCTGTTGGTGGTGCCAGGGTCCGCGCCGATCTGCTTGCTGATCCGATTCACTGCGTCTCCACCGAGACGCTGCTGCAGCATATCCATCAGTGACATGACAACCTCATGGTATGGGTGATGAACGGCACCCAATATCGTTAACCCGGCGCGTACGGTGTGTGCGCCCCATCACCCGGCCGGTTATTATCGCCCCCATGCCAGCCTCCTCCTCGGCTCGTCTGCAGCTCGCCGGCGCGGCCATACTGTTCTCCACCGGAGGCGCGGCGATCAAGGCCGCGGACTTCAGCGGGTGGCAGATCGCGGGCTTTCGCTCGGGTGTGGCGGCGGTCGCTCTCTGGCTGCTCAGCCGGGAGGCGCGGCGCGCCTGGAACGCGCGGGCGGTGCTCATCGGAGTCGCCTACGCGGCCTGTCTCACGTTGTTCGTGTTGGCCAACCGGCTCACCACCGCGGCCAACACGATCTTTCTTCAATCCACCGCGCCGCTCTATCTGGTCTTCCTGAGTCCCTGGCTGCTGAAGGAGCCGATCCGGCGGCAGGATCTGGGGTTCATGGCGGCGGTGGGGCTGGGGCTGGCGCTTTTCTTCGTGGGGGTGGATTCACCCGCGTCCACCGCGCCCGATCCGGTGCGGGGCAATCTGCTCGCGTTGGGCAGCGGGTTCTTCTGGGCGCTGACGGTGTGTGGCCTGCGCTGGATGGGAGCAGCCGACGGGGTCCGGGGGTCGGCCGCCGTGGCGGTGGTGGCCGGCAACCTCATCGCCTTTCTCGTCTCCCTGCCGATGGCTCTGCCGGTCGGCAACCACCCGCCGGCCGATTGGGGACTGATCCTGTATCTCGGCGTGTTCCAGATCGCCGTCGCCTACGTGCTGGTGACTCGGGCGCTCCGGTCAATCGGCGCGCTCGAGGCCTCGCTCATCTTGCTGATCGAGCCGGTGCTCAATCCGGTTTGGGCCTGGGCCTTTCAGGGCGAGCGCCCGGGGCTCTGGCCGCTGGTGGGCGGCGGCACCATCCTCGCGGCAACGGCGATGAAGGGCTGGCTCGACAGCCGCTCAACCGGCGACGTGGTTGGTGGGGCCGAGCTGCCGGTGGAAGCGCGGTGATTAGGCTGATCGAGACGGTTCGGATCCGGGACGGCTCCGCGCCGCTCTGGTACCTCCATCTTCGCCGGCTCGCCACCAGTTGCAAGGCGCTGGGCATTCCGCTGCCGGGGGAGCTGCTCACTCCCGCTGGGGGACCCGACCGAGTGCATCGGCTGGAGGTGGGGCGGGCCGGGGTAGAGATTACCGAGCGCCCCCTGGGCGGCCTCGCTTCGGTGCGACTGGTCACCTCCTCGGTGCCGCATCGGCCGTACCCTCACAAGACCACCGATCGCGGGCAGTTCGACCGGGCCCTGACCGAGGCGAGGGCCAGCGGGGCGGATGACGCGCTCTTGCTCACGCCTGGAGGAGCCTACCTGGCCGAATGTGCCGTCTGGGCGCTCTTCTGGTGGGAGGACGGCCGAGTGTGCACGCCGGCGCTGGAGCTGGGGATCCTTCCCAGCGTGGCGCGGGCACGGGTGGCCGAGCTGGCGGGGGGCGGGGGTCTTCGGGAGCGACGGGTCGGGGTGGACGGGGTTCGGGGTCGGGCACTCTTCCTGGGTAACGCGGCCCGGGGTCTGGTGCCGGTGGCCTCCCTCGATCGCGAGGAGGTGCCGGAAGCCGCTGAAACGTCCGTGCTTGCGAGGCGTTTCTGGGCTTGACCCAGCCCGGTCGGATGCGATAATTTTGCGGGCTCGGAACGGAGCGCAGGCTCCCCCGCGGTGGTTGTAGCTCAATCGGTTAGAGCGCCGGACTGTGGCTCCGGAGGTTGCGGGTTCGATCCCCGTCAGCCACCCTTAGGAGCCAGTGCTGAGTGGTCAGTGCTGAGTGCTGAGAGGGTGGCAAGTGGCAAGTTCGGGAGTGGAATCGGAGCCGACTTGCGCACTGGCCACCTGCCACCCACTCAGCACTAAGAACTGAGCACTTGGCACTGGCAGTTAGGTCCGTAGCTCAAGTGGTAGAGCACCGGTCTCCAAAACCGGGGGTTGCAGGTTCGAGTCCTGCCGGGCCTGTGAAGAGAGTGCTGAGTTCTGAGTGCTGAGTTCTTAGTGGGTGCCAAGTCGAAAGTGCTGGAGTGGAAGCTGACCGACTTCACCCTTGCCACTTGCCACCCACTCAGCACTGAGAACTGAGCACTCGGCACTTGTAGTTATGGCGCTATCGTCTAGGGGACTAGGACGGGGCCCTCTCAAGGCCCAAACACGGGTTCGAATCCCGTTAGCGCTATGCCTGATCCGGGATGTCGGCCCCATCGTCTATCGGTTAGGACGCG
>JACCQZ010000192.1 GCA_013813875.1 Gemmatimonadales bacterium | reverse complement strand
GCGGTCATGGCGTCCTTGAGGTCGGCCACCTGCTTTCGCAGAGCGACGACCTCGTTGATGAGATCCTGCTTGGGACGGTGTTGATCTCGCATGGCAGAAGCTAAGACGGCGAGGCCCTGACCTCTTGCACCGACGCGCCCCTCTGCCCATCATCGGCGGCACGAGGCGATGCACGTCAGACACTTCAGGAGGCATGCCGTGGCAGTCAAGAAAACCAACGGGCGGTTGTCCGGCGCCAAGAAGGCCGGCAGCCAGGCGGGAAAGGCCAAGGCGGAATCCGATCGCAAGCTTCAGCGTGACGCAGAAACGCGGCGCGAGAGGAGCCAGCAGCAATCGGAGTCCAAGAAGAAGCATGGCGCGGTACAGGCGGGGCAGCGAAAGTATCCGGAGCCCAAGCTCCCCCGGCAGCATCTCCAGAAGCCCGGACTCGAGAGCGAGCTGAAGCCCAGGCCCCAGTACCAGGCGCCCGACTATCGCGGCTCCGGAAAGCTCGAAGGCATGGCGGCCCTCATCACCGGTGGCGACTCCGGCATCGGTCGGGCGGTGGCGGTGCTTTACGCCCGCGAAGGGGCGGACGTTGCGATCGTATACCTGAGCGAGGATGAGGACGCGGAGGAGACCCGGGGCGCGGTCGAGGCCGAGGGACAGCGCGCCCTGCTCCTTCCGGGAGACGTGACCGACCCGGAATTCTGCCGCGGGGCGGTGGAAGCCGCCGTCAACGAGTTCGGCCGACTCGACATCCTGGTCAACAACGCCGCCTTCCAGGAGCACGCCGAGTCGCTGGAGGACATTACCGACGAACAGCTCGATCGAACCTTCCGGACCAATATCTTCGGCTACTTCTATATGGCCCGGGCCGCCCTTCGCCATCTGAAAGAAGGCGGCTGCATCGTGAACAGCGGGTCGGTGACCGGTATCCAAGGCAGCAAGGACCTGCTGGATTATTCGGCGACCAAGGGTGCCATCCACGCCTTTACCAAGTCGCTGGCGCAGAATCTGATGGACAAGGGGATCAGGGTGAACTGCGTGGCACCCGGCCCGGTGTGGACGCCGCTCAATCCCGCCGATCAGGACGCCGAAAAGGTGGCCGAGTTCGGCAGCGACGTTCCGATGAAGCGGCCGGCCCAGCCCGAGGAGCTCGCCCCGGCGTACGTCTTTCTCGCCGCCCCTTCCTGCTCCAGCTACATCTCGGGCGAGATCTTCCCGGTGCTCGGCGGGGAGGCGGTGGGATGATCTCACGTTCGTGATCAGAATGCAGCTGGCAAGGTCGCACTTGGGGACGAATGACCTGGCCCTGCAAGTCTGGTGGCAGAAAAGTGCAGGTTCTGCACGTTTTCTGGTGCAGCACCTTGCCAGGATGCGATCCGAGGGTTACGCTGGGTTGCCGGCGGCGCCACCCGGGTGCCTGACGGTCCATTCCCAACCCCTCAGGATTCCAGGTGCTCCGACTCTCCTCCCTTTTCGCGCTCCAGGACGCGGCGCCGGCGGTGGTGCCGGCCGACACGGCCTGGATGCTGGTAGCCACCGCTCTCGTGCTGCTGATGACCCCCGCGCTCGCCTTTTTCTACGGCGGCCTGGTCCGGTCGAAGAACTTGCTCAACACCATGATGATGAGCTTCGTGGCGCTCGGCATCGTCGGGGTCGTCTGGGCCCTGCTGGCCTACAGTCTGGCCTTCGGCGAAGGGAATGCCTGGATCGGCGGAACGGCCAACGCTCTGCTCAATGGGGTGGGTCTGGAGGCCAAGGGGACCCTCCCTCACGTGCTCTTCATGGCCTACCAGGGAACCTTCGCCATCATCACCGCCGCCCTCATCTCCGGCGCCCTGGTGGAGCGGATGCGGTTCGGGCCCTACCTGGCCTTCATCGTGTGCTGGACGCTGCTGGTCTACGCCCCGGTGGCCCACTGGGTGTGGGGCGGGGGCTGGCTGATGTCGCGCGGGGTCCTGGACTTCGCCGGCGGCACGGTGGTGCACATCAACGCCGGCGTCTCGGCGCTGGTGGCAGCGGTCGTGCTAGGGCAGCGGAAGGATTACAGCCGCCAGGCCATCCTGCCGCACAACGTTCCTTTCACTCTGCTCGGCGCGGGTCTCCTCTGGTTCGGCTGGTTCGGCTTCAACGGTGGGAGCGCCCTCGCGGCCAACGAGCTGGCGGCGCTGGCCTTTACCAACACCTTCTTCGCGCCGATGGCCACGCTGGTCGTCTGGGTGCTGCTGGACTACCTCCGGACCGGCCGGGCCACCGCGGTGGGCGGGGCCACGGGCATCGTGGTGGGATTGGTCGCCATCACCCCGGCAGCCGGATTCGTGAGACCGCTCAGCGCGCTGGTCATCGGCGCCATTGCGGCCCTCCCCAGCTACTTCGCCATCGTGCTCCGCTCTCGCACCCGGCTGGACGACTCGCTCGATGTCTTTGCCGGCCACGGGGTCGGCGGGCTTACTGGGGCGCTCCTGACCGGGGTGTTCGCCGAAAAGGCATGGAACGCGGCGGGTAACGACGGGCTCCTGGCGGGCAATGCCGCCCAACTGGGCCTGCAAGCGCTCGGTGCCGCCAGTGCCATACTCTACGCCGCGCTGATGACCTACGCCATCCTCAAGCTCCTGAGCGCGGTCACCGCCCTCCGCGCCGCGCCGAGGACCGAGGGCGTGGGGATGGACGTGAGCCAGCACGGCGAGGAAGCCTACGCCAGCGGCGAGGGCTCGATTCTCGTCATTCCCGACAGCGGGCCGGCCGGTGCACCGGCGCCCGCGCTTACTCCGCAGGCTGCGGCGCGCTGACGCCGGGAGACCGACCATGAAGCTGATCGTCGCCATCATCCGGCCTGACCGCCTCAACGAGGTGCTGGAGGCGCTTTACCGCGCCGAAGTTCGCGGACTCACCGTCACCCGCGTGCTGGGCCATGGAGGAGAAACTGACCGGGTCGAGACCTACCGCGGCACCACGGTGAAGATGGAGTTGCAGGAAAAGGTGCGGCTCGAGATCGGAGTGTCCGAGCCCTTCGTGGGCGTGACGGTGTCGGCGCTGCTGGCTTCAGCGCGCACCGGTGAAGTGGGGGATGGCAAGGTGTTTGTGCTGGATGTGGAGCAGGTGCACCGGATCCGAACCGGGGAGCGGGACGAATCGGCGGTTACCCCGGCCATACCCTCCCGGATCTAGCGTTTCGACAGGGGAGAGGAGCCGGGACGGGCCCTCCGGGGTGTAAGTTCGATCACAGACTGCCGCTGGACAAGGTGGTAGGTTAAATGCCGGCAGGAGTATCGGCTGCCGTATGCTCACCCTGGTTCTGGGAGGCTGGCCCATGCTGTGGCTCGCGATCATTCTGGTTGTAGCGTGGCTGTTGGGGTGGGGAGTATTTCACGTGGCCGGTGGCCTGATCCACCTGCTCCTCGTCATCGCCGTCGTCGTCTTCCTCATCAACTTCTTCACCGGTCGGCGTACGGTCTAAGAGGGACGTAGACAGCGCTGGAGCGCGGGGCCGTCTCCCAACGACGGCCCTTTGTCATTCAGGGGGCCGGCACAACCAAGGAAACGATCAGGGTGCGTCACCGACAAGCGCGGCTGAGGTCCAAATACGCTGGATGGTATCCCAAGATCCAGGCTGGCTTCTGGCACCAGGCGCCGTCGCTCGCCAAGATCGTACTCTACCACCGCCACCGCACGCCACCGTTCTGGAGTCTCGAGGGGCGGTCTCTTCCGAACGATCACTTCGAGTTCCGCGGTGGCGATCCGCCCCGGGAGCCGGAATGGAAAGGCGCGTCGAGCCGCTCCGAAGAGGGATCACCCAACCTGCGGCAGGAAGTGGCGTACAGCAAATCTGAGAGTGCGGAGGTCAGGACGGGCTAGTGGCCCGGTGTGACATATCCCACCGCCAGCGGGCTGAACAGAGCCCATCGTAGCACCTCAAGTAACGCATCGTAGCAGCACCAACCAACGTCCCTATCAGAGGGGAGCGCGCTCCGTGGACCAGGGAGAAAGCCTTCTCGACCAAGTGAGGCTGCAACGGTTGCTCAAGGACAACGGGCTCTCGCTGGTTCTAGGGAGTCTTTTTATTGTCTTTCTCGTGGGCCACAGTATTGCCGGGCTGCTGGACTACAACGCGGAGCAGCAGAGCCACGGCCAGCAGGTAGTGGGATATCTCAGCTACCTCACGACCGCCCACTTCCTGGAATCGGTGGCCGAAAATTGGGAGAGCGAATTCCTCCAGATCTTTGGGTACGTGATGCTGACCGCCTTCCTCTTTCAGCGGGGCTCGGCCGAGTCGAAGGACCCCGACCAGCCCGACCCGGTAGATCGAGATCCGCGGCTCGAGGCGAATCGCGAGGACGCACCCTGGCCGGTGCGGCGAGGAGGACTGATCCTCCGAGTGTACGAGCAATCCTTGTCGCTGGCCTTCCTGGTCATCTTCATCACCACCTTTGTGCTCCATGCCGTTTCCGGCGCCCGCGAGTACAACGCCGAGCAGTTGGCGCACTCCGCCGGGCCGGAGCTATCAACGCTCGAATACATCGGCACCGCGCGGTTCTGGTTTGAATCGTTGCAGAATTGGCAGAGCGAGTTTCTCGCGATCGCCGCGGTTGTGGTGTTTTCCATCTATCTCAGGCAGCGCGGGTCCCCGGAATCGAAACCGGTGGACGCGCCCCATAGCTCGACCGGAAAAGAGTAGAGCTGTCGCGGCCTGGCGTCGGCGCGTCAGGCCTGATGAGTCGGAGTGAGCACCGCCCGGGCCAAGGTGTGGGAGACCAGGTTGAAAGAAACCGCGGCCGGTGTGGTGTCCTGATCCACCCCGAGCTTCTCCACGTCTACCGCGTGCACCACGAAATAGTAGCGGTGCGGCCGGTCGCCTTCAGGTGGAGCCGCTCCTCCGTAGTCCTTGCTCCCGTAATCGTTGCGGCAGTGGAACGCTCCAGGTGGCAGACCCGCCCCGCCCTCGCGTCCCGCGTTGGCCGACAGCTCGGCGACGCTGCGCGGAAGGTCAACGACCACCCAATGCCAGAACCCCGACGGCGTTGGTGCATCCGGATCGAAGCAGGTCACCACGTAGCTCCTGGTGCCCGCGGGCGCGCCTTGCCAGCGGAGGTGGGGAGAGACATTGTCGCCGGCATAGGCGTGGGCCACGGGCATCGGCTGACCCTCGCTCACGGCATCGCTGCTCAGCGTAAACGCCGCGACCTTCGGCA
>JACCQZ010000127.1 GCA_013813875.1 Gemmatimonadales bacterium | reverse complement strand
GGCCCCGCTCGCTCCGGCCGCCGGGGACGCGCACCGGCCCCCGGCCGCGCGGGCGCCTGGGAGTCGGGCTCGACGCCCCCAATGGAATCAGCCGGGGCGGCAGAATCGGGAATGACGGCGGCGCGCTGGTGCAGGCTATCGTCTACCGACTTGGGAAGTACCGAGAGCACCTGCACCGGAGTGGAGTCGGGCAGAAGGCGCAACGTCGCCGCGGACGCACCCAGCCGCTGGCTCGGATGAAGGTTCTGAGTCAGCTCGACCGTGGCGGACACGCTGTCGGTGACGGTGACCGTCCGGATCCGCGGAGGCGCGGTGTCGTGGACGAAGGCCCACAGCTCCCCCACGGCGGTAGTGCCGGAGCGGACGCGGGCGGTGTCGTAGGCTTCGCGGGAGTCCCCCCGAAAATTGCGGTTCTCGTCGAGCACGCCTGAGACCACATACTCACCGGCCGGAAGAGGACCGAGAGAGAAGCGGCCCGAAGAATCGGCCAGGCCGCGGTAGGCCAGACTGTCGGGCAGCAGCGTGGCGACTACCAGCGCCGCCGGCGCGGGACGATTAGCGCCCCAGTCCACCACCACGCCTTCCAGCCGGGCCTGTGGGGCCGGCGCGCCGGTGGTGAAGGTGATCACCGCCCCCTCCGTGCTCCGGTTGCGCCGCAGATCGGTGACGCCGGGCAGCAGCTCCACCCGATATACCCGATCGGGCCGCCAACCCTCGTCCGGCCGGACGGTGATCCGGCTGCGCCGCCAGCTCACCTCGGGTACCGCGGCGCTGGGAGAAAGAATCACCAGCCTCTCCAGGTCCCCGGTGCCGGTCCCCTGGCTGGGGGAGCCGCCCTCGCTGATCACCTCATCGAAGCGAAACTCAGCGTCGTCGTCGAAGCCGGGAACCAGCGCGAGGGAGTCGGGCAGTGTGGCGATGAGGCGGGGCGGCGCGGTGTCGGGCGGGCCGCCGGGAGGCGGCTCCATGCGGGCGCAGGAGAGCAGGAGGAGCCAAGCCAACGGACCGATCAGCCGCATCCCAGCATCTCCCGCTTCTGCAGCAGCACGCCGCTCTGCTCCTGCCACGCCGACAGCTTCTGGCGCTCCCGCTCCACCACCTCCGCCGGGGCGCGGGAAACGAACTGATGGTTGCCAAGCTTGCGCTCCTGGGACTCGACCAGGCGGGCCAGCCGCTCGACCTCACCGCCCAGCCGGGAGCACTCGCGGCCGACGTCAATGGCTTCGTCGAGGGGCACGAAGACACCGGTGCCGTCGGAGAGCACCGCGTGCCCGCCCACGCGCTCGGAAGACTCGCCGAAGGTGAGCTCAGATACCTTGGCGAGCCGAACGATGGTGCCGCGCTCCCGATCCAGCGGTGCGAGCTCGGCTCCCCCATCGTGGCTCACCACGGCGCGCACCGCCTGGCCGGGCTGCACGCCGTATTCGGCCCGGATGCCGCGTATGGCGCCGACCAGCTCCTGCACCAGGCCGAACTCGCGCAAGGCAGCGGCATCCTCGGCCCTCGAGTCGGGCCGGGGCCAGGGAGCCACTGAGATGGACGCATCTTCGGGGCGGCCAGGGACGCGCCGCCAGAGCGCCTCGGTGATGAACGGCATGACCGGGTGGAGCAGCCGGAGGGCGACGTCGAAGGTCTGCACGGCAACGGCGCGGGCCACGTCACCGCCGGGGAGGTCGCCGTAGAGCCGGGGCTTGATCTGCTCGATGTACCAGTCCGCCAGATCGCTCCAGATGAAGCGGTAGACCGATGCGGCGGCGTCGTTGAAGCGGAAACGGTCGTATGCGTCGGTGGCCTCTCTCACCGTGGCATCACAGCGCGCCAGGATCCAGCGGTCGGCGAGGGTGAGCTCCTCCCGGCCAACGGCGGTCCGCGACCGGCCGGCGAGCGGACGGGTCGGGCCATCCAGGTTGGAGAAGATGAAGCGCCCGGCGTTCCACAGCTTATTGGCAAAGTTCCTGCCGGCCCCGAACGACGATTCGAGCTCCTCGGGATCGAGGATGACGTCGGTGCCGGCCGACAAGCCCGAGATCAGCGAGTAGCGCAATGCGTCGGCGCCGTAGCGCTCGACCACCTCGAGCGGGTCAATGCCGTTGCCCAGCGACTTCGACATCCTGCGGTGCTGGGTGTCGCGGACCACGCCGTGGAGGTAGATGCGGCGGTAGGGCACCTCACCCATGAACTCGAGCCCCGACATAATCATCCGCGCCACCCAGAAGAAGAGGATGTCGGGCGAGGAGACCAGGGTGTGGCCGGGATAGAAGGTGGCCAGGTCGGGTGTCCGCTCGGGCCAGCCCAGGCTGGAGAAGGGCACCAGCCAGGAGGAGAACCAGGTGTCGAGGACGTCGTCGTCCTGGCGCACCGCTCCGCCGCAGTCGGGGCAGACTTCGAGATCGGTCCGGCTCACGCTGGCGCGGCCGCAGCGTTCCGCCTCGCAGTACCAGACCGGAATCCGGTGCCCCCACCAGAGCTGGCGGGAAATGCACCAGTCGCGGATGCCCTCCAGCCACTGGGCATAATCCTCACCCCGGCGCTCGGGAACGAACTGCAGGGTGCCGTCGCGATAGCGGGCCAGCGCCGGCCGGGCGAGCGGCTCCATCCGCACGAACCACTGCTCGGACAGACGCGGCTCGATCACCGTCTCACAGCGGTAGCAGTGTCCCACGGCGTGACGGTGATCCTCCACTTTTTCCAGCAGCCCCAGCGCTTCGAACTCCGCCACCACCCGCCGCCGCGCCTCGTAGCGGTCGAGACCCTGAAACCGCTGCGGTGCCGCCAGGCTGATGCGAGCCTCCGGCGTCATGACGTCTACGGTCTTGAGGCCGTGGCGGCGGCCGATCTCGAAGTCTGCGGGATCGTGCGCCGGCGTCACCTTCACGGCGCCGGAGCCGAACACCGGGTCCACCGCCGCGTCCGCCACGATGGGGATCCGCCGGTCTACCACCGGCAGGAGCAGTTGGCGCCCGATGAGGTGCCGGTAGCGCTCGTCTTCGGGGTGCACCGCCACCCCGCTGTCACCCAGCATGGTCTCCGGCCGGGTGGTCGCGACCGTGACGTGCCCTTTGCCTTCGGCCAGCGGATAGCGCAGGTGCCAGAGATGGCCCGGCACCTCTTCCTTCTCGGCTTCTTCGTTGGAGAGCGCGGTGAGGCAGCGGGGGCACCAGTTGATGATGTAGTGGCCCCGGTAGACCAGCCCCTTCTCGTACAATCGTACAAAGCACTCCCGCACCGCGCGGGAGAGGCCCTCGTCGAGGGTGAAGTAGGCTCGGGGCCAATCGGCGGAGCTTCCGATGGCCTTGAGCTGCTCGAAAATCTGAGCGCCGGTCTCGCGCACGAAGGTCCACACCCGCTCCACGAACGCCTCCCGCCCGACGTCGAAGCGGGTGAGCCCCTCTTTGGCCAGCAGCCGCTCGACCACGTTCTGGGTGGCGATGCCCGCGTGATCGGTGCCCGGCAGCCAGAGCGCGCGGCGCCCGCGCATCCGCTCGAAGCGGATCAGCACATCCTGGATGGTGTTGTTCAGTCCGTGACCCATGTGGAGCACCGCCGTGACGTTGGGCGGCGGCATCATGATCACGTAGGGCTCACCCTGGCGGCCGGAGGCATCGGGATCGAAGAGCCCGCGCTCCTGCCACCAGGCATAGAGGGGGGACTCGATAGCGGAGGGATTGTACTGCGGGGCCAGCGGCTCGGTCATGCGCTCTGGTCGGTGGCGTGCCCGTCGTTGACGGCGCGATCGTCCTCTCCGCGAACCAGGATGCTGTTGATGACGCTCTCCACACCGGGGCAGGCCAGCGCCACCCGGCCGGCGATGGTGCGGGCCACCCGGCTGGGTACCCAGCCGCGGAGCTCGACCACGCAGCGCCGCACCGGAACCACCTCGATGCCGAGGTTGGCGAGCCGCGGGTCGGCCCGCAGCGCGGATTCGACCGCGCGGACGGCCGCGGCGGTGGTGGGACGCGGGTGAGTGGGTTCCCGCAGCCGCCGGGCAGCTCCGCGCACTCGCGGGGGATTGACCCCTCCAACCCACTCGCTGAGGGCGAACGCCGCGACCATTCCGGTGCCCACTCCCAGAGTGGCCCAGAGAAGTACGTCGCTTCCGCTCAACCGGCTTTGCTGGCGCACGCCGCGTCCTCTTACAGAAGAATTCTCGATGCGGTTAAGTTAACCGCTTCGCGAGCCATGCGCAGGCACTCCTTCGACATCGAGGCGCCCGAAATGAACCAAGAGCGTGCTCCGGTCCGCGGCCCGGAGCTGGGTCGCTGGCTTCTGATAGCCGCGCTCATTCTGATCGGGATCGCGCTCTATTTTCGATTTTCCCAGGAGAGCGGGCCGCCGGCGCCGGTGACGGAAGAGCTGGGACAATGAGCTCCACCATCCGGATCACGCTGCCCGACGGCAGCGTGCGCGAAGTTCCCTCGGGGACGACCTCACGGCAGATCGCCGAGAGCATCGGCGCCGGTTTGGCGCGCGCGGCGCTGGCGGCGCGGGTGGATGGCGCGGTCAGAGATCTGGGCCGGCCGCTGGAGGCCGACGCATCGCTGGCCATCCTCACCGAGCGGGACCCCGACGCGCTGGAGGTGCTCCGCCACTCCTCCGCCCATATCCTGGCCACGGCGGTGCGCGAGCTCTTTCCCGGGGCCGGCATCGGCTTCGGTCCCCCGATCGAAGACGGCTTCTACTACGACTTCGACGTGCCGCGGCCGTTCACTCCCGAGGATCTCGAGCTGATCGAAAGCCGGATGACCGAGGTGGCGCGGGCGGACTACCCCTTCGTCCGCGAAGTGGTTGACCGGAGCCAGGCCAACCACCGTTTCGCCGACGACCCGCTCAAGCTCGAGCGCATCGCCGAGCTGGGCGACGCCGAGACGATCACGGTCTACACCGACGGCCCCTTCACCGATCTCTGCCGCGGTCCCCACATTCCGCGCACCGGGCGCCTCAAGCACTTCAAGCTGCTGCACGCCGCCGGTGCCTACTGGCGGGGCGACGAGAAGCGGCAGATGCTGCAGCGGATCTACGGCACCGCCTGGTTCAAGAAGGAAGATCTCGACGCCTACCTTCACCGCCTGGAAGAGGCCCGCAAGCGCGACCACCGGGTGCTCGGCCGGCAGCTCGACCTCTTCTCCACCTCGGATGTGCTGGGGCCCGGGCTGGTCCTCTGGCACCCGCGCGGGGCGGTGATCAGGTGGCTGCTCTCCCGCGCGGTCGAGGACGACAACGTCGCCAGCGGATACGATCTGGTCTACACCCCGAACGTCACCCGCGAGGAGTTGTTCTACATCTCCGGCCATCTGCCGCTCTACGCCTCCAATCAGTATCCCGCCATGGGCGCGGGAGCCGGCGAGGCGGAAGACGTGCGCTATATGGTCAAGCCGATGAACTGCCCGATGCACGCGCTCATCTACCAGAGCCGGCAGCGGAGCTACCGGGACCTGCCCATCCGGCTGAGCGAAGTGGCCAACGTCTACCGCAACGAAAAGTCGGGGACGCTTCACGGGCTGCTGCGGGTACGCGGTCTCTGCATGGACGATGCCCACATTTTCTGCACCATGGATCAGATCGAGGACGAGATCTTTCTCTGCCTCGATCAGGTGGATCGTCTGGTGCGCGCCACCTTCGGCTTCGAGCTGGATTTCGAGGTTTCCACCAGGCCAGAGGAGCGGCTGGGCAGCGACGAGGTATGGGACCAGGCGGAGGCGACGCTTCGCCGGGCGCTGGAGCGGAAGGGCATCGCGTTCCGGAACGATGTGGGAGGCGGAGCGTTCTACGGCCCCAAGATTGACATCAAGTTCCGCGATGCCATCGGCCGGATCTGGCAGGGGCCGACGATCCAGCTCGATTTCAACCTGCCCGAGCGCTTCGAGCTGGAGTACACCGGCACCGACAACCGGCCGCACCGGCCGGTGATGATCCACCGCGCCATCTACGGCACGCTGGAGCGTTTCACCGGCAACCTCATCGAGCACTTCGCCGGCGCCTTTCCGGTGTGGCTCGCGCCGGAGCAGGTGCGGGTCATTCCGATCTCCGACGCGCAGGCCGAGGCCGCGCGCGGCCTGGCCCAGCGGCTCAAGGCGGCAGGGCTCCGGGTGCGGGTGGACGACAGCAGCGAGACGCTCAACTACCGCATCCGCGAGGGCGAGGTGCAGAAGGTGCCCTACATGGCCATCGTGGGTCAGCGGGAGGCGGACTCGGGCAGCCTGGCGCTGCGGGTCCGCGGGACAGGGAAGAAGCAGGAGGCGATGTCGGTAGATGCCTTTCTCGGCCGTATCACCGAGGAGGTGCGGACCAGAGCGCTGGCGCCCTAGCGGTTCTCCCGCGTATCTTGCCCTCGGCTTTCACTGGACCGGTTTCTCGTGAGCGATAGCACCACCCCAGTCATTCTCTCTGCCGTCCGCACCCCAATCGGCCGCTACCTGGGCGGACTTTCCTCCTTCACCGCTCCCCAACTGGGCGCCATGACCATCCGCGAGGCGGTGGCCCGCGCCGGCGTAGACCCGGCCGCGGTGGAGGAAGTAATCATGGGCCAGGTGGTACAGGGCGGCAGCGGACAGGCGCCTGCCCGCCAGGCTCTGATCCATGCGGGACTTCCAGCCTCGATTGCGGCGCTCACCATCAACAAGGTGTGCGGATCCGGCCTCAAGGCGGTGATGCTGGCGGCTCAGGCCATCAAGGCCGGCGACGCCGAATGCATCGTGGCCGGCGGCCAGGAGTCCATGTCTGGGGCCCCCCACTATGTCCATGGAATGCGGAACGGCATCAAGGCCGGCAACCAGACCATGGTGGATGGGATGATCCACGACGGGCTCTGGGATTCGTTCGGGTGCTGTCACATGGGTGAATACGCCGAATATACCGCGGACAAAGCGGGCGTCAGCCGGCAGGACCAGGATGCCTACGCCTACGACAGCCACCGCAAGGCCGTGGCCGCAACCGACGCCGGGAAGTTCAAGGCCGAGATTCTCCCGGTGCAGGTGCCGGGGAAGGGCGGGCCGACCACGGTGGCAGTGGACGAGTCGCCCCGGAAGGACACCAGCGCGGATACGCTGGCAAGGCTCAAGCCGGCCTTTCGGAAGGACGGCGGCAGCGTCACCGCCGGCAACGCGCCGGGACTCAACGACGGCGCCAGCGCTCTGGTGGTTACCTCGCTCGCCTTCGCGCGGGCGCACGGGCTCTCGCCAATGGCGCGGATCACGGCGTACTCCACCGGCGGGGGTGAGCCGCGCGAAATCTTCTTCGCGCCGGTTCTGGCGGTGCGCGCCCTCATGGAAAAGGCGGGTACCGGAATCGGAGACTACGATCTGATCGAAGCCAACGAAGCCTTCGCGGTACAGGCTATTGCCGACGGCCGCGAGCTGGGCTGGGATTGGGATCGCGTCAATGTCAACGGCGGCGCCGTCGCACTGGGCCACCCCATCGGCGCGAGTGGTGCCCGGGTGCTCACCACCCTGCTCTATGCGTTGCAGGACCGCGGCGGCACCAGCGGACTGGCCACGCTCTGCCTGGGCGGCGGAAACGCGGTGGCGCTCAGCGTGGAGCGAATCTGATGGGCGCCCAACGTAGCTCCCCCGCAGCGGGGATGAGCGAGGCGCTGCCACTGCGCGCTCGGGCGGCCTGGCGAGCGTTCGCGGTCGCCATCGCGACGCTGATAGTGGCACTCTCCGCGCAGGTGGTGGTCCCGGTCCCGTTCAGCCCGGTGCCGATGACGCTGCAGCCGCTCGCGGTGCTCGCCGTCGGCGGGTTGCTGGGCGCCGCCGCGGGGGCGAGCGCGCTCTCACTCTACCTTGTGCTGGGGCTGCTTGGCCTGCCGGTCTTTGCCGGCGGCTCGGCCGGGATCGTGCACCTGTTGGGACCCACCGGCGGCTATCTCCTCGCCTTCCCGGTGGCCGCGGCGCTCGCGGGTAGCCTGCCGTCCCACCGGCAGACCGCGCCGGTGTGGGTGTTGTTGGCCTGCGCAGCGGGCATGTTCGTCATCCACGCCGGCGGGGTGGCGCATCTGGCGCTGCTCGGCGGCGCTCCGTTGCTGGCCTTCCGGGTCGGCTTCATTCCCTTTCTCACCGGTGATCTCGTGAAGGTCGGTCTCGCGGCGGCCGTGATACTCGCCGTCGGCGGCAGGCTCCGCGCGCACCGTTGAGCCCCGCCGCACCGCTGGGCCGCATGCCCCTCACCAAGGCGATCGGATGGTCGGTCGCCTTCGTCGTGCTGACCCTGCTCACCGCCGGACTCCTCGGTCTCGGAGCGGCCGTCGTGCTGCGGGGATCCGTCGAAGCAGGTGCCGGGTGGCTCCGTGCCGGTGACGCTGAGTCTACGCTGGTTCAGGCGCTGGTCACCATCGTGAGCGCCGGGCTGTTCACCTGGCTGCTCGGCGTGCGGGCGCTGGGGCTCACCGCTCGCGACCTTCGCTACGCGTCGGCGGGGGAGGGCCTTCGCGGCCTCGGCCTGGGGCTCGTCCTGGGGGCGCTCACCGCCGGGGCGGCGCTGCTCATCAGCGTGGCTGTCGGCGGCGCGCGCTGGGCCGACGACAGCGGGACGGTGGGAGACTACCTGGGACAGGCCCTCAAGACCGCAGGCGTGCTGGCGCCCGCCGCACTGGGGGAAGAGTTGATCTTCCGAGGCGTCCCGATAGTCCTCCTGGCCGCTGCCCTGGGGCGTGGCGGTGCGGTTGTCGCGGTCGCCATCCCGTTCGCCTTGGCCCATCTGGCCAATCCCAACGTCACCGCCCTCGGGGTCGGGAACATCGCCGTCGCCGGCGTCTTCCTCGGACTGGCCTTCTACGCGCCCGGCGGCATCTGGACCGCGTTCGGCGCTCACTTCGGCTGGAACGGGTTGCTCGCCTGCCTCGACACGCCGGTGAGCGGCGTTCCTTTTCAGATTCCCTTGCTGGACTATCACGCCGGCCAGCCTGCCTGGCTGACGGGAGGCGCTTTCGGCCCTGAGGGCGGGTTGGCTGCCACCGTCGCCCTCACCGCCGCCGTGCTGGTCACCGCCCGGTGGGCCGGAAAGGATACCGTATGAGCCGAGCCGCCGTGATCGGAGCGGGCACCATGGGTAACGGCATCGCCCACGTTTTCGCTCAGCACGGTTGGGAGGTGGCACTGGTGGACAGCGCCTCCATCGCACTGGAGCGGGCGACCGCGACGATCCGCTCCAATCTCGACCGCCAGGTCAAGAAGGGCGCGCTCCCGCCGGAGGCTCCGGGAGAAGTGCTCGCCCGCATCACCCCCGGCACCTCGCTGGAAGCCGCGGGCGACGCCCGCATCGTGATCGAGGCGGCGAGCGAGAATCCGGCGGTCAAGTTCTCGCTGTTCGAGCAGCTCGACCGGGTGTGCGCCGCCGAGACGATCCTGGCGACCAATACCAGCTCGATCTCGATCACCGAGATCGCCGCGCGAACCCGCCGGCCGGGGCAGGTGATTGGGATGCACTTCATGAACCCGGTGCCGGTCATGCAGCTGGTGGAAGTGATCCGGGGCCACGCCACCAGCGATGCGACGACTCGCACCGTCATGGATGCGGTCACCGCGCTGGGAAAGACACCGGTGGAGGTGAACGACTATCCGGGATTCGTCTCCAATCGCGTCCTCCTGCCGATGATCAACGAAGCGATCTTCTGCGTCATGGAGGGAGTAGCCACTCCGGAGGCGATTGACACCGTGATGAAGTTGGGCATGGCGCACCCGATGGGCCCGCTGGCTCTGGCAGACTTCATCGGGCTCGACATCTGCCTCGCGATCCTGGAGGTCCTGCATCGGGGCCTGGGCGACGATAAATACCGGGCCTGCCCCCTGCTCCGCAAAATGGTCGCGGCGGGGGATCTGGGGCGGAAGACGGGTCGGGGGTTCTATTCCTATCAGACGAAACAAGGGGAGAGACGGTTGTCACCCTGAACGAAGTGAAGGGGCATGACCCGGCGCATGGTCCCTTCACTTCGTTCAGGGTGACAACCGTCTCCAACTAGGTGGACTTTCGATGGATCTTTTCTCCTCGATGCAGGCGTACGGTCACGAGCAGCTCCTCCTCTCGCACGACCCATCCTGCGGCTACTTCGGCGTCATCGCCATTCACGATACCACCCTCGGCCCGGCGCTCGGGGGCACCCGGTTCTGGCACTACGATAGCGCCGAGGAGGCGATCACCGATGCGCTCCGGCTGTCGCGGGGGATGACCTACAAATCAGCCGTAGCCGGCATCAATCTGGGAGGCGGCAAGTCGGTCATCGTGGGCGACAACAAGCGGGTGGACCGGGAGGCCCTCTTTCGCGCCCACGGCCGATTCGTCGAGACGCTCGGCGGCCGCTACATCACCGCCGAGGACATCGGCACCAGCCCGGCCGACATGGAGCACATCAAGCTGGAGACCGATCACGTTGCCGGGCTGCTCGGTCTCTCGGGCGATCCATCTCCGGTCACCGCCTACGGGGTCTACGTGGGCATCAAGGCCGCGGCGAGGGTTCGCTGGGGAAGCGACAGCCTGGCGGGTAAAACCGTCGTGGTGCAGGGGGCTGGAAAGGTGGCGTACCACCTGTGTCTCCATCTTCATGCCGAGGGAGTGAGACTTCTCGTCACCGACATAGACCAGCAAAAGGTAAAGCGTCTGGTGCAGGAGACCGGCGCCGGTGCGGTGGCGCCCGAGGCGATCTACGATCAGCCGGCCGACATTTACGCCCCGTGCGCGTTGGGCGCCACGATCAACGACGACACCCTGAGCCGGCTCAAAGTCGAGATCATCGCCGGCGGGGCCAACAACCAGCTGGCTGAGAACCGGCACGGCGACCAGCTGGAGGCGCTGGGGATTCTGTATGCCCCGGACTACGTCATCAACGGGGGCGGGGTCATCAACGTCTACGGCGAGTTGAATCGCTGGCCCACCGAGCGGGCCCAGAAGAAGGCCGGGGAGATCTACGACACCCTGCTGCGGATCTTCGAGATTGCCAGGCGCGAGGGGATTCCCACCTACCAGGCCGCCGACCGCCTTGCCGAGCAGCGCATCGCCGCGGTGGCGGGGCTGGACAAAATGTGGATGGGTCGAACCACCTGACGCTCACTCCTGCCGCCGCCCGCCCTCTACCCCTTTCCCCAATTCTTATACATTAGAGCGTCATGTCCGAAGTCATTCCGATCGGATCGGACCACGCCGGCTTCCAGCTCAAGGCGCGGCTGGTGGAAGAGCTTCGGGCCCTCGGGTACGAGCCGCTCGACCTGGGGACCCACAGCCCCGAATCGGTTGATTACCCCGATCTGGCCCACGAGGTCGCGTCGCGGGTGGAGCACCAGAGCGCACGCCGCGGGGTATTGTTGTGCGGAAGCGGCCTGGGAATGTCTTACGCCGCCAACCGACACCCGGGAGTGCGTGCCGCCGTCGCCTGGGCGCCCGAGGTGGCGCGGCTGGCCCGACAGCACAACGACGCCAACATCCTCATTCTCCCCGCGCGGTTCGTCAGCGAGGAGGAAGGGGTAGACATCCTGAGGGCGTGGCTGCAAACCGAATTCGCCGGCGGCCGGCACAGCCGCCGGGTCGCTAAAATCGAACAGGAGCCCCGATGACGCTCGACCACAACACCACGCTGCGGGACGCCGACCCGGCTGTCGCCCGGCTCATCGATCGGGAGTTGGGACGCCAGCGCCATGGGCTCGAGCTCATCGCCAGCGAGAACTTCGCCAGCCGGGCCGTCATTGACGCCATGGGCACTCCGCTCACCAACAAGTACGCCGAGGGCTATCCCGGCCGGCGCTACTACGGCGGCTGCGAAGTCGTTGACGAGATCGAGCAGCTTGCCATTGACCGCCTCAAGCGGCTCTTCGGCGCCGAGCACGCCAACGTGCAGCCGCACTCGGGCGCGCAGGCCAATTTCGCCGCCTTCATGGCGCTGATTCAGCCGGGTGAGAAGTTGCTGGGAATGTCGCTGCCGCACGGAGGCCATCTCTCGCACGGCGCGGCGGTCAACCATAGCGGGACGGTGTGGAAAGCGGTGCACTACGGCGTGGATCCCGCCACCGGGCTGATTGACTACGATGTGGTTCGGGATCAGGCCCGCCAGGAACGGCCGCGCCTCATCATCGCCGGCGGGAGCGCGTACGCCAGGATCATAGACTTCGCCGCATTCCGCTCGATCGCGGACGAGGTGGGCGCCATCTTTCTGGTGGACATGGCCCACTTTGCCGGCCTGGTGGCGGGCGGGGTATACCCGTCCCCGGTGCCTCACGCGCAGGTGGTCACCAGCACCACCCACAAAACGTTGCGGGGACCGCGGGCAGGGCTGATACTCAGCATCACCGAGCACGCCAAAGCCATAGACAAGTCGGTTTTCCCCGGTACTCAGGGGGGACCGCTGGAGCACGTGATCGCCGCCAAGGCGGTGGCGTTCGGCGAGGCCCTCACCGACGACTTCAAGGCCTACGCCCGGCAGGTGGTGGAGAACGCCAAGGCGCTGGCAGCCGCACTGGTCGAGCGCGGCTTCGCCATCGTCTCGGGCGGCACCGAGACCCACCTCATGTTGGTGGATCTGCGCGCCAAGGATCTGACCGGCAAAGTCGCCGAGAAGGTGCTGGACCGCGCCGGCATCACCGTGAACAAGAACACCATCCCCGACGATCCCCAGTCACCCTTCGTCACCAGCGGAATCCGCCTGGGTACGCCCGCGCTCACCACGCGGGGAATGGGCACCTCGGAGATGGAGCGAGTGGCCGAGTTGATCGATCGGGCTCTCGCCCGTCAGGATGAAGACACCCTGGCCCGGGTCAAGGGCGAAGTGGAGGAGCTCACCTCCTCCTTCCCGTTGTATCAGCCGCAGCGGCCGGTCGCCACGAGAATTCGGCGGAGCGCCTGAGTCACCGGCTGGTCTTTGTGAGGATGTGCAGTGAACGATCTGCAGTTTGCCGATGACGTCATGGCCCGCATCCGGGCGCGAGGCGGCCGGTATCACGAGCGCAGCTACATCTTCGTGCTCGCGACCATCGAATATCTCCAGACCCGTCTGGATGCGCGCCGGCACGTGAGTGGAGCGGAGCTCGCCTGGGCCTGCCGGGACTTCGCCCGAGAGCAGTTCGGCCTCCTCGCGCCCCACGTGCTGCAGCATTGGGGGATCACCCGGACCGGAGACATCGGCCGCATCGTGTATACCCTGGTGGAGGTCGGACTACTGGTCACCCAACCGGGCGACCAGGAATGCGACTTCAATTCGGTCTTCGACTTCGGCGAGGCCTTCGGCGACGTGTATCGGTGGTCTGGCGTGCGGGGCGCGTGAGGAGTGGGTTCGTCACCGGGAGGAAACATGGAGAGAACCGAGTGGCCATCCTGCCAGAAGTGCTCCAACGGCACCCTGATCCCGCTCTCCGACTACGGCAGAGAAGGCGCCCCGATCACCTACAAGGCGTGGGTCTGCACCAACCCCGAGTGCGGGTTCAATCTCCGGATAGACAACGGGGAGATATCGTTTGGGAGGGTGATTGGGCAGAGTTATAAGTAGGGACAAGTGACAAGTGACAAGTGACAAGTGACAAGTAAAAAGTGACAGGTGACAAGTAAAAAGTGAAGGAGCGGAGGCAACTTTTACTTGTCACTTTCTACTTGCCACTTTCTACTTGCCCCATGCCCCTTTGCCCCTCCCTATGCTTCCCATCCTCTCCCCCGACCAATCCTCCTCCTGGGATCACGTCGCCCTTTCCGCCGGCATCGAGCTCGCCACGCTGATGGAAAGTGCGGGGCGGGCGGCGGCGGCCGTGGTGGCGCAGCGTTACCCGCACGCTCTGGCCGGGGGAGTGATCGTGGCCGCGGGGCAGGGGCACAATGGAGGGGATGGGTGGGTCGTGGCGCGGGCGCTGCGGCGGGCGGACGTGCCCGTGTGGGTGACCTCTCCTGCCGGCTCGCCGGCGCCGCTCACCGAGCGTATGGCGCGGCTGGCCCGGGCCGATGGTGTGCGCGAGGTGGCGCCGGACGGGCCCTGGCCCAACGTGGCGCTGCTGGTGGATGCGCTCCTGGGCACCGGCGCCGCGGGCGCTCCGCGCCCGCCGGTGGCATCGCTGCTCGATCGGCTGCTCGATCTCGATCTTCCCATCGTCGCCATTGACGGGCCCACCGGGGTTGATCTCCTCACGGGGGTCGTGCACGGCACGCCGCGGGCCGATCTTTCCATCACCTTCGGCGGGCTCCGCCGCGGACATCTCCTTGCCAGGGACGAGGTGGGTGTGCTGATCGTGGTGGATATCGGTCATCCGCCCCCCGCCCCCGAGTGGCCCAGCCTGGTGAGCGATACCGATGCCGCGGCGTGGCTGCGACATCTGCATGCGCGCGATCACAAGGGAACCCGTGGGCGAGTCGTCGTGGTGGGCGGCGATGCCGGGATGAGCGGCGCGATTCGCATGGCCGGACGCGCCGCGTTTGCCGCCGGTGCGGGGCTGGTGCACGCGGTGGCGCCGGAGGAGACGGTGGCTGCCTTGGTGCAGGCGGAGCCCGATCTCCAGACGTTGTCGCATCCCTTCGACCGCGAGCCATTCGCGGAGCTGCTTGACCTGGTAGGCCGCGCCGATGCCGTGGTAATCGGCCCCGGACTGGGCCGGGGAGCGGGCCGGCGCCAATTCGTGGCCGCGTTGCTGAGCGTGGCACCGGCCGCGGTGCTGGATGCCGACGCGCTGACCGCCTTTCAGGGAGCGCTGGATGAGTTGCGCGCCCTGACCGCCGGCAGGGCGGTGGTGCTCACGCCTCATCCCGGGGAGTTCCGGACGCTGTTTCCCCAGCTTGCATCGGAGCGGGAGCTCGATCCGTGGGCCGCTGCCGCTGGAGCGGCCGAAGCGTCCGGCGCGACCGTGCTGCTCAAGGGAGTTCCTACCATCGTCTCGGGTGAGGGAAGTGCGCCGCTCACCGTTGCCGCCGGCAACCCGGGGCTCGCCACCGGAGGCAGCGGCGACGTCCTGAGCGGCATCGTCGGCACCGCTCTCGCTCAGGGACTGGTGCCCCGATCCGCGGCGGCCTTCGGCGCGCAGGCGCTCGGCCGCGCGGCCGATCTGGCCGCCCGTCGGGTATCGGCCCGGGCCCTGCGGCCGATGGACGTAGTGGCGGCGCTGCCCGACCTGTGGCGGCAGTGGGAGACGCTTCGTGAGGTGAGAACGGCGCCGCTGCCGCCGGTGCTGCTGGAGCTTCCCCGCCCGTACACGGTCTGACTCCGCATCGGTCGCGCGCTTTCTCAGCGCGCCCATTCCTGGACGACAGTAGATTGCGCCGATGCGACCCCTCCTCGCGCTGCTCGCCTCGCTCTTCGTTATTGGCCCCTCCGACGCCGCGGCACAATTCGCCAGCCGTGACTGGCGCCCCGCCGACCGCACGATCGTCGGAGATTTCAGCCGGATCACCTCGATCGCCCCGGCGCTCGACCGGGTATACATCACCTCGCCCACTTCGGTCCTCATCTGGCATCCTCAGTTCCAGCGTTGGGAGGGGCCGTTCCAGCCGCCCAACCTCGCGGTGCTGGCGGGTGTCTTCGCCGCGCTGGTAGACCCACTCGACAATTCGCTCTGGTTGGCCCGTCCGGACGGATGGGTGCACTACCAGCCGGAGCTCGAGATCTGGGACCAGGGGACCGTGCCCGAAGGTGTGAGCACCATCGCTTTCGACGAGGCCGATCCGGTCATGGGTCTCTTCATCCGCACCCGGCAGGGCTGGCATCTGTTGCCGCGAGGAGGGATCTCGCCCACGCCCAGCCGGCCGCCCAGCCGCGCGGTGACGCCGGCTACCGTGGACGAGGCGCTTCGAAGCACCCCGACGCTGCAAGCCAACGCCTCGCAGATCCTGCTCGATTCCCGGCTCCGGTCGGTCCGCTTTACCGCCGCCGCGCGCTCCTTCGACAACCTGGGATGGTATCTCGGCACTTCCGGGGTGGGATTGCTCTACCTGCCCGATGGTGCGGCTCTCCCCGATCGCTTGAACTTCGGGCTGCCGTCGGGCCGAGTGGCGGCGGTGTTCAGCTCGCCCGGAGGGGTGTGGGCGGCGACCGACCGCACGCCCCAGGCGGACGCCGCGGTGACCTTCGTCGGCGCCGAGTTGAGCGAGTTCCGCACCCTGCGCGGCTTGCCTGCTTCCGGCGTGCCCTTCACCCAGGTAGCTGAGCTGACGGGCCAGGGGACGGCCCTCTGGGCCGCTACCGACTTCGGCGCCGCCCGGCTGGAGCCCGCGAGCGGGCGCATCGAGCTGGTGGACGAAGGACGGGGGCTGCCCGACAGCCGGGTGTACTCCATTGCCTCGCGCCAGGGGCGGATCACGGTGGGAACCGCTCGCGGCATCGTTCGACTGGACGATTCGTTGCGCGTCGAGCGGCTGGCGCCCGGCTTCGCCGACGCCGCGTACGCCGTCTTTCCCGCTGGAGACTCCGTGTGGGTGGGCACCCCCAGGGGTCTGTACCTGGCACTGCCGGGCCAGAGAGAGGTGGTGCGCCCCGCCGGTCTGGCCACGGCCAGCCTGCAGTCGCCGGTGGTGGCGCTCGCCTCGCTGGGCGACACGCTGGTGGCGCTCACCCGTGACGAGCTCATGTGGCGCGATCCGCGCACCCGGGCTTGGGCGCTCGGTCCCAACCTCTCCGGCCTGCTCGGCCGGCTGCATAGCTTCGTGGCCGACGGCGCCGGGTTCTGGGTGGCCGGTGAGCGCGGCGTGGGCTTCGCCCGGCTCCGCACCCCGCCCATTCGGCCACTGCGCGAGGGCGATCTTCCCGCCGCCAGCAACGATGTCGCGGTGGACCGTGAGTATCTCTGGGTCGCCACCGACGGCGGGCTCACGCGGTTCCGACTCGACGCCATCCGGCCGTGAAGCTCGGCCCCGGCCGCGAGTTCGATCGGCTCCGCGCCGTGGCGCGCGCGCTGGGTGAGCGCGCCCCCGATCTGGGCGACGACTGCGCGCTTCTCCCACTCGACGATAGCGTACTGGTGCTGAGCACCGATTCCAGCGTGGAGAACGTACACTTTCGCCTCGACTGGATCGAGCCGGCGGAGGCAGGGTGGCGGTCGGCCGCGTCGGCGCTCTCCGATCTTGCCGCCGAGGGCGCGGAGCCGCTCGGGTTGCTGGCGGCGTTGGTGGTGCCGGACAGGGCGAGCGACGAGGACGTCACCGCCTTCATGTCGGGCGTCGGCGGGGCCGGTGCGGCGGCCGGCGCGCCGGTGCTCGGTGGCGATCTTTCCTCCGGTGCGGAGTGGAGCGCGGCGATCACCGTCATCGGCCGGAGCCGGGCGCCGGTCACCCGAGCGGGCGCCCGGCAGGGAGATGGACTCTGGGTGACGGGAGTGCTGGGGGGTCCTCGCGCCGCGCTTCAGGCCTGGCGGCGGGG
>JACCQZ010000120.1 GCA_013813875.1 Gemmatimonadales bacterium | reverse complement strand
AGCCTCCCCTGGGAGCTCACCGGCGCGCAACAGCAGGCCATCCGCGAGATCACCGCCGATATGACGGCCCCCGAGCGCATGCACCGCCTCCTCATGGGCGATGTGGGGACCGGAAAGACCGTCGTGGCGCTCTTCGCCATGCTGCTCGCGGTGGAGAACGACTACCAGGCGGCCTTGATGGCGCCCACCGAGCTGTTGGCTGAGCAGCACGCCGCTACCCTCGAGCGACTGCTGTCGCCCCTGGCGATCAGGCCGGAGCTGTTGCTGGGTCGGCAGACCGCGGCGGAGAAGTCCGCTGCCCGGGCGCGGCTCGCCTCGGGGCAGGCACGGCTGGCGGTCGGCACCCATGCTCTGATGCAGGAGAGCGTGTCGTTCAAGCGGCTGGGGCTCGCGGTCATTGACGAGCAGCACCGCTTCGGCGTCGAGCAGCGCGCAGCGCTCATCGGCAAAGGCGCCGCGCCCGACGTCCTGCTGCTTACCGCCACGCCCATTCCCCGCTCGCTGGCCCTCACGCTCTACGGCGATCTGGACGTCTCCACCCTGCGGGAGCGGCCGCCGGGTCGCGGCCAGGTGCGCACCGCGCTCAGACTGAACAATCAACGGGAGCGGGTCATGCAGTTCGTGCGGGCCGAGTGCGAGCGGGGACGCCAGGCCTATGTCGTGCTGCCGGTCATCGAGGAATCGGAGCGGGCCGATCTGCGAGCCGCCACGACCATGATGCAGGCGCTCTCGGCGCGCTGGCCCGAGCTCCGCGTCGGTCTGGTGCATGGCCGGCTCAAGCCGGACGAACGCGACATGGTCATGCGAAGCTTCCGGGCGGGGGAGGTGTCCGTTCTGGTGGCCACGACCGTGATCGAGGTCGGCATTGACGTGCCCAACGCCACGGTCATGCTGATCGAGCATCCCGAGCGCTTCGGGTTGGCACAACTGCACCAGTTGCGGGGACGGATCGGACGGGGATCGGAGGAGAGCTACTGCGTTCTGCTGTCCGATGGGCCGGCGCCCGACCGCCTGCACGCCTTTGCCGCCACCCAGGACGGTTTCAAGATCGCCGAGCTGGATCTGCAGGAGCGCGGCATGGGCGATCTCATCGGCGCCCGGCAGTCGGGCGGGTTCGAGCTCAGGCATGCCCGGCTACCGGCCGATGAGAATCTGCTCTCCCAGGCGCGCACATTGGCCATCCGGCTCATCGAGGCCGACCCCGCGCTGCAACGGGCGGAGAATCAGCGGCTGCGGGAACGGGCCATCTCGCGGTATCCGCGGGCGGTGGAGTTGTTCCGGGTGGGATGAGCGTGACAACGTTCAAAAACTGAACCGCAGCCCCACTCCCGTCGCGTTCCGCAGGCTTCGCACCTCCGGCTCGAAAGGAATGTTGTCCGGCCGGTGGGTCTTTCGGGTCAGCTCCCAGACGAACATCGCGGCCGCGCCGAGCAGCGCGGTTTCGCCTCCGATCAGCCAGCGCCGGGCGCGCCGGTCGTACCCGACCGACTGCTGGTAAAGCGCCTCGGTTCCGGCGTCGAGGTACTCACCTCCGTCGACCAGGTCGCACAGCCGGGGATCACCGGAGCAGCGACCCTCGAGCGCGTCGAACACCTCCTCGGCCCGATGGTGATCGCGGGCGGCGAGCACGTTCATTCCCACCGCGCCGGCCGCCACCAGCCACTTGCCGTACTTGACGACCGAGGGCACGTCCTGCGCCGCGGCGTGGGCGGAGAGAGAGACAGAGAGAGCCAGCAGCACGGCCAATGCGCGAATCATCGCCGGTACCGGTGGATGTCGCCGTCGCCGCCGATGGCCAGAATGCCGTCCTCGAGCGGCAGGGGACTGACCTCGACCGGGCGCCACACCTGGAGCCGCCAGATCTCACGGCCATCGGGACGGAGCGCGCGGATGGTGCCGTCGGCACCGCCCAGCAGAATCTGATTTCTCACGATGGTTACCGCGGAAGTAATCGGCCAGTCGAGCTGGACAATGGGCACCGCGCGGGGCGGGGGGCCGGGCTCGATGCGGTAGAGAGTGCCTCGCCGGCTCGCGGCGTAGATGGTGTCGCCTGCCGCCGCGGGCGAGCCCAGCACCGGAGCGTCCACCCGCACGCTCCAGTTGAGGCCGAGATCGGTGGGCCGGATGGAGACGACCTGGGAGTCGGTGGTCCCCGCCACCAGGCCACCGGCAAAGGTGATCCAGGGAGAGAGGAGAGTGCCGGGGCTGGCGGAGCGATGGGTGACGCTGCCGTCGGAAGCCATCAGGCGGTAAAGCGAATCCACCGTGGCGACGACCATCGCGTCCTCGCCGATGGGGAGCGGCGCCACCCGGGCAACGCCCAGCCGCCGACGCCAGCGCACCTCGCCGGTGGCGGGGTCGAGGGCAACCAGTATGCCCGGTTGGGTGGCGACGATGAGCGAGCCCCCCGCCATAGCCAGCGGCGCGCTCACCGGGCCGGTAGTGCTTCGCCAGATCCGTTTGCCGCCGCCCCGCTCGAGGGCGTAAACCCGGCCCTCCGGACGGGAGCTCCCCGCGTACACCGTGTCACCCGTGAGCAGCACCCCGCCCGCCACGATACCGGACAGCCGATGGGTCCAGAGCACCCGACCACTCTGGAGATCCACCGCGTAGACCTTCCGGTCCACCCCGGCGCCGTAGAGAGATCCCTGGCTGATCGCCACCTGCCCGGTGAGCCGGCGCCCGGCGCGGGCGGTCCATACCTGCATCGGCGCCGGTCCCGCGGCCTCGCGAGGAAGCACTTTCGGCGGCGGCCGCAGGTTCACGCATGCCGCGTTGACGACCCCCAGGAGCAGGGCTAGACTCAACGCTCCCTGCGAGACCCCCCTTCTTACCAGAGCGGAACCGGGATGCCGGCTGTCCAGATCAGCGAGCTGCGCGCGCATGCGGGCGACACGGTTACCGTGAGGGGTTGGGTCGCGACCACCCGTTCGAGCGGCAAGATCGCCTTCGTGGTGCTGCGGGATGGTACCGGTCAGGTGCAAGGGGTCCTGTCCAAGAAAGAGCTTCCGGAGGCCGCCTGGGAGACGTTCGGCTCGCTCACCCAGGAGACCGGCCTCGCGTTGACGGGAGTGGTTCGGGAAGAGCGACGCTCACCCGGCGGCTTCGAGCTGGCCGTGAGTGGGCTCGAGGTGTTCGGGCCCAGCCCGGACTATCCGATCACCCCTAAAGAGCATGGGACGACTTTCCTCTTCGAGCATAGACACCTGTGGCTCCGCAATCGCCGCCCGGTGGCGATTGCACGGGTCCGGCACGAGGTGGAGCAGGCGATCCGCGACTTCTTCTACCAGGAAGGCTTTACCCTGGTGGACACGCCGATTCTCACCGGCGCGATCGGAGAGGATGCGGGAAACCTCTTTGCCACCGACTACTTCGATCTGGGCCGGGCCTACCTGGCCCAGACCGGGCAGCTCTACGTCGAAGCCGCCGCGGCCGCGCTGGGTAAGGTCTACTGTTTCGGCCCCACCTTCCGGGCCGAGAAATCGAAGACCCGCCGGCACCTGACCGAGTTCTGGATGGTGGAGCCTGAGGTGGCCTTCAACGATTCCGACGCCAACATGCGGCTGCAGGAGTCGTTCGTAAGCTACATCGTCGGCCGCGCGCTGGAGCGGCGCGGGGAGGAGCTGAAGGAGCTGGAGCGCGACACCGCGGCGCTGGAGCGGGTGCAAGCGCCGTTCCACCGGATCTCCTACACCGACGCGGTCGTCCGGCTCAACCAACTCGGCTCCGACATGACCTGGGGCGCCGACCTCGGGGCTGACGACGAGACCCTGCTGGCCAAGGACCGCGATCGCCCGATCTTCGTCTACAACTACCCCAAGGAGGTCAAGGCGTTCTACATGAAGGCAAACCCGGACGACCCCCGGACCGTTCTCAACAACGACTGCCTGGCGCCCGAGGGATACGGCGAGATCATCGGCGGCTCTCAGCGGGAGGACGATTACGACCGGCTGCTCGCGCGGCTGCTGGAGCAGGGTCTCGACCCGGAGACGTACCGCTGGTACCTCGACCTTCGCCGCTACGGCACCTTCGTGCACTCGGGGTTCGGGCTGGGGCTCGAGCGCACGGTGGCGTGGATCTGTGGAATTCCGCATATCCGGGAGGCGATCGCGTTTCCTCGGCAGATCCATCGGTTGTATCCGTGAGGCGACAACTCCCGCGTTGTCATCCTGAGCGGAGCCAAGGAGCCATAGCCCAACTCATGACCCCTTCCCCCTCGCTACGCTCGGGGTCAGGGTGACAACGTTCTCCCCTTTACCTCGTCCCACAACCCATCCAGCACCTCCAGCCCCGCTGTGCCCACGTCAATCCCGCGCGCGGAAGCGAGTTGCTCGAGGGCGCCGAAGCGGTCGCGGAACTTTCGGTTGGCGCGGTCGAGCGCGGTTCCGGGCTCGACGCCGGCCTTGCGGGCGAGATTGACCGCGGCGAAGAAGAGGTCTCCGATCTCCTCGGCCAGCCGCTCGCCTTCTCCGGGGAGCTCCGCTTCCACCTCGGCCAGCTCCTCCCGCACCTTGGCCAGCGGTCCGGCGACGTCGGGCCAGTCGAAGCCGACCGACGCGGCCCGCTCCTGCAGCCGGAATGCCATCAACAATGGTGGCAGGGTAGGGATGATGCCCGCGAGCGTATGCCCGCCGCGCTCCTTCCGCTTGATCCGCTCCCACGGTTCCGCCTCTCCCAGATCGAAGAGGTGCGGATGCCGCCGGCGCATCTTGGCCTCGAGATCGTCCGCCACCACCGCCGCGGTGAACTCGCCCCGCTCCTCCGCGATGACGAGCTGAAAGGCCAGGTGGAGCAGCAGATCGCTCAACTCTTCCTTTATCGCGGCAGGGTCGCCTTCGCCGAGTGCGTGGTCCAGCTCGAGCACCTCTTCCACCAGGTAGGGCCGCAACGACTCCCGGGTCTGCACCCGATCCCAGGAGCAGCGGACGCGAAGGTCGCGCACCATGGCCAAGGCACGTCCGAGCGCTGATTTGTCTTGCATCTGACCCCCACGCCCTCTATGATACCGCCGGCCCGAACCATGACTTTCTCTCCCGATACGGCCCGGGCCTGGGTTGACGTAGACCTGGGCGCGCTGGCGGCCAACGCACGCACCCTCGCCGGCATCTGTGGCAGCAGATTGCTGCCCATGGTGAAAGCTAACGGCTACGGATTGGGGGCGGTGCCGGTAGCGCGCGCGCTGGAAGCGCTGGACCCCTGGGGTTACGGAGTCGCCACCGTCGAGGAAGGCGCCGAGCTGCGGCGGGCCGGAATCTCCCGTCCGATCCTGGTGGTGAGCCCGCTGCACTCGAGCGCCATCGAGTCGTATCTGGCCCACGATCTTCGTCCCACCGTGGGCGACGTTGGGGCGCTGAGCGCCTGGTGCCGGCAGTCGTCGCGTCCGTTTCATCTGGAGATTGACACCGGAATGAGCCGGGGTGGAATGCGCTGGCAGGACGAGCCGGCGCTTGATGCCGCCGCCGCCGTGCTCCAGAACGCCGTCGGATGGGAAGGCGTGTTTACCCATTTTCACTCGGCGGACGCCAATCCCGCATCCGCCGACGTGCAATGGGAACGCTTTCAGGGGGCGCTCGGCCGGCTCCCGCGCCGTCCCCCGCTGGTTCACGCCGCCAACAGCGCCGCCGCTCTACGCGGCCGATGCTTCGCCGGTGACCTGGTCCGTCCGGGAATCTTTCTCTATGGCGGCGCGGCGGGCGGCGCCGCACCGCGGCCGGTTGCCGCGCTCCGCGCCCGGGTGCTCGCGGTGCGGAGC
>JACCQZ010000117.1 GCA_013813875.1 Gemmatimonadales bacterium | reverse complement strand
TGGCCAAGTCGTTGATCGAGCAGTTCTGACGCTCCGCTCAGCCCCCTGCAATCGCCGCGACGACGGTCACCTCATCCCCTTCACTCACCGGCGTCGCGAACCCATTCCGGAATCGGATGTCCTCGTCGTTGAGGTAGTAGGTGACGAAGGGATAGGGTCCGCCCGACGCATCCCGCAGGCGCGGAGCCAGGCGGGGAAAGCGATCGGCGATCTCCGATACCACCTCGCCGAGCGTCGTTCCACCGGCATGGATGGTGGCCTGGCCGTCGGCGAGCCGGGCGAGGACGGTGGGCAGGCTAAAGGTCACGGGCATGGAGAGCCTCCAGTTCACGGATTCGGGGCGCGATGATGGGTGCTTCGGGAAGGACGCCTTGCAGCGCCTCGACGGTCTTGAGTCCGTTGCCGGTAATGCAGAGCACTACCTCGTCGTCGGCGCGAAGGCGGCCCTCGCGCGCGAGCGCGAAGGCGCCGGCGACGGTGGCGCCCCCTGCCGTTTCGGTGAAGATGCCCGTGGTCTCGGCGAGAATCCGAATCCCGTTGACCAGATCCGGGTCCGGCACCGCCGTGGCCCAACCCCCGCTGCCGCGGATGGCGGCCGCGGCGAACCTGCCGTCGGCCGGGTTCCCGATCGCGATCGAGCGCGCCACGGTATTGGGGATGACCGGCTCCACCGTGTCGCCTCCCGACTGCACCAGGCGGACGATGGGTGCGCACCCGGCCGCTTGGGCGCCGTAGAGCCTCGGAGCCGCTCCCGACACCAGCCCGGCTTGGAGGAACTCGCCGAACCCCTTACCCAACTTGGTCACCAGCGACCCTCCCGCCATGGGCGCCACCACCGCCGAAGGCAGCCGCCACCCCAGCTGCTCCGCTATCTCGAAGGCCACCGTCTTCGACCCTTCGCCGTAGTAGCTGCGCAGGTTGATGTTGACCAGTCCCCACCCGAAGCGATCGGCGGCCTGGGAGCACAGCCGGTTCACGTCGTCATAGGTGCCGCGCACCCGCACCAGGTGGGGCCCGTACACCGCGGTGCCGACCACCTTGCCGAGCTCGAGATCGTGGGGGATGAAGATCCACGCGGGAAAGCCGGCCCGCGCTGCCTGCGCGGCCACCGCGTTGGCCAGGTTGCCGGTGGAGGCGCAGCCCACGGTGTCGAGCCCGAGCGCCCGTGCGGCGTTGAGGGCGGTAGAGACCACCCGGTCCTTGAAGGAAAGCGAGGGATGGGAGACGCTGTCGTTCTTGACCCACAGCCGCGCCACACCGAGCCTCCGGGCCAGCGCGGGCGACTCCACCAGCGGGGTGAATCCGGTATCGAGCGAGAGCGTCGGCTCCCCCTCGAAGGGCAGCCACTCCCGGTAGCGCCAGAGCGATTGGGGACGGGCCGCGATAGCCCTCGCGTCCGGGAGCGAGCGGTCGGGGTCGTAGACCGGCTCCAGCGGCCCGAGGCACTCTTCACAGATGGCCACGGCGGCCGCGGCCCGGGACTGGCCGCAGAGCCGGCAGGCCAGCGAATGAGGCCGGAGCGAACGGTCTACTTCGAGGTCGAGCAGAGAAGTCATCAGTGGATCCTCTGCCTCGGAACCCCGCCGGCTTCGGCACCAGAGCACAAAAGAAAAGCGCCCGATGCCAAAAAGACACGCGGGACGCGAGGCTTTTTAGCAATTGTTTAACGTGGCTGCAATAGGCCGCAACTCACCACGAACCTTCGGTTGTCGCACCTATGGTACGGGATCAACCTCGGGGGCGCAAGAGGCGAGGGATTTTCGCGAGTTACGGGCGGAAGGAGGCCTCGCCTGCGAGCTGCAGGAGAACGCGGTTGTCCGATCTGTCAATCCAGTAGAGACGAACAACGTACGTAAGATCTACTGAGAGCGGGGCCGCCGGTTGGAGCTCCTGAGTGCCTTCCGGCACAGAACCGTACCGTACCGGCGGTGCGAGTCTGTTCTCTTCCCCCGGCACCGCGATCACCCAGGTCAGCCGGTTGGCCGGGTCGGTAACGGTGAGCTCGCTTCCCGCACAGACGGGTGACCAGGAGAACTCCGGGGTCGTACCGGGCCCCACCTGCACGGTGACACCCCCGGTACAGTGTTCCGGCGCGGCTGGATCCCCGCTGCAGCGCACCGTACTCAGCCCGAGCCCCAGACATAACAGGAGAGAGCTGACTCGCGCCCCGGCTCCTCGAATGCGTACGAGAGCTCCCCGACGCACCTATGCTCAGCTTTCATCGTACCTGTTCCCACTTCGAACCTTTCGAGCCGGCCAACATGCCGATCACCGCAGGGACCGCGATTACGGTTGCGACAGAAAAGAGTCGAACCCCCGCACTCATCTGCGAGCCCCCGTCGCTTGCTCCCCCCTGCCAGACGATGCTGCCGAGGGCTAGCAGCCCCATCCCCGCGCCTGCCCCGAGCAGAGCTCCCCGAGCTGCTTCGGTCCCGCGCTGCGCATCGATGCTGACAACGTCTCCAGATGCACGCTCGGTGACAGGAGGACCGTCGTCGCTGCACGGGGGAGCGGGGTACGGGCAGTAGCGAATGACGGTAGAACTCGGCTGCAATGCAGTCTCGAGCTTACCCACCTCGCTCGAGCCACCCTGCAGGTGTAGCCGCACCACTGTGCCGCTGTCGACGAGCCTCGTGCCAGGCAGGCCGGTCTGAGCCGTCCCAACGGAGGGGAGCGTCGTCGCCAGTGCCAGACTTGTAAGCAGCAGTCGTTTCATCCCGTCTCCCCTTGGGCGTGGATGACGTGGAAGTTGCAGCGCCGCCGTGACCTCAGCGTCCCGCGAAGGTGACTCAGAAGGGCCGAGGTACAAAACCCTCAATTCCCTCACCAATCCCGCTCCCCCACCGCCCCCCGCCGGGCCGGCTGCCCTTCATGACTGGTGAGCTGCTGGCGCTGCACCGCTTCCAGCAGTCGCCGCGCCTGTTCCTGGGTCAATTCCTCCACCGACTCTCCCTCTCCCGAGCCGAACCCCCCTCCGGCCATCGCGCCGACCGCCGCGTCGGGGTTGCCCTCGTAGCCCGGGACGTTCATGTCGCCCCGGCCGTAATCCGCCGCGCGGCCCCGGCCCGACGAGCCGCCGGCGGCGCGGTCGTCGCCCAGTCGCTTGAGCGCCAGCTCCAGATTCCACTTGGCATCGGCGTCGGTGGGATTCAGCCGAAGCGCCTCCTCGTACGCCTCGACCGCCTGCCGCAACGGCTCGGCGTCACCCGGCTGCTCTTCCGCGACCCGGACCAGCGCGTTGCCCAGGTTGTAGAGGCTCCGCTGCCGCGATCGAGCCGAGTCCGCCGCCGCGGCCCAGCGATAGCGCTTGGCCGCCTCCTCGTAGCGTCGGAGCCGGTACAGGGCGTTGCCTGTGTTGTAGCCGGTGGTCGGGGCGCTGTCCTCCTCGAAGGCGCCGCTGAACGCCTCGAGTGCCGGAGCGTACTCACCGCTCTCGTACAGCTCGACACCTCGCCGCGCGTCATCGAAGCAGCCCGATAGACTCGCCACGACTATCCCGGCGGCGAGGCCCCGGCCACGCGCCCGGGGGCCTCGGTCAGGCCGCCCCGCGCCCGCGGCCCCCATCTCGAAGACGAGCAGCACGATCGCGGCCGCCAGCGGCCACTGGAAGCGGTCGGCCCGCTCGGTGGACTGGCGCGTGGCCAGCGTGCGGGTCTCCAGCCGCGCCAGTCCCTCGCGCAGCCGCCGCAGCTCCTCAAGCCGGTTCCATCGGGCGAACCGACCCCCGCTGCCCTCGGCCACGCGGCGCAACTCCCCTTCCTCCAGCCGAGAGACGACGACCCGGCCAATGTGATCCCGGTGATACTTCTCCGGAGCATCGGCGCTATCCGCCGGCATGGGGCCGCCAGCCCCGGTCCCTACCCCGATGGCAAAGACCGGCAGCTCTTCCCGCCGAAGCTCCGAGAGCGCCCCGTCCAGATCACCTTCGCTGCTCTCCCCGTCGGAGAGGACGACCACCGCGCGGCGGCCCCGCTCGCCCTCGTGCTCGAAGGTCCGCACCGCGGTCAGGAGCGCGGCCGAGATGTCCGTGGCCGGGTCCCCCAGGTCGTCGCTGCTTGCGGCGTCGAGAAAGAGTTGGAGCGACGCCTGGTCGGATGTGAGCGGCAGCTGGAGAAAGGCGCTGCCCCCGAACACCACCAGTCCTACCCGATCCCCCGGCGAGGCGGACACCGTCTCCCAGGCCACCCGCTTTGCCGCGCTCAGGCGGGAGGCGCCGGCGTCGCCGACGTTCATCGAGCGGGAGAGATCGAGCAGCACGAGGACGTCGCGCCCGGTGCGAGCGAGCTCGGCGCGGCGCTCGCCGACCTGCGGGCGTGCCAGCGCCACCAGACCGAGACCGAGGGCTCCGAGTCCAAGGGCCCAGCGCCGCAGCGATCGCCGCCGATCCGGCAGGGTGGAGATCCGAGCGAGGAGCTCCGGATCGCCGAATACCTCGAGCGCGATCCGGCGGCGGCGCTCGGCCCTTCCGGCAAGCCACACGCCCAGCGGCAGACATACGCCGAGCAGAATCAGTACGGCCGGGTAGGCAAAGCTCATCGCGCGCTCACGGCAGCGTGCGGAACAGGGAGGCGCGAAGCAGTAGCTCGGCCGCGAGCAGGAGCAGGGCCGGCGCGAGCAGCCAGGGGTAGAGCTCGCGATAATCCCGGGTTTCCCGGATCAGCGCGTCGCTTCGTTCCAGCGGATCAATCTTCGAGACTATACGTGCCAGCGCCTCCGGATCGGTGGCTCTGAAATATTCGCCCCCGCTACGCACGGCGATGCGACGGAGCACCGCCTCGTCCGAGCGGGTGAGCCGGTCGGGGGTCCGCCCCCAGCGCCAGACAAAACCATCGTCAGTCGCGGTGCTGTCCGGGGCGCTCACCCCGATGGTGTGAATACGGATTCCCAGCGCTCGCGCGGCTTCCGCGGCCACAAAGGGCGACGGCTGCCCGGTGTTGTTGGCGCCATCGGTGATCAGCACGATAGCGCTCGCTCTGGGGGGCAGATCTTTGAGCTGCCCCAGGCTCAAGGCGAGCGCGGTACCGATGGCGGTGCCGTCGGGCAGCAGACCGATCTCCACCCGCCCGAGCATCTGCTGCAGCAGCTCGGTGTCGGGCGTGAGCGGCGCCTGGAGAAACGCCCGCCCGGCAAAGATCACCAGGCCCAGGAGGTCGCCATCGCGGCCGCGGGCGAAGTCGCCGAGCACCTGGCGGGCCACCTGCAGCCGGTTGCCCGGCTTGAAGTCGGCGGCCTTCATGCTGCTGGAGATATCGAGCGCCAGCATGAGATTGCGCGACTTGGTGCGGATCTCGCTCACGTCGTGCGGCAGTTGGGGCCGGGCCAGGCCGAGCACCAGAAGGATCAGCGCGCCGGCGCGAAGCAGAGCCGGAAGATGGCGCAGGCGGGCCCGTGCCCCGGCGGGGAGGTCGCCCAGAAAACCGATGGCGGGAAATCCGATCCGCATCTCCGGCGCGCGGTGCCGGCGGCTCCAGATGCGCCAGATCAGCAGCAGCGGAAGCAGCAGCAGCAGGAGAAACAGCGGATCAGCGAACCGCATCGAGCTCCTCCGCCGGGCGGGCGGCGTTGCGCCAGGCCGCGAGCAGCTCGCCCGCCTCGGTCAGGAAGACCGACGCCGCCTCGGGGTCGGGCCGGCGGCGGGCGAACTTCACCAGATCGGCTTCGCCGAGCACCTGCTGAAACCGGCGACGAAGTCCGCTCTCCGCCAGGCGCGGCGGCAGCGACCAGAGCAGCTCCGAGCTGGTCCGCTCCCGGGCCGGTAGCTCCTCGGCTGCCTCGAGGTAATCGCGCAGCACATCGCCCACCGCCTCGTAGTGGCGGTCCACCTCGCCCCGCAGCGCCCAGCCCTCCTGCTCGATCTTCGTCAGCCGGGTAAGCGCGATCTGGTAGGCATCCGGAGGCGGCGCCGCCGGTGCCATTACCATAGGCGGCGGAGCTTCCCGGGCAGGGGGGCGGCGGCGCAGCGCGTACCACGCCAGCCCCAACGCCGCCAGCCCGAGGCCGAGCCAGAAGATCGACGCCGCCGGCACCGGCTCGAGCTCCTTGATGTCCCGAAGCGAAGGATTGGCGGCCGCCAGCACCGGAACGATCTCCACCTCGGCACTGTCGCTCCGGATCATCCCCCGATGGCCGGTCACATAGCGGGCGTAGGGCAGCCCAAACACGGGCACCCTCTGGCGCCCCGGCCGGAAGTAGGCCAGCGTGGCCTTCCCCTCGAACACCCGGTCGGGCCGGCGCCGAAGCCGCTCCACCGACAGGAGCCGCACCCCCGGCGGCAACTCGGCCACTGGACGGGGAACGGAGTCGGTGAGCAGGTCGCGCTCGTCCAGCGTTACCCGAAATCGCAGGGTAACGCTGTCGCCCACGGTGGCGCGTACCGGCTCCGAGGTTACCCGGAACGATTGAGTCTGATACTGCGCCGCCGCCAGCCCTGGTATGGCGGCTGTCAGGACAGCGCACCACAGAGACACGGAGCCCACAGAGAACAACAACATCTGTTTGTTGTTCACCGTGTCCTCTGTGTCTCTGTGGTGAAAACAACAGCGATGCCAAGGAAATCGAGCGACCAGCCTCATCACCGCAGCATCCTCTCCCGCCGCCGGAAAAACGTCAGCATCGGCCCAGCGTACGAGCGCCCGGTTTCCAGCCGCAGCAGGTCCGCCCCGCGCTCCCGGAGCATGCGCTCGAAGTCGCGGTCGAACGCCTCGGCGCGAGTGCGGAACCCCTCGCGCACCGCCAGGTCTCCGGTGTCAACGCAGCGCCACTCACCCCTCTCCGGATCCCACAGCGTCACCAGACCGACGTCGGGGAGCGCCCGCTCCCGCTGGTCGGCGAGCTGAATCGCGATTACGTCGTGCCTGCTTGCGAGTCGCGCGAGAGATTGCTGGTAGCCGCCGGCGAGGAAGTCCGAGACCAGAAAGAGCACCGTCCGGCGCCGGAGGATGGGCTCGACGTAGGCCAGCGCCGCCCCCAGGTCGGTGCCGACCCCCGACGGATCGAAGGCCAACAGATCGCTGACCACTCGAAGCGCGTGCCGCCGGCCCTTGCGGGGCTGTACGTAGTGCTCGATCCGGTCGGTGGCGAAGACGGCGCCTACCCGGTCGTTGTTGCGGGCGGCGGCGAGGGCGAGAACGGCGCAGACCTCGGTGGCCAGATCTCCTTTGGTGCGCATGCGGCTGCCGAAGCCGCCGGACGCGCTGAGGTCAACGACGAACATCACCGAGAGCTCGCGCTCTTCGAGGTACCGCTTGACGTAGGCCGATCCGAGGCGCGCCGTGACGTTCCAGTCAATGGTGCGGATGTCGTCGCCGGGCTGGTATTCGCGGACCTCGGCGAACTCCACGCCCCGTCCCCGAAACGCGCTCGAATACTCGCCCGCCACGATGTCGCGCACGAGATGGCGGGTAGTGATCTCCAACCGCCGCACCTCGCGCACGACCTCCTCGGGCCTCATGGCACCGGCACCGCCCCGAAGATGCGCGCCAGCAGCGCGTCCGGCCCCACCCCCTCGGCATCGGCCCGGTAGGTAAGGATGACCCGGTGGCGCAGCACGTCGAGCCCCAGTGCCTTGATGTCGTCCGGCGTGACGTAAGGCCGCCCCTGCAGGAAGGCATGGGCTTTGGCGGCTCGCAGCAGGAAGATGGCCGCACGGGGCGAGGCGCCGTATTCCACCAGCGGTGCCAGCTCGGCGAGGCCGGCCGCCGCGGGCCGCCGGGTCGCGGTCACCAGGTCCAGCACGTACTCCTTGATCCGCTCGTCGGCATAGATGGACCGCACCAGACGGCGAGCACTGAGCACTCTGGCGGGATCGAGTACCTGGCGCGGCTCCGGCTCGGACCCGTCGGTCATCCGATCGAGCACCGCGCGCTCCTCCCGCCGGTCGGGGTACGTCACCACCAGCTTGAACATGAAGCGGTCCACCTGCGCTTCGGGCAGCGGGTAGGTGCCCTCGTGCTCGATCGGATTCTGAGTCGCGAGCACCAGAAAGAGCTCGGGCAGCGGAAAAGTCTGCCCCCCGATGGTGACCTGCTTCTCCTGCATCGCCTCGAGCAGAGCACTCTGGACTTTGGCGGGGGCGCGATTGATCTCGTCCGCCAGCAGGAGGTTGGTGAAGACCGGCCCCTTCTGCACCGTGAAGTCGCCGGTGCGCTGGTTGTAGATCATGGTGCCGATCAGATCGGCCGGCAGGAGGTCGGGGGTGAACTGGATGCGGTGAAACGCCGCCGCGATGGAGCCCGCGAGGGTGCGCACGGCCAGGGTCTTGGCCAGGCCGGGCACCCCCTCGAGCAGCACGTGCCCGTCGGCGAGCAGGCCGATGAGCAGCCGCTCGAGCATCGGCCGCTGGCCGACGATGACCCGTGCCATCTCGGTCATCACATCGGCGGCGAGCTGCGCCTCGTCTTCGATCTGGTCAGCGGCGGGGAACGCGAAATCCGCCCGGCTGCCGGCCGCGAATCGCTCTGGAAGGGATGTCATGGATGGAATGTAGACCGACAGTGGATCAGGAGGGTGCAGGCGAGAAGCGCGGCCTTGCCGCTATCCTCTATCCCGGCCCGTTGAACGCCGGATCGCTCGCCCGGGTGCGCAACTCGGTCTCTTCCCCCCGGTACCACCCGCCCCGGAAATCGAAGTGCCGCCCATCCAGAATGCGGCTGTTGAGCGCCGAGGTGCCCTGCTGCTGCACCTGCCAGAGCAGAAGCTTGGCCCCCACCTCGGCCGCCGGTATCCAGATGTTGGCCTGCAGGGCGGGATACTGGGCCGCATACTCGGGCCTGAGCCGGGCTTCCCGGGCCGTATTGTCCATTCCACCTCCAGAACCTGCGAGTGGCCAGCGACCAGCCTGCCAAGTCGTTCGAAGAACGGTAGATGATGTAGTGTCGCGTTACAAGACACAAGAGGCGTCGGGATGCCGCAACCCCTCCCGGTCCCTACCCGACGAGGTCAACTTTGAGGTCGCACCACCCCAACCCAGGCCGCCATGCGAATCGCAGTCGTATTCGACACCCCCTACGGCGGGTGGAACCATCCCGAGCACGAACGCCAGATGACGACAGAGGTCGCCGCCTGGCACGAAGATGAGCCCGAAATGGAGTACCAGATCGCCAACGCCCTTCAGGAGCGAGGGCACGAGGTCTATCTCCTCGGCGTGCGCGACGACCTGCAGTATCTCATCCGCACCCTCGCCGACATGCAGCCCGATCTGGTCTTCAACGCCGCCGAGGCGTTCTGCCGAAGCGCGACGCTCGAGTACCTGGTGCCGGGCATGCTGGAGGCAGAAGGTTACCACTATACCGGTTCACCTCCCCTGGCCCTGCTGGTCTCCCGCAACAAGGCCATGAGCAAGAAGGTGCTCGCCTACCACGGCATCCGGGTGCCCGGCTTCGTGACCTACCGGCTGGGGGAGCCGGCCAACCGCGCACCCGAGCTTCGCTTTCCGCTGATCGTGAAGCCGCTGCAGTCCGACGCCTCGGCCGGTATCGCGCAGGGCTCGGTGGTTCAGGACCCGGCCGCCCTGGAGGAGAGGGTCGGCCTGGTCCACGAGCGCTTCCACCAGCCCGCGATCGCGGAAGAGTTCGTTGACGGACGCGAGTTGTACGTCAGCTTGATCGGGAATGGCGAGGCGCTCGACATTCTTCCCATTACCGAGATGGTGTTCGACAAGCGGAAGACCCGGATTGAGGAACGGATCGCCACGCAGTACGCCAAGTGGGACGAGGACTACCGTGCCCGTAAAGGCATCCGCAACGTCTTCGCCCGGCCCCTCTCCCACACCGCGCGAGAACGCATCGAGAGAATCTGCCGGACGGCGTTTCGCTCTCTCTGGCTGCGGGACTACGCCCGCTTCGACGTCCGCCTGGCTCCCGACGGCGAGGTCTGGTTCATCGAGGCCAACGCCAACCCCTTCATCAGCTACGGCCACGACATGGCCAATGCGGCGCACAAGGCGGGAATGGACTACTACCAGTTCATCGAGCGGCTGGTGAGCGTCGCGGCCTGGCGATATGAGCGCCCGTAAACGGCGGGGACAGGTTCCCCACCCCGAGTTGCGATGCGTCTGCGGCCATCGGGTCCGGCGCTACTGGAACCACTGCCCCAACTGCAGCCGCTCGCTCCAGTGGCGCGACGGGGACAACGTGACCGGGGCCGAGTGCTACTACTGCGGCTGGATGGTCTCCGACAAGTTCTCCTTCTGTCCCTGGTGCGCGTCGGATATCTACGAGGAAGGCTATTCGAGCGCGAAGCCGCTCAAAGCGCCCAAGGGCTTCCGCATGGGTGCCCGGTGCGACTGGGGCTGCGGTAGCGGTGTGCAGTATCCGATGAGCGCCTGCCCCCGGTGCGGGCGCCCGCAGGTGTGGAACGAGGAAGATCTCTTCGAGGGCGAGTGTCCCCACTGCAACCGCGGCGTGGACGACTGGATGAACGCCTGCCCCTGGTGCGGCAACGACGCCACCGGGCGCGATCTCATCCCCCGGGCCCTTACCCGGGTGCGCCGCCTGCTGCTGGTCTCCCGCATCCGCGACTGGAGTTACCGGGTGCTGCTCCGCCCCGGCATCTCAGGGGTGGACCCCCGCTATCCCAAGATCGTGGAGATCGAGCAGCGCTACGTCGTAGGCAAGCAGCGCCAGGACGAGATCCCCTGGACCATGCTGGTCGGGCTCATCACCCATGAGCTGGGCCACAGCTTCCTGTACCACCATTGGGAGTGGACCCGAACCCGCCGCTTCCGCCGTGCCTTCGGCGAGGTGGACAAGGCCTACCGCGGGATGGACAACAGCTGGGTCTATTTTCAGCGCCGCCGGATCGCAATCGCTCCCCGCGACCACGTCAGCACCTACGCCGCCAAACACCCCCAGGAAGATTTCGCCGAAACCTTCCGCTTCTACGTCACCCGCCGAGGCCGCCTGCGCGACCTCTTTGCCGAGTTCGGCCAGAAGCGCAAGGGAGTGAGCCTCTACGAAAAGTTCCTGGTGCTGCATGATTTCGTGAGGGCGTTGAGGGGGTGGAACTGAAAAGCAAGGGACAAGGGGCAAGTGACAAGCAGCAAGTGACAAGGAGCAAGTGCTGGGGGGATGCCAGGCTGGCTTCCGCACTTGTCACTTGTCACTTTCTCCTGGTCACTTTCTCTGTATCACTCAGCACTATGTTTGCCGCATTCCTCCCGTTGATCCCCATCACACTCCCCCCCGGATAGGTGCAGGCGCCGCACAGATACACTCCCGGCATCGGGGTGCGCGCGGTCAGTCGGCGGTCCCACATGTAGTCGGGCAGGATTTCGCCTTGAAAGATGTGGCCGCCGGTGAGCCCGACCCGCCGCTCGATGTCGGGAGGGCCCAGAACCTCCAGCGCGGTGATCGCCCGGGGGAGATTGCTGCAGAAGCGCGCGATGGAGTCCACCACGACCGATCCCACTTCGTCCCGCCGCGTGTCCCAGCTTCCTTTTCGGAATCGGTAGGGCACGTACTGCGCGAAGACGCTGAGGGTGTGCACTCCCTCGAGGGCGATGCTGGTGTCGAACACCGTCTGCAGGTACAGCTCGGCCCACACCCGCGGTGGCAGCTCGCCGACGTTGGCCATCTGATGATGCCCGCGCCACTCATCCTTGGTGAGGGGTGTGTTCACCTGCCCCGTATGGTGCGGCTCGCGCGTGCCCGGCCTGGCGGTGAAGTCGGGTAGCTCGGAGAGCGTCATGTTCACCTTGACGGTGACACCCTCGATCGGAATCTCCCGCACCCGCGCCTCCCATGCCTCGTCGGCTTGGCCGTCGAGCAGGGCGAGCGTCACCCGGGGATCGGCATTGGACACCACCTGGGCGGCGACGATCCGTTCACCCGACGTCAGCTCTACACCCTCGCCGGGCAGTATCCGCGCCACCGGAGCTCCCGCCGCCACCACCGCTCCCGCCTCCTTGGCTACGTCGCAGAGGATGAACGACACCATGCCCATGCCCCCTTCGACATAGCCCCAGGTGCCTGCCTGCCCCTCCATCCGGCCCGAAGCATGGTGATAGTAAATGGACGCGGTGCCCCGGTCGTGAGGGCTGGCGTTGGTGCCGATCACACCCTGCCCCAGATAGGCGAGTTGCATCCGCTCGTCGGACAGATAGCGCTCGACCAGCTCCACCATGGACCACTCGAAGAGCAGCCCGCAGGCTTCCGCATCGCCGTCCAGCAGGTGCTCGATCTCCTCGCGGCTGGGCGAAGGGCCGATCCAGATGTCGCCCTCGCCCTCCGGTCGGAGCGCGTCGCGGACCCGCCGCTTTACCGACTGCATCGCCCGCCAGCCCCGCAGGTCTTGCGGCGCGAACCGGCGGATCTCCTCCTCGCAGCGCTCGTCATCGTTCCAGAGCTGAATGCTGCTCCCGTCTTCGAACGGGACGAACAGGCCGCCGGAAGCGGGCGTCCAGCGGAAGCCATGTCCCGGCAGGTCAAGCTCGTGAATCACCAGGGGATGCAGCAGGCCACACACGTAGGCGCAGGGAGACATCCGAACCCCGGGCCACGGCTCCTCCAGAGTGCAGGCACCGCCGACCTGCTGCATCGCCTCCAGCACCAGTACCCTGCGCCCGGCCCGGGCCAGGTAAGCCGCGCAGGCGAGGCCGTTGTGCCCCGCCCCCACCACGACGACGTCCCATCGCCGGGCAGCGAGTGCGCCCACCGAGTCGGGAAGCCCGATACGGCCGAGGACGGCGGCGGTGGGACTGCGGATGCGGGAGCTGGTCATGGTGGATGCGCGCCCTTAGTCTTGCACTGACCTGCGCCGAAAGGAAGGCCAACCCACAGTCGGTTGGCGAAGCCGCTCGACACTCCCATTTTCCGAGCAGCCACCATCGGCGTCGGCAACCCCGAATCCTTTCCCTATGCTACCTGAGCCACGACTCGACGAGCGCCACCCCCCCGCGCCGGCCACCGACCTTTTCGCGGCCGGAGGAGAGTTGGGTACGCTGATGCGCCGGATCGATTGGGCGGCCACCCCGCTGGGCCCTCCCGATCGCTGGCCCAAGGCGCTCAAGACCGCGGTTCGCATCGTGCTCACCTCCCGCCAGCCGATGTTTGTCTGGTGGGGCGACGCGATGATCAATCTCTACAACGACGCATACCGCTCCATTCTCGGCGGCAAACATCCCGCCGCGCTGGGGCAGCCGGCGGCCGTCGTCTGGCGCGAGATCTGGGATCAGGTCGGCCCCCGTGCGGCGGCGGCGATGTCGCGGGACGAAGGCACCTATGACGAGGCCTTGCTGCTCATCATGGAGCGGAACGGCTATCCCGAGGAGACTTACTACACCTTCTCCTACAGCCCGGTGCCGAACGACGAAGGGGGCACCGGCGGAATCTTCTACGCTAACTCCGAAGACACCCGGCGCATCATCGGCGAGCGCCAGCTCGCCCTCCTTCGCGAGCTGGCGTCCCGCACCGCCGATGCGCGCACCATCCGGGACGCCTGCAGCCGGAGTATCCGCAGTCTGGAGACCGACCACCGAGACCTGCCCTTCGCCCTGCTCTATCTGCTCGACGCCGACCACGAGCACCTGGTCTGCGCCGGAGCGGGTGAGACTCGAGGCCGGTACCGTGTGGCCCTTCGCGGAGGTGCTCGGAACCAATACCCTGGTCGAGGTGCTCGACCTCGCCCTCATAGGCGCATTTCCCACCGGCGCCTGGGACCGGCCGCCAGTGCGGGCAGTGGCGCTGCCCATAGCACCGTCGGGCGAGTCGGGACAGGCGGGCGTTCTGATCGCCGGGCTCAATCCCTATCGCCTGCTCAACGATGGCTACCGGGGCTTCCTCGGCCTGGTAGCCGGGCAGATCGGGGCGGCCGTGGCCAACGCGCAGGTCTACGAGGCCGAGCGCCGGCGGGCCGAGGGGCTCGCCGAGATTGACCGGGTTAAGACCGCGTTCTTCTCCAACGTCAGCCACGAGTTCCGAACCCCGCTCACCCTGCTCCTGGGTCCCCTCGAGGATGCCCTGCGCCGGGCGGAGCTGCCGGCCGCGGCGCGGGAGGAGCTTACCCTGGCGCACCGCAACAGTCTCCGGCTCCTCAAGCTGGTGAACACCCTGCTCGATTTCTCTCGAATCGAGGCCGGCCGGGTGGACGCGGTCTACGTTCCTGCCGACCTCGCGACGGTCACCACCGATCTGGCCAGCACCTTCCGCTCGGCCGTCGAGCGGGCCGGGCTTGCGCTGGTCATTGACGCGCCGCCGTTGCCGGAGCCGGTGTACGTAGACATGGAAATGTGGGAGAAGATCGTCCTCAACCTCCTCTCCAACGCATTCAAGTTCACTCTCGAGGGCCCCATCGGAGTGCGGCTCCGCTGGGCGGACGATCACGTGGAGCTCGACGTATCCGACACCGGCACCGGCATTCCGTCGGACGAGCTGTCGCATCTCTTCGAGCGGTTCCACCGGGTCAAGGGCGTTCAGGGGCGGACCTAGGAGGGAACCGGCATCGGTCTCGCCCTGGTACAGGAGCTCGTGCGCCTCCATCGGGGCCGGGTCGAGGTGGTGAGCGAGCCGGGTGCCGGAACCACTTTCACCATTCACCTCGCGACCGGCGCCGGCCACCTGCCGGCGGAGAAGGTGGGAGCGGCCCCTGCCCTCATATGCAGCAGCACACCGGCCAGCATCTCCTGTCCGCCGTCATGGCGGAGCAGTACGGGCACGCCACCTCGAGCGTTCACTTTGGCCGGGAGAGCTCGACGTTGGACCTCGACACCGCGGCTCGCCCACGATGCACTGCTCGCGGTGGAGAGCCGCGTCAACTGCGTCGTGGTGGAAAATCGTCCGGTGTCGCTGAGCTTCGAGGACGCCGGCACCGGAGAGATCGGACCGATTCTTATCCGAAAGGTGGAGCGGGTTCGGAAGGCGGTCCGGCTGGAGTTTCTCTGCGGTGGACGTGCGGTGCGGCGAGCGCGGGCCGACCTCGATCTGCTCTCACGCCTGGCCGGGGCCTATTCGGCGTCCCCCGACGATTTGCCCGGTGTGCTCGAGGCCGAGCGCGCCGAGCTCAAGGAGTCCGGCGCCGCGCGGCGGGAGCCTCGGGCGTGAGGACCGTGATGGCTCTGGACCGGCAGGATCCCGTCGAGCGGGTCCGCGCTCTCGGGCAACTGGTGTCGGCCATGCCCAAGGCATTCTTTCTGGGAACGGTAGCGCAGCCGCCGGCCGTGGTGGTCGCCGCATCGGAGGATTCGGGACTCGACGCCGCCCGCGCGCTAGAAGCAGCGCTCGGAAGCGTGGGCGGCGTGGCCGGCGGCAATGCGAGGTTGGCGCAGGGCCGCGTAAGCGACCCGGCCACGATGGCAAAGCTGGTGCAGATACTGCTCGCCGGCTGATTCCTACCTGTCGAGGGCGTACGAGAGCGCCGAGAGTATGTCGGAGAGTCGAAGATCTGGGGCGTGGGGGGTCACGGCTCGCTTTTGACGGTCGCTCCGCCCATGTGGGTCACCAGCATCCCGCCCAGGTCTACGCCCTCACCACCGAGCAGACGGAAGAGCTCCCATTCGGCGGCGCGGGCCGCGCTGGTGCGTCCGCCGTTGTACATGAGCGACACCACCAGCACCCCGTCCGGCCGGCCGAGATAACCCGCCAGGGTGGCCACTCGGTCGAGGGTGCCGGTCTTTGCGTGCACCACTCCACGGCCCATTCCCTGGCGCAGACGCCGCAACGTTCCGGTCCCGTTGGCGGGCAGAAGCAGTGGAAAGCGCTGGTTTCCGGGAAGCTGGGGGTAACGCGCGAGGTAGAGCACCTGGGTGAGCGGGCTCATCCGGTTGAGCTCACTGAGCCCGCTTCCGTCCACCAGCCGCACCCGCGCCAATGGCCCGACCACCTCCCGCACATGCCGGGTGACCAGCTCCGGTCCGGTGGTCTGGCTTCCGGCACCCCACTGCAGCAACAGCTCGGCGCCGATGTTGAGGCTGCGGCGGTTGACCTCGAGGGCGACGCTGTCGAGTGGCGCCGAGCTCACCTGAGCCAGAATCGCGGCGCTACGAGGCGCGAGCGCCGCCGGGCCACCGGGATTCACCCAGACGATGCCGGCCCGCTCGAGCGCGGCGGCCCAGGCGCTCACCATGAGACGCGAGGGGTCGTGCGCGACGGCGGAGAGGCCGGCGGTCCGCCGCTCGATCCCGAGCACTCCGAGCAGGGTCCAGCCGCCATCGGGGTCGGACCGGAGCGACAGCCGGCGCCGGGTGCCGCTCACCGTGGTCGCTGCGACGCGCACCATCCGGGCAACGCCGTCCGGATAAGCGCTGACCAGCGTCGGCGTCATGCCGACCTCCCGGCCGGGCCGGAAGGTGAGCGACACCGTATTCTCGTGCAGCGTGGCCGGCCCCACCGGCGGTGCGTAGAGCTGTCCCATGTATCCGGCGGACCAGACCGATGGATATCGCGACGCGGCTGGCCCGCTGCGGCTGGTGAGCGCGAGCGGTCCTTCCAGCACCCGAATTCCGCGGTCTCGAAGCTGCCGGGCCAGCTCGCCCAGCGTCGGCCCCGAGCGCCCGGAACGCTCCAGGGTAGGGTCGCCGCCGAGCTCCAGCGCCCACGCGCCTTGCCAGTGGCCGGTGGCGGGGTCGAGCCGGCCGTCGCCGACGATACGGGTGACGATCCTCGCCCCGCCACCCAACCGGGCTCGCGAAAACCCGGTGGTGAAGAGCTTGGCCGTCGAGGCGGGGATCAGCTCCAGCTCAGGACTGACGCTCCACAGAATCCGTCCATCCATGGTCCCCACCGCTATACCCCATTCGCCGCCCGGGGTCCGCGCGGCCGCCCGGCGAAACCACGCCTCGACCTCCACCCGTTCGCGCGGGGAGAGCTCCTGGGCCGGCAGCAACCCGGGGCTCGCGGCGCAATCCAGCGAGCAGGCGACGACCATCGTCCAGAGGAGACGTCGGGCCATTGGGCGCTCGATTGGGGAGAAATGGGGACTCGGGACAGGCACCTGTTCCCCGGCGGTTTCGGCAAGCCGCGAGCCACGGCTCATGTTTTTATATGGCAACGGGTTAACGGACTGCGGGGAGGGGCGTTCTATGGCATTCCGCCAGAGCACGAAAAAGCCCCGCCGAGAATTGCACTCGGCGGGGCCTGTTCATGGGGCTCAGGCCGCGAGGTCGCGCAGCTTATCCCCGTGCTGCTCTCGCAACTGCCGGAGTGCCCGGTCGCGTAACTGGCGAATCCGTTCCCGGGTCACTCCCATCATCTGGCCGATCTCTTCCAGGGTGCGCGTCTTTCCGTCGTCGAGACCAAAGTACAGACGGATGACCTTGGCGTCTCGAGGCGGCAGGTCGGCCAGCGCCGCGTCGAGGTCGGTGGTGCGGCTGTTGGCCATCGTCGTGGCGTCGGTACCCTCCTGGGTCAGCGGGACGAATCGCTCCATCCGGCCCCGATCATCGGCTTCCCGCACCGGGTGGTCGAGCCGAAGCGCCTCGATGTGGAGCGCGCTGAGCGCCCGCACCGCCGCCCGGGTGAGCCCGGTGGCGTCCACCAACTCCTCGGTGGTCGGAATCCGGCCGAGCCGCTCGGTAAGGAGGGCGGTGGTACGTCCCAGCCGGTTCAGGTCCGCGGTCCGGTTGAGCGGTACCCGCACCGGTCGCCCATGGCGAGCGATGGCGGCCTGAATTGCCTGACGAATCCACCACACCGCATAAGAGATGAACTTGACCCCGCGGTCGGGATCGAACTTGCGGGCCGCTGTCATCAGACCGACGTTCCCCTCGCCGATGAGATCCATGAGGGGAACTCCTCGGTTCTGAAACTTCTTTGCCACCGACACGACGAACCGCACATTGTGCCGCGCCAGCTTCTCCTGAGCGTCCACGTCCCCCTTGAACGCCCGGCGGGCCAGAGTCGTCTCCTCCTCCCCCTTGAGCAGAGGAATCCTGCTGATCTCCTGCAGGTAGAAGTCCAGACTCTCGCGCCCTTCATCGGCCGCCCGGGGGAGCTGAGTCGCCCGAGCCGAGCGGCGCGTACGCTTCCTGACTGCCACTTTACTGCTCCTATCGCTCTGACCCGCGGTGGCGGGGAACATCTTTCATAAGATGTTCAAATTAAATAACTTATCAACTATCCGGCGATCGCCGGATGAACGTCGGCAATGGACCCGCCGAACTCGGGACCTTCACGGCCCATGATGACCGTGCGGCTCGTATCGTTGCATTTCAAACAATCCTGGGTAACCTCGGGTTCCCCCTACCGCCTTGATTTGGCTTGCCTGGTCGGCTCCGCCGTGAGGGGATCATCTGGCCATGAATGCTTTGGATAGCGGCCCCTGAGATCTCTCCGGACTTGGAAGTACGTCGTCGCCCAGAATCCCGCGAGGTCACGCGTCACCTGAACCGGCCTCCGCGCCGGCGAGAGCAGGTGCAGCGTGAGCGGGACGCTGCCTCCCCCGACCGTCGGCGTCTCGCGCAAGCCGAAAACCTCCTGCAGCCTGACGGCGAGCACGGGCGCACCGGCGTCGGAATAGTCAACCGGTATGCGCGATCCGCTCGGCACCTGGATGTGCGTCGGGGCGATTTCATCCAGAGCCGCGCGCTGCCGCCAGGTGAGCCGCTCGAGCAGGAACCCACCCAGATCGAGTCGGACTACGTCGTCCAGCCGCCGGATGCCCTCTAGGTGCGGGCCCAGCCAGTCGGGAAGCGTCTGCAGCAGCGCCTCATCCGAGAGGTCCGGCCAGGTGGGATCGAGATGCCGCAGGAATTCCAGACGGGCCCGGGTCCGTTGGAAGCCGGCGCTCGCCGTGAGCTGATCCAGCCCCTCACGGGTTATCCCTTCCAGCAGCACCCTGGTAACCGCTGCCAAATCCGGATCGCGGAGGGGAGCTTCTCGCAGCACGATGGCCCCGAGCCGCTCCCGCCGGCGGGAAACCACCGCGCGTGCCCCGCCGTCCCATTCGACGACATCCTCCCGCTCGATCTGGTCGGCAAAGTGGCCGGTGAGATCGTCGAAGGTGAGCGCCGCGCCACGGAGAATTCGGCTTTCCCGTGCCCGCCCGTCCAGATCGGCCGCCACCAGGTAGTCCTCGCCGGCCAGGCCCTGCGGATCCAAGACCGCGCCGGATCCGTTGCGGAGCAGGAACCGGCCATTCCCGCCGGGGCGGCGCTGCCCGATGCGATCGGGGTACGCCAGCGCGAGGAGCACACCGGGGCCCGGGACCGCCTCTCTCCCCCGAGGCACTCTTGCAACACTGCCCGCCTGCCGGCAGCTCCGCGCTTCCCTCTTGGCTCTCCGAAGCGCCTCGCCATCAATGTCGGAACGCTCAGTCGTGCCGCGCAGCACTTCGAGCCTGCTGGTGATGTCCGCCTCGGCGACACCGTCGCCGCGGCGGAGGACATCCCGCTCGGCGAGCAGCGCGGCCAGCTCGCATGCTAGGTCCAGCACTCCCAACTCTCTTCCCTTCAGTACCATGTGAGCGAGGCGCGGGTGGAGCGAGAGCCGGTTCATGGCCCGGCCATGGGGGGTTATCCGGAAGTTGCCGTCGAAGGCTCCCAGTTGGGTTAGCAGGAGGCGTGCCTCCGCAAACGCAGCCGCGGGTGGTGGGTCGAGCCAGGCGAGCTCGGCCGGCTCGGCGCCGAAGGCGGCAAGCTCCAGAGCCAGCGGGGCAAGGTCGGCCTCCACGATCTCGGGAGTGGCTCGCGGAACCAGCGAGTGATCCTCGTGTGCCGACCAGAGCCGGTAGCAGATGCCCGGGGACACCCTGCCGGCACGTCCCCGGCGTTGATCGGCGGCGGCACGGGGTACCCGAACCGTCACCAGCCGCGTCATTCCGATTCGAGGCGAATAGCGCGGCACCCGCGCCAGCCCGGAATCAATCACCACCCGGACGCCCTCGATCGTGAGACTGGTTTCCGCGATTGAGGTGGCCAGCACCACCTTTCGGTGCCCCGGAGCGCTCGCCCGTATCGCCCGATCCTGAAGCTCGTGCGGCAGGTTTCCGTGCAGCGGGATCAGCTCCGACGGCACCCGCCCGCGAAGCGCGTTCTCGACGCGCCGGATTTCCGCCATACCGGGCAGGAAGACCAGAACGTCGCCGGGCTCGGTCGCGACCGCATCTCGCACCGCCATCACCACCGCGGCTTCTAGCGGCAGTTCAGGCCGGCGCGGGACGTAGCGGGTCTCGACCGGATAGGTGTGTCCCTCACAAGTCACGATGTCCACGCCGCCGAGCAGCGCGGCGATCGCCGCTCCGTCCAAGGTGGCAGACATGACCATCACCCGAAGATCCTCTCGGAGGAGGGTCCGGGAATGGAGGGTGAGCGCCAGACCGAGATCGGCGTGGATGCTGCGCTCGTGAAACTCATCGAAGACGACCAGCCCGACGCCTTCCAGCGCCGGGTCGGACTGGAGCATGCGGGTGAGAATGCCTTCGGTGACCACCTCGATCCGGGTAGCCGCGCTTACCCTGGTGTCATGGCGTACCCGGTAGCCTACCGTGCCTCCCACCGCTTCACCGAAGGTCTGAGCCATTCGGTGGGCGGCGGCGCGGGCGGCCAGCCTGCGGGGTGCCAGCATCACGATGCGCCGCCCCGTCAGCCAGGGCTCGTGGAGCAGCGCGAGTGGGACTCGCGTCGTCTTGCCGGCCCCCGGAGGAGCTTGGAGGACTGCGCTGGTACTCGAACGCAGCACCCGGCGCAGCTCGGGAAGCGCGAGGTCTATCGGGAGAACGGGCGGGCGGATGGCCATAGAGCAACAATATGGGTTCGGTCTGTGGCACAGGCTGTGCTCTTTGCCGGTGCAGCCCGTTCCACTGCGGAGCGGCAAGCAGAAGGATGGATCGTAAAGTGTTGAGCTGCGATTACAACGGCTGGAACGACTGCCCGGAGGATGAGCGGGAATGGTTTGATCAGCATCCAGAGATCTGGGGCGGCCCTTCGGGCAACGCCGATGCCAGACCCCTCCGCACCGCCTCAGGAAGCCCACCCCGACCACACCACCGCGGCAAAGCCCGGTAGCCTCCCGAGCGGGTGTGAGTGGCATCACCGCTGAACTCCATGGTGACCCTTACACTGTTCTGTCCCCAAAGGAGGCATTTGGTATGCGCAGCACTCTGGCGGCCCTGGTGGCCGTTGCACTTCTGGCTGGTTGTGAGAGCAGGGCCGACCGAGAGTCTGGCGCGGCTGAAAACGGCGGCGCGGGCGTGGATACCAGCGTCACTACGACGCGGGTGCAGGACACCACGATCGTCGCGGCCGACACCACGATTGACGTGGACACCCTGAAGCAGACCGACAACGTAGAGGAAGCTCGCTAGTCAGCGGGCGGCGCGGGGCGGTTAGCCTGCGCCGCCCGTGTTTTTCTCCCCTTCGCTCCGCCCCCGATTCCGCCCCTCAGTAAATTGCCGACTGCCAACGTGATTTGGACCACTACCTCACGGCGGTCCGACGCCTACCGTGGCAACTTCCCGCTCGGCGAACTCATTCAGAGCATTCAGCGATTGGAGCCAGACGATGAAGGTACGGTTGAAGAAGCTCGGCCAGCAGGTTGTGGTCATCACCGGCGCGTCGAGCGGGATCGGGCTTGCAACTGCCCGCATGGCCGCTCAGCGGGGAGCCAGAGTCGTGCTCAGCTCCCGCGATGATGAAGACCTGCAGAGCGCTGTAGCCGACATTCGGGCCAAAGGCGGGCAGGCGGTCTGCCATGTGGCTGACGTCGCTGATATCGAGCAGATGCAGGCTCTGGCCGAGGCCGCTCATCGAGACTTCGGCGGGTTCGATACCTGGATCAACAATGCCGGGGTCTCGATGTACGGCCGCATTGACGAGGTAAAGCTGAACGATGCTCGGCGCCTGTTCGAGACCAACTACTGGGGAGTGGTGCACGGAACCCTGGCCGCCCTGCCGCATCTCCAGGTTCACGGCGGCGCGCTCATCAACGTCGGCAGCGTGCTCTCCGACACCGCATATCCCCTTCAGGGACACTACAGCGCGAGCAAGCACGCGGTGAAGGGCTTTACCGACTCGCTCCGGATGGAGGTCCACGAGGCTGGCGCGCCGGTCTCGGTGACGCTGATCCAACCTGCGGCGATAAACACCCCTTATCCCCAGCACGCCAAGAACTACCTCGAGGTGGAGCCCAAACACATGCCGCCGGTATACGCACCGGAGGTGGTGGCCGATGCCATTCTTCGCTGCGCCGAACATCCGGCGCGCGATGTCCTCGTGGGAGGGGGCGCCATGGTGCTCTCGGCCACCGAGCGGTACGCACCGCATCTGGGCGACCTGTTCAAGGAGGCGACCGCCTTCTCCGGTCAGCGCTCCGACCAACCGGCGCGCGATGACGACACATTGCACGCGCCGCGACCGGGGGACGCGAGCGTGCGAGGGACCTACTCAGGACACGTGATAGAATCGAGCGCATACACCAGGGCTCGGCTCAATCCCGGCAAGACGCTGCTCGGGATTGCGGTGGTCGCCGCCGGTCTGGCGGTGGCTGGGCGGTCAGCCAGGCAGGGCAAAGGGCGCGGCGACTAGAGGCGCCCCGGCACTCAGATGATGGCATCGAGGACTCGGAGGGTGCCGTCGGTCACGGTGCCGAATGTGAGGTGGCCGACGAATCCCCGGGCATGGGTTTGCCAGGGGAAAGCCTGAGGTGGCGGGGTGAGCCCCAGCCCCGTCACTACGCCCTCGTCCATGACTGCCCAGAATACAGTACCGAATGCGGTGCCCGCTCCGGCACCCGCCGCGTTAAAGCGGCGGCGGAGCACCGCGTAGGTCGCGCCGGCACCCATGCCAAGCGCCCAGTGAATCGCGGAGCCGAGTTGCTGGCGCTGTTCATTGGTGGGGTGTTTGCCCAGGGCCGCCGCGCCCTTTTCAGCGGCTATGCCGTAGGCCGTCTTTCCCTGGCGCGCGGCATCCTCCGTCTCACGCGCTTCCTCGTCCTCCCGCTCGTACATGTAGGTGGTAACCCGTCCCATGACCCAGGTAGCCACCGCGCCGGCTATCGCTCCCTTGGCAAGATCCCGGCTCACACTGTTTCGCTTCCGCCTCCGCATTGCGCCCTCCTGGTGAGTCGCCCACCGCGATCCCGCAACTTCCAAGAGTTCGACGGCCGCGGCACCAGGCAAATCTGTGGGGTGCCGAACTAACCTGCCAGTGCTCAACGGGTTCGGTTTCGGACTGAAGGAGGAGCGGTTTGATTCAAACCGTGCAGTGTAGTGGGGGATCCCCATTCCGGCGGGCTTCTTGTCCAAGATTCAGGGCAGAGCATTGCAGCCGATCACCGAGACCGGCCAATGGCTTCAGACGGCGTAGGCAGCTCGTGGTGCTACAGACCTCGTCCGGGACGATCACGCCGTCCCGGGCCATGACGGACAAGGATGCAGCGGCCATCGCCGGTGGGAAGCCGGGGCGAACGGTGGGAACACAGCAGAGCGAAAACCTTAGGGAGAAACTCGAGCGCGGGCTACCACTCGTCGCGCGACACCTTCTTTTTCCGCTTGCGCCGGATAGCGGCGGCCGTCTTGATGGCCCGCGCCTCGCTCGGCTTGACGTAGTGCCGGCGGCGGCGAAGCTCGCCGAACAGGCCGGACTTCTGCAGCTTCCTCTTGAACAGCTTGAGCGCCCGCTCGACGCTGTCGGTCTCACTCAGTCTTACTTCAGTCATTGCACCGTCCTTCGAGGGGAATCAGAAAAGCCGAGGGAAACAGAAGAGGGGTCCGGCGCCAATGCCAGCCCCCTGTAATCACGCCGGTTGTCGGGTACGCTATCCCGAAGCTGACCGGAGAGTACCCGGAAAAACGGCGATTGGCAACCTCAAGGAGCTACCCGGACCGCCTCCGACGTCTCCGCGGCAATGAAGTCCACGACGTCTTCCAGGCGACTTGCCCGGCGGTACGCTTCGCGCTGCCGGCTGGCGCCCGTCCCCCGCTCCAGCACCTGTCCCACCAGGGCGGAGATCTCGTCCCATTCCTCGGCCGCCTCGAGCGCGGGACGGAGGTGCCCCATGAGGCGGCCGATGAGCTCCCGGGCGGGCAGCGCGCGCATCTCGCCGAAGTGGATGAGATCACGATCAATTCCATACCGGGCGGCCCGCCAGTGCGCGGCACGGAGCAGCTCAGGACGCACCGTGGGGCATTCGTCGCCCCGCTGAGCCGCTTCCAGGCAGCTCCGGGTGAGAGCGCGAGCGAGCCCAGCCACCATGACCGCTTCGTCCACGGTAAGACAGACGTCGGTGACCCGAAACTCGACCGTATCCAGATGGGCCGGCAGGCGCATGTCCCAATAGATCCGGCTCTCGTCGCCGATACTGTCGGTGGCCACCAGGGCGTCCACCAGCGCCCGGTACTCCTCCGCCGAGCCGAAGGCGCCGGGAGGGCCGGAGATGGGAAACCGGTTCCACAACTGGGTTCGAAAACTCGCGTATCCGGTGTCGGCGCCAAGCCAGTAGGGTGAGTTGGAGGCGAGCGCCAGTATGGGGGCAAGCCAGAGGCGCGCCCGGTTCATGACTTCGAGCCCCGCCGCTTTATCGGGGACGCCGACATGCACGTGACAGCCGCAGATCACCAGCTCACGGGCGAGCTGCTGGTAGCGAAGCGTCGTGGCCCGGTAGCGGTCCTTGGGCGTGATCTGCTGATCTTCCCAGTGCGAGAAGGGATGAGTGCCCGCCGCCAGAATCAGGCTGTTCTCCTGGGCAGCCGCGTCTATTACGCTGCGCCGCAGCCGAACCAGCTCGCTCCGAGCTTCGGCGAGTGAACGGCAGACCGGTGTCGCGATCTCGATCTGGGACAGGTAGAGCTCAGGCTGGACCTCTTCACCGCCGGTGCTCCGGGCCGCGGGCAAGAGCTCTTGGCCTTGAGGCCGGAGCTCGCGGCTCTCAGCGTCTACGATCTGGTACTCTTCCTCCACCCCGATGGTGAAGGGCTCCGCCCGCTCGGTCATCGAGCCGCTCCCCTGATGGACCCTGGTCAACGCTGCCGGACTGCGGAATCTATTGCTGTCACGGCTTGAGCCCTACCCGACTTTTCGGCCTCACTCACCGGCTGAGCAGCCCGGCATCGAGCACCAGCGGCGCACCGGTCATGTAGCGTGCCCGGTCGGAAGCGAGATAGAGCACCGCGTGCGCCACGTCCTCCGGCTCGATCCACGGCACCGGAAGCAGGTTGCCGGCGGACCGCTCGGCGATCTGCCGCGGAGTGAGACCTTCCAGCGCCGCGAGCCCGTCGTTCATCGGCGTATTCACCCCGGTCGGGTGGATCGAGTTGACCCTGATGCCGAAAGGTGCCAGCTCGATAGCCCAGGATTTGGTAAGACCGGTGAGCCCCCACTTGGAGGCGGCGTAGTGGCTGAGCCGGCCCATGCCGCGGAGCCCGGCCACCGACGAGTTGTTGATGATGACGCCCGAGCGCTGCTGCATCATGAGCGGAATAATCCGCCGCGCCACCATCCACGCCCCTTTGAGATTGATGTCCAGCATGCTGTCCCACGCCTCTTCGGTGAGCTCGTGGGCCAGTCCGTAACCACAGATGCCGGCATTGTTGAAGAGCACGTCAATGCGGCCGAACCGCGCGGCCGTCGCTTCCACGGCCTGGCTCACGGCGGTGTCGTCGCGCACGTCGCCGGCGAAGGTAAGGCAATCCACGCCGGTCTGGCGGCACGCTTCAGCCAGCGATTGCAGATCGTCGGATGAGCCCATAGCGTAGCCGGGGTAGCCGAGAGGCCGGGCCACGTCGAAGGCGGCGATGTCGGCGCCCTCCCGGGCAAACGCGAGAGCGGTAGCGCGCCCCTGGCCATGCGCCGCTCCAGTGATGAAGGCCACCCGCCCCTTGAACTCGGGCATCAGCGGTACGGCTGGAGGTATTCGTCGAGCGGCACCTCCAGCGCGTTGTTGAAGAGGTTGGTGGCTACCATGAGGGCGCCGAACGCCGTCAGCGCCACGATCTGCGGAGGGTCGAACCAGGTTTCCAGTTTCTCATAGACGTCATCGGGTACCCCATAGGGCGAAGCCGCAAGCCGGCGGCCGAATTCGACCACGGCATTCTCGCGGCTGTCGAGCGCAAGCCGGTCGGGATCTTCTCCGGCTTCGATGAGAGCACGGCGAAAGTAGGTGGAGCAGATGAGGCAGTCGGTCCCGGCCGAAATGGCGTGGGCGTAGAGTGTGGTAAGCCGCTCTCCCAGGAACGGTTGTACGGCCTCACGCAGACTGTACCACTCCATGAGCGCGCCGAATGCGGGAAGGCTGTGGAGCAGCGTTCGCTTCATGTTGGTGATCCGAGCGTGCCGGCGGACATGCTCGTCGGCCGCATCCTGTACGGCCGGCGGCGCGAGCTCGAGCTCGAGGGGAGCGATGCGAGGCATGTAAAGTTCCCTTGGTGACTGAAGTCGAAGCTCCGGACCCGTTCATGGTAGCGCGGCGGGTCCGGCTTGGTAACCGGGCTCGGTGTGAGGTCGGTCACTTCCTCCTCGGCTCGGTGCTATTACCCTGTGGTTGGCGCCCAACCGGGTGTCTCCTGAACCATGGAGGGAGCAATGGCAGATCGTAATAGCTGGGATCAAGAGGATAGCTGGTGGGAAAACAACTTCAGTTCAAGGCCCTACGCCACCGGCCGTAACTATGACGAGTTCCGCCCCGCGTACCGATATGGCCACGAGTCTGGAGCCCATCACATGGGCCGCAATTGGAATGACGTGGAGTCGGATCTCCGCACAGGCTGGGACCGCTATGAGGGCAAGGGCTCCAGCGGATCTACTTGGGAAAGCGTCAAGGATGCAGTGCGGGACGCCTGGCACCGGGTGACGGGCCAGAGCGACGTGGACACCAACAAGATGAGCGAGTCCAACATCTCACGGGGCAGCAGCACCCGCTGATCCAGTGGACGAGGTTAGGAAACAGAAAGGCCCGGGACCACAA
>JACCQZ010000097.1 GCA_013813875.1 Gemmatimonadales bacterium | reverse complement strand
CGCCGGTCTTGGGCGAGGAACACGGTGGCCATGCCGCCCTCGCCGACCAGGCGCTCGACGTCGTATCGGTCACCGAGCGCTGCGCGGAGCTGTTCCAGGACGTCGGCCACTGCCTGCCTCAGCTGGGGTGGGGGAGTGTCTTAAAGATAAGGCTGTCGCGCGCGAAAACACCAAGCGCCGGTGGTAGGCTTATGGGTATGGGGACGCATACGCGAATTTGCCGAGGTGCGGCACAATCCGGTCAAAGTCCGCGATGTTCCAAGTCACCAGGGTGACCCTGGCCTCACGCGCCGAGGCGGCGATGATTGCATCGTAATGGATGGAGCTGCGCCGCGTGTCGCTGCCCTCTCTCGCCAGGCGAGCGAGCACTCGTCCCGCCTGCTGCCGGGCCACCCCTGAGGGCAGCAGCAGTCGGTGTCGCTCGACGAACGGGCGTACGAAGTCATCCAGGGCCGTCTGCTCCCTCGCCGTTCGGGCACCCACCTGCAGTTCGAGCCACACCGTGGCGTGAAGCACTACCTGGCCTCGACGCCCCCGAAGAAAGCCCTGAAAACGGTCGCGCTCCGAGAGGTCCCGGAGCGCATGAATGGCGACGTTTGTGTCGAACGTATACGGCATCAGGCATCGGCGGCGACATTGGGGAGCCCGCCGGCCGCGGCCAGCCGGGTGAGCCCATCGGCAACCTGGTGCTCGAAGATGATCTCATCGAGGGCCCGGTCCACCGCCTCCGTCTCGGTCTTGGCACCGAGAATCTCTCGCACTGCGCGAAGCTTGACGGGATCCATGTCCATGTTCTTCCGGATCCGTTTCGCTGGTGACTTCTTCGACGTAAGCGTCGGGACACGCTCGGGTGGGTTCTGCCGCCCGGCTCTGGCCGTACGCCGTCTGGTAGCCCGGCCCGGGGTCTTCGCGGTCATAGCCCCTCCTTATGTATCAGATATAGTAATTATCTGTACTGATGCTGGCAAACCTCGTGGCCGTTCACATCCCTCGCAACCTCCCCGCTAACTCCTCCAGCGACGCCACGCTGGCCGCCGCCACGAACTCGTCCACGTGAGGTAGCGCCGCGCGGAGGCCCACGGTAACCGGCTCGAACCCCGGCCGCGCCGCCAGCGGGTCAATCCAGATGAGCCGGTGGCAGGAGCGCCGGAGCGTCGCCATCTCCCGCGCCAGCAGCTCCGGATCGCCCCGCTCCCAGCCGTCCGACACCAGGAGCACCACCGCGCCGCTCCTCACCGCGCGCCGAACCCAGCGGCGGTTGAGCTGGCGCACACTTTCACCGATTCGGGTTCCGCCACTCCAATCCACCACCCGCTCCGACACCTGGCGCAGCGCCGCGTCGGCGCTTCTTACCCGCAACTCGCGGGTGATGCGGGTCAGCCGGGTGCCGAAGACGAAGACCTCCAGCGGCGCCCCGCTCCGCTGCAGGGCGTGCGCGAAGCGCAGCATGAAGCGGCTGTAGCGCTCCATTGATCCGCTGATGTCGCACACGAGAACGATGGGCCGCGGCCGAAGGCTGCGCCGGAGCCACCGCCAATCGAGCGCTTCGCCGCCGGTCCCCAGCGCATGCCGCAGCATCCGCCGCGTGGCCGGCCGGTGGCCGCTGCGCTCCACCCGGCTCCGCCTCGCCCGCCGCATCGGCAGCCGCGGCCGCAGGGCGTCCAGCATCGCCTGGGCATCGCGGGATTCTTCCGGGGTGAGTGTCGCGAAGTCGGCGGCTCGGAGCACCTCCATAGCGCTCGACGCTTCGGCCCGGACCGCGACGACCACCTCCTGGTCACCTTCTTCCGGGCGAGGGGTATCGGGGGCTCCCGCCCGGCGCTCGTCCTGCCGTATCCGGGGAAGCTGGCCGCCGAGGGCGCTGGAGGCGCCACGCCGTCTCCAGAAGAGATCGAACGCCGCCAGATAAAGCCGCTGATCCTCCCGGCGGCGTACGAAGATGGCGCGGCCGGCGGCCCGCACATCCCCCCGCCGGTCGAAGCCGAGCAGGGCGAGCGCCCGAGCGAAAGTCGCGGTCTGCGCGCTGTCCACATCGAGGCCGGAGTGCCGAAGGATCCGGGCAAACCGTAGTGTGTTGGCCAGGAAGATCCCTCCGTCTACCGGAACGGTGCCGAATGGGGTCTCTACCTGGAGTGAGCTGGACTCGCCGACCATATTGACCGCCATGAAACGCTTTGAATGCTCCGCCGTCGTCTTCGACCTCGACGGCGTCCTGGTGGACTCCGCGGCGTACGTCGAGCAGCAGTGGCGGCGCTGGGCCGCCGCCAAAGGACTCGACCCCGAGCCCTTTCTGCGGGTCTGCCATGGGCGGCGGGCGTTGGAGACGATCCGCCTCGCGGCACCGCACCTCGACGCCGAAGCCGAACTGGCGGCTTTCGTGCCGACCGTGGAGGCGGGCGCCGAGGCGGCTATCGGACCGCTGAGCGGCGCCGCCCGGCTGCTGGAGTCGCTGCCCGCGGGAAGCTGGGGCGTCGCCACCTCGGGCACACGTTCAGTCGCTACCGCGCGCCTCCGCCGGGCCGGGCTACCGGTTCCGGCGGTGCTGGTGGGCGCCGAGGACGTGGTCCGGGGAAAGCCGAGTCCCGACGCGTACCTCCTGGCAGCCACCATGCTGGCCCTCGAGCCGTCCGACTGCCTCGTGGTTGAGGACGCTCCCGCTGGGGTGGAAGCCGCCCGCTCGGCGGGAATGCCGGTCATCGGCGTTACCACGACCCACCAGCCCGCTCAGCTTCCCACCGACACCTGTGCCGCGTCGCTGGCCGGGGTTCACCTCGGCCGGGTCAGCCGGGACGCCGCCGGCCGGCAGCGGCTGGAGATCCTCGTTGTAGAGATCTAGAGACTGCCGGTCAGACCACTCGGGACTCCGCCAGGATCGTCCTCGCGCCGCCGCTCCGCATCGCGCTCACGTCCTCCTGATACTTGAGCAGCACTCCGAGCGTCTGCTCCACCTGCCTCTCATCCAGGTGATTCGCACCCAGTGCGAGCAGAGCCGCCGCCCAATCCAAGGTCTCGGCTACGCCGGGCGACTTGGTGAGGTCCGCGCCGCGGAGCCGCTGAATGAATCCGACGATCTCCCGCGCGAGCGCGTCGGGCACGGCGGGAAGCCGGCTGTGCAGGATGGCCAGCTCGCGGGCGGCGTTGGGGTAATCAATCCAGTGATAGAGGCAGCGCCGCTTCAGCGCATCGTGCACCTCGCGGGTCCGATTGCTGGTGAGGATCACCCGCGGGGGACGCTCGGCGCGGATGGTGCCGATCTCCGGTACGCTCACCGCGAAATCACTCAGCAGCTCCAGCAGGAACGCCTCGAACTCCTCGTCGGCGCGGTCCACCTCGTCTATCAGGAGCACGGGCGCCTCTGCCGCGCGGCTCTCCAAGGCCTGCAGCAGCGGCCGGCGGATCAGGAACTCCTCGCTGAAGATGTCCCGGGTGGCCGCCGTGCGGGCTTCGCCCCGCGCCTCGAGCAGACGGATTTCCAGCATCTGCCGCGGATAATCCCATTCGTAGACGGCGGTATTGATGTCGAGTCCCTCGTAGCACTGCAGCCGGATCAACTGGGCGCCGAGCACCGACGAGAGTGTGCGCGCGACTTCGGTCTTTCCCACGCCCGCCTCGCCCTCCAGCAGCAGTGGGCGGCCCAGCGCGAGCGAGAGGAAGATCGCCGTGGCCAGGTCCCGGTCGGCCACGTAGCCCTGTGCCGCGAAGGCGGATTGGAGCGCGTCAATGTCGGCTGGGTGGGCCATGCTACCCTTCAGGGGCCTGCAGGTCGCGGGCGTAGGCGGGAAATCGGAAGCGCATGTCGCGCACCAGCACGCCGCCATGGGCCAGGTCGGCCAGACTCGCGGCGTCGAGCGCTTCCCCGGTGAGCAGGCGCGGCAGCACCAGGTCGGCCGCCGTGGCGAGCGCGAACATGCCGCACTGCGGCAGCCCCAGCAGGCGGCTCTCGTCGAGCTGGGCCAGCCAGATCATGGATCCCGGATGGGCGGGCACGCCCCGCCGGAGAACCTTGCCGCCGAGCTGCTGAAGCCCGGCATAAAAGGGGGCCAGAGGGTCGCCGGCCGAGACGCCTCCGACCAGGATTACCCTGAGGCCACGATCCCGTATCAGGGAGACCAGCGCGGCCCGCGCCGCCTCGGTTGCCGCCACGGGATCGGCGTCACCGACCACCACCGTGCCGAGGAAGCGGGAGCCGAGGGCTTCCACTTTGGCCCGGGCGCCGGCCTCGAAGCGCGCCAGGCCGGCGCCGTCAATCGCCTCCGCTGCGATGGCTCCGACCTCGAGCGGCAGATACGGCAGCACCTCGATCAGCGGCGCATCCTCCTTTGCGATCCGAACACCCTCAGCGACGCTGGCTCCGGAGACCAGGTGCGGCGCCACCTTGACCGAAGCCACCACCTGCCCAGCCACCACCGCCTGGCCGTGGTAGAGCGTGAAGACCTCGAGGGGATCCACCGTGTTGAGCCGGGTGAGGCTCGCCACCCGCACGTGCAGCACGCCGTCCCACCGCGCGATCAGGTCGAGCCGGCTCTGCCGGGGAGCTCGCTGCTCCACTCCGATGCCTCCGACGGCGAGCGCCAGACGGGTGGCCGCCTCGTTCTCGTGCAGCTCGCCGGCGTCGGCCCATGCCACACGCAGCGGATCTGCCAGCTCCCGCGCCACCGCCAGCAGACTCTCGGCCTGCTCCCGATCGAGCCGGGTGCCCTTGGGAAGCTGACCGGTGGAAAGTCGGACCGGCGCCAGAAGCACGGCGCCGGCGAGCTGGTCGGGGGAGAAGTCCATCAGATCTGAAGCGGTGAGGCGTCTGGCCCGCATTCAATCCTACCCGGCGCTGACGCGCTGGGCGAAGTCGGTCCAGAACTGCTCGGTCAGTCTCCGTGCGGTGCTCTCCAGCAGCCGGGCGCCGACGCTCGCCACCGTCCCGCTGATGTCGCTCGTCGCCGACCAGTTGAGCCGGGTCATGCCCGGGCCGGCGTCTTCCAACCGCAGGTGGGAGACAACGTCCACCGCCGAGCCTGGTGCCTTGCCGCGGGCCCGCATCTTCAGCCGCTCGCCTTCCACGATGTCGAAGAGCTCGACGTCGAGCTTGAACTTCACTTTGATCGCTCCGACGCCGAGACCCGAGATGACCTTGAAGTGGGTCGGGTCCACCGCTTCCACCGATTCCACGCCCGGAGCCGACGCGGCCACGAAGTCGGGGTTCGTGAGGCGTTCCCAGACCCGGTCCCGGGAGGCGGTGATCTCGGGTGCGCCGGAGAACTCGAGCTTCATGGAGGCGATTCCTTGAGCAGGTTGAGGTCGTCCACGGTATCTACGTCGGGGTTGTGCCCGGGGACATCCAACAGGGTGACGGCATCGGAGCCGGGCGGCAGGGCGCCGCCGAGCCCGGCGTCTCCGTGAGCGTGCCGAGCCAGCGGCCAGACTGAACGGTCGAGAAGCACGGGGTGGCCCGGCATCTCCGGGGCATCCGCGTACCGCGGCCGGAGCACCGTCCCCCGTCCCGACCGCCAGCCCTCGATGAGCGTTCGGGCGACTTCGACCCGCACGAGCGGCTGATCGCCCAGCAGAACCAGGGCGGCGGCGATCCGGCCGGCGGGCTCCGTTTCCAGTGCCGCGAGGCCGCACCAGAGCGAGCTCGACAATCCCCGCTCCGGCTCCGGGTTGACGATAGGAACGATGCGCGCTTCCCGCACCAGCGCCTCGACACCCGCGTCGCCCACCGCGACAACCGCGTACGCCTGAAGGACGAGGCCGCTCCGGCGGGCGGTGTCAACGACGTCGAGCACGTACGCCAGCAGCGGCCTTGCCCGCAGCGGAGCCAACAGCTTTCGGCCTCCGAAGCGGCGTGATTGCCCCGCGGCAAGAACGACGGCGGCTACCGCGCCCGTTCTAACGCCTTCTCCACCGCGCGGCGTATCACCACCGTGGCCAGGTGTCGGCGGTAGTCGGCCGGCGCGTGGATGTCGCCTCCGATCTCGAGACCTTCGGTAGCGCCGGCCGCCACGCGGGCGACCACCTCAGGCTCACCTTTGGTGCCGACGAGCTGGTCGGTGGAGGCGATCAGCTTGGCGATCTCGCCCACGCCGGTGAGCGCGGCCGCGGCATGAGTCACCGTCTTGCGGCGGAGCGCCACCACCACGGCCGCACCGGCCAGGGCGTAGCCCGACGCCGCCTGCTTCTGGCTCAGGTATGCGGTGCCGGCGCCCTTGGGAAGCGGCGGCACCACAATGTCTATCAGCAGCTCGTCTTCAGCGAGAGCGGTGGAGAAGGCGCCGTGGAAGAACTCCCGTGCCCGCACCGAGCGGCGCCCTCGCTTGGAGCGGAGATTGAAGGTGGCGTCGAGGGTCAGCATGACCGCGGGCATATCGGAAGACGGATCGGCGTGGGCCAGGCTGCCGCCGATGGTGCCGCGGTTCCGCACCTGCAGGTCGCCGATGTTGTCGGTGCACTCGGCGATGATGGGAAACCGCTCCCGGAGCAGCTCGGACTCCAGCAGCTCGCGGTAGGTGGTAGTGGCGCCGATCCGGGCGCCCCGGCGGTGCTCGGCCACGCCGCGCAATTCGGGCAGCGCGGCGATGTCCACCAGCCGGGCCGGCTGGGCCAAGCGGAACTTCATCACTGGCAGCAGGCTGTGGCCTCCGGCGATGACCTTGCTGCCGTCCCCGGCGGCCAGCGCCGAGAGGGCGTCGCGCAGCGAGACGGCACGCACATAGTCGAAGCTGGCTGGGATCATCGGGCGGCCCCCTGCTTGGCGGTCTGGATGGCGGCCCAGACCCGCGCCGGCGTGACCGGCTTGTCTATGTGAGTGATGCCGAGCGGTGAGAGCGCGTCACAGACGGCGTTGATCAGACACGCCGCCGAGGCGATGGTCCCCGCCTCGCCGCAACCCTTGATGCCCAGCGGGTTCACCGGCGAGGGGGTGACGGTGTAATCGGTCTCGATCCGGGGCATCTGACTGGCGCGGGGGACCGCGTAGTCCATCATGGTGCCGGTCAGGAGCTGGCCGGCGTCGT
>JACCQZ010000044.1 GCA_013813875.1 Gemmatimonadales bacterium | reverse complement strand
GGTCCATGTCGCTGAGCGCGCGCATCCCGACGCTCTCCAGGATCCGAATGGCCTCCACCTCGTTGGTGCCGGTGAGCCGGATGACGATGGGTACCTCGACCTTGAACTGGCGGGTGGCGGCCACGATGCCGTTGGCGACGTCGTCGGTGCGGGTGATCCCGCCGAAGATATTGAACAGGATCGCCTTTACGTTGGGATCGCTGGTGATGATCTTGAGCGCGTTGATGACCTTCTCCGGGTTGGAGCTGCCGCCGATGTCCAGGAAATTTGCCGGCTCGCCCCCGTAGTACTTGACCAGGTCCATGGTGGCCATGGCCAGCCCCGCGCCGTTGACCACGCAGCCGACGTTGCCGTCGAGCTTGATGAACGAGAGGTTGGCCCGGCGGGCCGCCACCTCGGTGGGCTCCTCCGCGGTCTCGTCGCGCAGGAGGGCCAGGTCCGGCCGCCGGTCGAGCTCGTTGTCGTCTATCACCACCTTGGCATCGAGCGCCAGCACCCGGCCGTCGGGTGTCGTTACCAGCGGGTTGATCTCGGCGAGCGAAGCGCCGTTGGCGGTAAAGACCGTGTAGAGCTGCTCCATGATCCGGGCCGCGGCGCGCACGTGCCGAAAGTCGGGGTACAACGAAAAGGCGAGAGTCAGGGCCTGGTGGGTCAGCAGGCCGTAGACCGGGTCCACCGGCAAGCGCATGATTTTCTCCGGAGTCTTGGCGGCCACCTCCTCGATGTCCACTCCCCCGGCGGCGCTCACCATGAACACCGGCCGCTGGGTTTCCCGGTCCATGATGAGGCCGACGTAGCTCTCGGTGGCGATGTCGGCCGCCGGCACCACCAGCACCCGGTGCACCACGAGACCCTTGATTTTCATCCCCAGAATCTGGGAGGCGTAGTCGGCGGCCTCGCCCGGGTTCCGCGCCAGCTTTACGCCACCCGCCTTGCCCCGTCCCCCTACATGGACCTGGGCTTTGATGACGACGGTGCCGCCGATTCGCCGCGCGATTGACTCCGCTTCGCCGGGTGTGGCGGCGACATCGCCCTCGAACATGGGAATGCCGGCAGCCTTGAGCAGCGTTCGCGCCTGATATTCGTGCAGGTTCACTGTTCCCTCGTGATGGTGGTGCCGGTTTGCCCTTTGAGCGCCGCCGGACCGTCGGAGAGCTGTGCGATGATGGCCTTCGCCCCACTGCTCCGTACGAAACCCAGCGCGGCCTCCACCTTGGGCTTCATCCCGCCGGCATCGAAGGACCCCAGAGTGATGAGCTCCTCGGCGCGTGCCGCGCTCATGCGGCGGATCGGGCGGGCAGCGGGAGTGCCCCAGCCCTCGTAGACCGCTGCCACGTTGGTGAGGATCATCAACACTTCGGCGCCGAGCTGGGTGGCCAGGATGGCCGACACCCGGTCCTTGTCCACCACCGCGTCTACGCCCTCGAGACCGAGCAGTGGGTCGTGGTACACCGGTGGCCCGCCGCCGCCCGCCGCAATCACGATGGTGTTCTGATCCAGCAGCCGTTGGACCACGGGAAATTCGACGATGCCGAGCGGGAGCGGACTGGTGGCCATCCGGCGCCAGTCTCCCGCGCCGTCCCGTCCTACCGCGCGCCCCGCGTCACGAAGGCGCGCGGCGTCGGCGTCGGATAGCGCGTGGCCGATCGGCTTGGTGGGACGGCTGAGCGCGGGATCGTATCGGTCCACCAGCGTCTGGGTGATGACCGTGACGACCTCACGTTCTACTCGCGCCGCCGCCAGCGCGTTCTGCAGCGATTGCTGGAGCATGTAGCCGATCCAGCCCGCGGTCTCGGCAACCAGCACGCCCAGCGGCAGAGGCTCGACCAGGCGCCGGGCCGCTTCATTGCGCACCAGCTCGTCGCCGACCTGGGGGCCGTTGCCGTGCACGATGGCGATCCGCCAACCCTCGCGCGCCAACTCCACGATGGGCGCCATGCTCTCGCGGGCGTGGCGGAACTGGTTGGTGACCGTCGGCGGCTCGCCGGCCCGCGCGAGCGCATTACCTCCGAGCGCGAGAACGGCGGTCTTCACCAGCCCACCCGGCTCAAAAAGCCCTCCAAGGTATCCCTGCCCTCAGGGGGGAGCAAGCTCACGGAGCGGCCGAGTCGGTGGGCATGCCGAGAGAGCGACGAAGCTCCTGCCAGGCCTGACCGAAGCCCGGCCAGTCCGCCTCACGCAACGCCGAGTCGGCACGCTCCAGCCAGCGGCGGGCGTCTTCCAGCCGCGTGGCCTGAGCGCTGCCGGGGATGTCGGGCACCGACGCGCCGAGCAGGTTGCTCCAGGCATCGCGCAGAGTCCTGCCCGCGCCGAGGCGCGCACCCTCCGCTACGCTCACCCAGGCCAGCACCAACCCGCCGGGCCCTCGACTGGTGAAATGGGATTGGTAAGCCACGATGCCGGTCGGGGACGGCGCCAGCCGGATGGGGCCGCGCTCGAGCCTCCCTCCCTCGTCGCGAATGGAATCGCTCAGCGCATCGTACGACGCGAAGCGGCTCCACCGACTCTCCAGCGCTCCCAGACTGGGGAGCGTTGCCGCCGAGTCCACGCGCAGCAGCCGCAGCAGATCGCGACCCTCGTCCCGACCGGCCACGAGCACCGCGCTGAGCCGACGCTCGTCGGCCCGCTCAAAGCTCACCAGCAGCTCGGGGACCGAGGTGTCGGCCGACCAACCGAGATCAACGCGCGGCGGCTCGGCGCTCTGCGCCGTGCGCCCGCTCAGGTTGCCCACCGCCCAAGGGCCCTGCTCGACCACGCGAGCCTGAGCTCGGAGCAGCTCCAGCGGATACGGCGCGGCCTGCAGCAATGGCTCGGGAGCCGCGGAAGCGACATCCACCACGCCTCGAGAGATGCCGGCCCACGACTCTGCCAGCCCATCCGCGCCGGGGCGGAGATAGATGCGAGGAATGCCGGTGCGGGCGTCTACCGATGCGAGAAAGGCCGCTTCTACTGCCGCTACCCGCCGCACCGTCTCGCCGCCCGGCTCGCGCCAGCTCAGGCGATCGGTCAGCGGAAAGGCGTCCGCGGTCAGATAGCCGTCGGCCAGCCAGACCAGCTCGCCATCTATGACGCGGGGAATGGGAGCGCTCCACTGCGCGAAAGGCGCGAGGCGCTCCAGCCGCTCCGAAGGCGAGAGCCGCCAATCAATCCGGGTGCCGGCCGGAAGCTGACCCAGCAGCTCGCCGGCCTGTAGCGCCCAGGCGAGGAGAACACGACGCATCCAGCCGGAGGCGGGCACGCCGGCATCGTCGGCGCCGGTCAGCCGGTGCGCGGGGGCGTTGGGCCGGAAGGAACCGCTTCCCAGCTCGAGCAGTGGACCGAACACCGGCGAGGGAACCGAGTCCCCCGCCAGATAGAAGAGCGGCTCTCCCGCGGGCGAGACCTGGTCGTCAGCGATAGCCGCGAGGCTGAGGCGATCTCCGGGCAGCACCCGCGCCGCCAGCCAGGCGGGCCGGCGGCGGCCCTGCAGCGCGAGCACCGCGGGATCAACCGCGAGCACCTCCACCGAGTCGCCCGCCATCACCCGGCTCACCGCCTGGGGATTCCACATTGAGGGCAGCCGGGGTGGCGCCGGTGTTCCCGACAGGGAGAGGGTCTCCTCCAGCAGCGGGTCCACGCCGTAGGCCATGCGGTTGAAGCGGTCCCGAGTGGCTGCCTCGACCGCCGGGGCGCCTTCGCCGCCCACGGCCGCCGGAACCATCCAGTGTCCCACCACGGAGCCCAGGCCGAGGGCGATCCAGCCACCCGCGAGGAGCGCATGCCGGGGCTGGAGCGCCCATGCGGCCGAGAAGATCGCGGTGGCGAGCGCCATCCCCGCGAGCGGACGCGCCGCCAGCGTGGTTGCACGCCACGACGCCAGGTCGAGTCCCCCGCCGATTCCGGCCACCAGCTCGTAAGGCTCCAGCAGATAACCCCAGAGCAGCGCGAGAGCGAGACCCACCAGCAGCCAGCCGAGGTGGGCGCGGGCGTGATTGTTGATGGCGGGCCGCCCCTCGATCCAGCGCACCGCCCCCACCACCATGTACAGCGCGAAGACCAGCCCGAGCGCCATCAGGATGAGCAGCGTCCACGCGCCATGGGCCGCGCGCCACAGCGGGAGCTGGGCCACGTACAATCCGAGATCGTGCCGCATCAGCGGCTCCGCCACCCCGTAGGACACTCCGTGCCACCCGATGGCCACCTCTTCCCACCAGCCGGAGGTGCCCGATCCCACGATCAGTCCGAGAAGCGCACCCACCGCGACGGCAGCCGCGAGCAGCGCGCCCGGCGTCAATGCCTCCCGGAACTCCAGGTTGGCAACGCTCCGCCGCACCTGCACCGAGCCGACGGCGCGGTACACCAGCAGAAGGTGTCCGATGAACCAGGTGGAGGCGACGAGCACGCCGGTGAGATCGAGCGTGAGGCGGAGGATGTGCCAGTCGGTGAGGAAGGCGACCGCGGCAGGTGAGATCTCGGCGGCCCACCAGCGGTCGGCGAGCAGCCCCGCGGTCCACCGGCCCGCGAAGAGCAGGGCGACCAGCCCCCCGAGCGCGGCGGTGAGCCGCCGACCGCGCCGGGACACGCGGTTAGGCTCGCACGCCCTGCCCGGCGAGCCAGCTCACGACCTCGCCGTGGTAGGCGTCCCGCGCCTGGGGGTTGGTGGCCTCGAAGCGCATGACCAGGATCGCCTGGGTGTTCGAGGCGCGCAGCAGTCCCCATCCCTCGGGAAAGGTGATGCGGACGCCGTCTATGGTGTTGACCGGATACCGGGCGGCGAAGTGCCCCGCCGCCCGTTCGACGATGGCGAACTTCTCCTCTTCGGGAGCTTCCACTCTGATCTCGGGAGTGGCATAGGTGCGCGGCAGGTCGGCCAGCAGAGGGGCGAGGCCGAACTGCCCGCGGCTCACGATTTCGAGCAGCCGGGCGGCCGCGAAGAGCGCGTCGTCGAAGCCGAGGTAGTCCCCGGCGAAGAACATGTGTCCGCTCATCTCGCCGGCCAGGGGAGCCCCCAGCTCTTTCATCTTGGCCTTGATGAGCGAGTGGCCGGTCTTCCACATGACCGGCCGCGCACCGGCCTCGGTGAGCGCGGCGGGCAGCAGCTCGGAGCACTTGACGTCGAAGATGACCGGGGTGCCCGGGCCGAATCTCTTGACGGCGTCGCGGCCAAGAATGACGAGGATCTGGTCGCCGTAGATGATCTCCCCGGTCTCATCCACCGCGCCGATGCGGTCGGCGTCGCCATCGAACGCGATGCCGAGCTCGGCGCCGGTTCGGCGCACCTCCGCCTGCAGGTCCCTGAGGTTCTCCGGCACCGTCGGATCGGGATGATGGTTGGGGAACGATCCATCCGACTCGCAGAAGAGCGGCGTGACCTCGGCGCCCAGGCCTTGAAGGGTGGAGACCGCGATGAGGCTGCCGACGCCGTTACCGCAGTCGAGGACCACTTTAACCGGCCGCTCGAGCCGGTGGCGGCTGATGATGCCCTCGCGATATCGCTGAAGCACCGAGCCGTCGGCCGTCTCCTTGCCCGTCCCGCTCCGCCACCGCTCGGCGACGATGATCTCCCACAGCTCCAGGATCTCCTCGCCGTGGAATGCCTCGCTGCCGAGCACCATCTTGAACCCATTGAACTCGGGCGGGTTGTGGGACCCGGTGACCTGCACGCCGGCATCGGTGCCGAGGGCGGAGACGGCAAAGTAGAGCGCGGGTGTAGGAAGGGTGCCGACCTCGACCGCCGTGCCACCCGCATCCATGATCCCCTGGCGGAGGCTCTGGGAGAGCTCGGGTCCGGACGGCCGGTTGTCTCTCCCCACCGCGATGACCGGCGCCCGTCCCACATGCTCCCACGCCACGCTGGCAAAGGCGCGGCCCAGCGCGCGGGCAAACCCGGGGGTGAGCTCCCGCCCCACGATGCCGCGGACGTCGTACTGGCGAAAGACCGACTTGGGGACGTTCATCTTTATCTATCGCCGCTCTGCCATCGGCAGGCCGGTCTGGGTCACGGTTTCGGCGCTCCGGGTGGCCAGGTCCTGCACCCCGCCGGGCCACACGCCGAAGAGAAGTATGGCGGCTACCGACAGCACGATGGCGCCAAGGGCGGCAGGGGCCAGCCGTACCGAGGCATAATGGTCGGCGCTCGGCGCCGGTCTCATGTACATCGCCATGATCAGCGGCAGGTAGTAGGCGGCGGACACCACGCTGGTGAGCACCAGGATTACGGGAAGGATCATCTGGCCCTGGGCTACCACGGCCGAAATGATATACCACTTTCCGATGAAGCCGAAGGTCAAGGGAAAGCCGAGCAGCGAGAGCATGCACACGGTGAGCCCGAAGGCGATCCCCGGACGAGTCTCCGCCAGGCCGGCGACGTCGTCGAAGGTGACGTCGCGTTCACCGCCCCGGCCGAGCGCGGCGAGCAGCCCGAAGCTGGCCAGCGTAGTGAGCCCGTAGGCCAGGAGGTAGAGCAGCACCGCACCCGCCCCGTCGGGGGTGCCGGCCCACACCGCCACGAGCAGATACCCGGCGTGGCCGATAGAGCTGTACGCGAGCATCCGCTTGATGGACCGCTGGGCCAGGGCGATAAGGTTGCCCACCACCATCGAGGCGACGGCAAGCGCCGCCACCACCGGCTGCCATACCGAGATGGCCGAGGGAAAGGTCTCGAACAGCACCCGTACCAGCGCCGCGAACGCCGCGGCCTTTACGCCCGTGGCCATGTAGCCGGTGACCGGCGTGGGCGAGCCGTCGTAGACATCCGGTGCCCACATGTGGAACGGCACCGCAGCCACCTTGAAGCCGAGCCCGATGAGCAGGAGGCCGAGCCCCAGTGCCGCCATCAACGGCAGCGGCCGTCCCGCCAGTTGGGCGCCGGCGAGGGAGAGATTGGTGGTGCCGGTGGTGCCGTAGACCAGGGCGATTCCGTAGAGCAGAAACCCGGAGGCGAACGCGCCGATGAGAAAATACTTGAGCGCCGCCTCGGCCGAGAAGGCGTTGGCCCGGTTGTATCCCGCCAGCACATACACCCCCACCGACATGACCTCGAGGCCGAGGAAGAGGACGATCAGGTCCTCGGCCCCGGCGAGGAACATCATGCCGGCGGTGGTCAGCAGCACCAGCGGATAGTACTCAGGGGCCAGCAGCCGCTCCCGCTCGAGGTAACCGAGCGAAAGCAGGATGGTGGCGCCGGCCGAGATGAGGGCGATGGCCGAGGCCGCGTAGCGGAACTGGTCGAGCGCCACCATGTGCGCCAGCCCGTCGGGCACCGCGCCGTTTACCCAGAGCGCGGCCAGCCCCGCGCCACTCAGTGCCACGCCGGCAAAGCTGAGCCATCCGGCGAGCCGGCTGTCCTCGGCGGTGCGGTGCCGCCAGCTCACCACCAACAGAACCACCAGGGCCCAGCCGCACAGCAGAATCTCCGGCAGCAGGGCCAGCGTGAGTCCCCAGGGTGTGGCCAGGTCGAGGCGGATCATGGGCGCACCTCGGCCGCGCTGCCGACCTCGATCGAGCTGGGCGCCCCTACCCTCGGCTGCACCATCTGCAGGTAGCGCTGGGTGGACGGCTCCATCCGCCGCAGCACCGGCGCCGGATAGAGGCCGAGCCAGATGATGCCCAGGAGCAACGGCAGCATGATCGCCAGCTCCCGCCGGGTGAGGTCGGTCAGGCGCTGATTCTCCGGGTTGTCCAGCGGGTTGAAGATCATGCGCTGCAGCGCCCACAGCAGATAGGCCGCGGCGAAGATGACTCCGGTGGTGGCAATGACCGTAGCCCAGGGATACGCCGGAAAGGCCCCGAGCAGCACCAGGAACTCTCCCACGAAGCCGTTAAGGCCAGGTAGCCCGATGGACGAGAGAGCTACCACCGTGAAGATGAGACTGAAGATGGGCACCACCCGGGCGATTCCCCCGTAGGCGTCAATCATCCGGGTGTGGCGCCGCTCGTAGATCATCCCGATGAGAAGGAACAGCGCGCCGGTGGAGAAGCCGTGGCTGATCATCACCATGAGCGCGCCCTGCACGCTCTCCACCGTCCCGCCCCAGATGCCCAACATGACAAAGCCGAGGTGGCTGACCGACGAGTACGCCACCAGCTTCTTGATGTCGGGCTGAACCATGGCCACGAGGGCGCCATAGATGATGCCGATGACCGCGAGCACCACGATCAGCCGGCTCACGCCGGGGCTCAGCGCCACCTGGGGAAAGAACGGTACCGCGAAGCGGAGGAAGCCGTAGGTGCCGATCTTGAGCATCACCGCGGCCAGCAGCACGCTGCCGGCGGTCGGCGCCTCGACGTGGGCGTCGGGAAGCCAGGTGTGGAAGGGGAAGATCGGCACCTTGATAGCGAAGGCGAGGGCAAACGCGGCAAAGAGCCACGGCGCCGACGACCCGACAGCGGCGCTGTTCCGCAGCAGGAACTCGTAGGAGAACGACATCAGGCCGGTGGCCTCGCTGACCTTCCAGACCATCACCACGATGGCCACCAGCATCAGGAGCGAGCCGGCCATGGTGTAGATGAAAAACTTGATGGCGGCGTAGAGCCGGTTGGCACCGCCCCAGATCCCGATGATGAAGTACATCGGGATCAGCATCAGCTCGAAGAAGATGTAGAAGACGAAGAGGTCCAGCGCGATGAACACGCCCAGCAGCCCGGTGAGCAGCGCCAGCAGCAGCGCGTAGAACGCCCGCTCCTGCTTGACGATGGAGTGCCAGCTTGCGAGCACGCTGAGCGGCATCATCGCGGTGGTGAGCAGCACCATGACCAGCGAAATCCCGTCAATGCCCACCCGATAGCTGATGCCCCAGCTCCTGATCCAGGGGGTGTCGGAGACGAGCTGCAGGCCGCCGAGCGCCGGGTCGAGGGCCCACCAGAGGCCCACCGAGAGAACGAACTCCAGAATGGTGACCGCGAGTGCGGTCCGCTTGGCCGAGCTCTCGGGCCCGAGCAGCAGTGGCACCACGCCGAGGAGCGGGAGCAGGATCAGGACGTGGAGTATCCACTGCCCGAAGCCGGTGGACTCGAGGAGCTGGGTCATCGCGCCGTCACCGGATCACGGCGCGCAGAATCCAGAGCACGCCCACGAGGAAGAACACCACGTACATGCCCACCTGACCGGTCTGCAGCCGGCTGCCGAGCCAGCCCAGCCCCTGCGACAGCTTGGCGGTGCCGTTGACCGCCGCGCCATCTACGACGCCCTGGTCCACTCCCTTCCAGAGCACCGCCCGGGAGAGCCAGACCAGCGGGCGGACCACGACGGCGTCGTAGAACTCGTCCACGAAATACTTGCGGCTGAGCACCCGGGCAAAGCCGGTCTCCGGCAGAGCCACCCGGGCCGGCGCGATCGGCCGGCCGAGCGTGGCTCGAAACCCGGCGACGAGCCCGAGCGCCCCCACCACCACGGCGGCGCCGACCAGGAAATACTCGACCGAGCCGTGCGGCATCTGGAGCCCGAAGAACTGCGCCGCCGGCGCGGTGACCGGCTCCAGCCAGTGCTCCAACGCCGCGCTGCCTGCGGCGAACGGGGGCAGATTGAGCGCCCCTCCGAGCGCGCTCAGCACGCCCAGCACCACGAGGGGGCCGGTCATGGTCCAGGGGGCCTCGTGCAGGTGGGCCCGCTCCTTCTCGCCGGTGCGATTCTGGCCCAGGAATGTCATCGCCATCAGGCGGGCCATGTAGAACGCGGTAAGCAGCGCGGCGAGGACCCCCATGGCGTAGAACAGGTAGTAGACCGGCTGGGTCTCCCCGCGGGCAAAGGCGGCAGCCAGAATCTCGTCCTTGGAGAAGAAGCCGGAGAAGGGCGGAATGCCGGAGATGGCCAGGGTGGCAATCATCATCAGCCAGAAGGTGATCGGCATGTACCGCCGGAGCCCGCCCATGTTGCGCATGTCCTGGGCGTCGTCGTGGGAGTGGGTGACGTGATAGGCGTGGTGCATGGCGTAGATCACGCTGCCCGCCCCGAGGAACAGCAAGGCCTTGAAGAAGGCGTGGGTAACCAGGTGGAAGACGCCGGAGACATACGCCCCGGTTCCCACGCCGAGGAACATGTAGCCGAGCTGGGAGACGGTGGAGTAGGCCAGCACCTTCTTGATGTCGTACTGCCTGAGTCCGATCGTCGCGGCGAAGAGTGCGGTCAGGGCGCCGATCCCGGCCACGATCGTGCTCGTCGTGGGAGCCAGCGCGAACAGCACATTGGTGCGGGCGATGAGGTATACCCCGGCCGTGACCATGGTGGCGGCGTGGATCAGAGCCGAGACCGGAGTGGGGCCGGCCATGGCGTCGGGGAGCCAGGTATAGAGCGGAATCTGGGCCGACTTGCCGGTGCAGCCGAGAAAGAGGAAGAGGGTGATCAGGGTGACGACGGCGCCGTTCTGGGTCAGCATCCGGGGCGCGCGCGCGGCCACCTCGGCAAACTCCAGAGTGCCCAGCGCGCTCCAGATGATGAACATCGCCACCAGGAAGCCGAAGTCGCCGATCCGGTTCATGATGAAGGCCTTCTTGCCGGCGTCGGCGTTGGCCTTGTCGTTGAACCAGAACCCGATCAGGAGGTAGGAGCAGAGCCCCACCCCCTCCCACCCGATGAACAGCACCGGAAAGCTGGAGCCCAGCACCAGGACCAGCATGAAAACCACGAAGAGGTTGAGGTATGCGAAGTACCGGGCATACCCCGGGTCCTCCTTCATGTAACCCACGCTGAAGATGTGGATCAGGCTTCCGACGCCGGTCACCACCAGCAGCATGACCGCCGCCAGCTGGTCCACCTGAAAGGCGAGGTCAATCTGGAGCCGGCCGGCGGGCAGCCAGCTCCACAGGCGCACGATGGTGGGAGCGTGGGGTGCTTCGCGCAGGAGCTCGAGGAACACCCCGACCGACACGGCGAAGGCCGCGAGCAGTGCTCCGGGCCCGATCAGCGAGACCAACCCCCTGGCCTGGGGCCGGCGCAGCGCCAGCGCGCCGTTGGCTAGAAAGCCGGCGAGCGGAAAGGCGACGGCAAGCCAGACCCAATGTGAGATGGCCATTTATCCGCGCAGCAGGTTGATGTTCTGAAGGTCCACCGACTGCTTGTGCCGGAAGATGGCGAGGATGATCGCGAGCCCTACCGCCGCCTCGGCGGCCGCCACCGTCATGACGAAGAAGACCATCACGTAGCCACCGGCGCCGTGGAGCTGGGCCAGCGCCACGAAGCTCAGGTTGACGGCGTTGAGCATCAGCTCGATGCACATGAACAGCACGATGGCGTTCCGCCGGAGCAGCACACCGGCCACCCCAAGGCTGAACAGGATGGCGGAAAGTCCCAGGGCGGGACCGAGCAGCGCGGCGCCGTCGGACATCAGATGCTCCGCTTGGCGAGGACCACCGCGCCGA
>JACCQZ010000030.1 GCA_013813875.1 Gemmatimonadales bacterium | reverse complement strand
GGTCCTGGCGCCACCGAAGACGCCACCGGCCGTCCCTTCGTGGGTCAGGCGGGACAGCTTCTCGACAGTATTCTCGACGCTATTGAAGTTCCCCGGCAAAAAGTGTACATCACCAACATCGTCAAATGCCGCCCTCCCCAGAATCGAAAGCCGCTGCCGGATGAGATCGCCGCCTGCCTTCCCTATCTCCATCGCCAACTGGAGCTCATCCGTCCCAAGGTGATCCTCGCCCTGGGCGGCACGGCGGGCGAAGCGCTGTTGGGGGCGAGGAAATCTCTGGGCGAGCTCCGCGGCAAGGTACACACGTACAACGGCACTCCGCTGCTCGTGACGTACCATCCCGCGGCGCTGCTCCGCAACCCAAATTGGAAGAAGCCCACCTGGGATGACGTCCGTATCGCACGACAGCTTCTCGACCGCTGACCCCTACGTCGGGCGGTCGGCTCCCTGGAGCCAGGAGGCCGAGCAGGCGGTGCTCGGCGCCATGCTGCTCGACCAGGACGCGGCGCTTCGCGCGGCCGAGATGGTGGACGACGGCATGTTCTACCGCGAGGGCCACCGGCGACTCTACCGCGCCATGCTGGGCCTCACCGAGCGCCGGGTGGTCATTGACCACATCACGCTGCGCGACGAGTTGCTCCGCCGGGGCGAGCTCGAAGCGGCGGGCGGTCTGGAGTACCTCGCCGAGCTGGTAGACGCGGTCCCCACCGCGGCCAACCTCGAGTTCCACGCCCAGATCGTCCGGGACAAGGCCATCCTCCGGCGGCTGATCGAATCCTCCACCTCGATCATCACCGAGGCCTACGACGGCCACTCCACCGCCGCCGATCTGCTCGACATCGCCGAGTCCAGGATCTTTCAGATCTCCCAGCAGCGGGGGAACGACGGATTCACCCGGATCAAGGAGATGTTGTGGCCGACCATGGAGCGCATCGAAATGCTCCAGCGCAGCGGCAAAGCGATTACCGGGGTGCCCAGCGGCTTCACAGATTTGGATTCGATGACCTCGGGGTTCCAGATCAGCGAGCTGATCGTGGTGGCGGCTCGCCCCTCCATGGGCAAGACGGCCTTCTGCCTCAACATCGCCGCCAACGCCGCGGCCGAAGGGCAGGGGGTCGCGGTCTTTTCCCTGGAGATGTCGAAGGAAGCGCTGGTGCAGCGCATGCTCACCGCCACCGCCCGGGTGGACAGCCACCGGGTTCGCCAGGGCACCCTGCGCGATTCCGACTTTACCCAGCTCGCCCGGGCGGCCGGTATCCTCCAGACCTATCAGCTCTGGATTGACGATACGCCATCGCTCACCCTGCTGGAAATGCGCTCGAAGGCCCGGCGGCTCAAGATTGACAACGACCTCAAGCTCATCATCGTGGACTATCTCCAGCTCATGCGGAGCCCCGAGCGGACCGAGAACCGGGTCCAGGAGATCTCCGACATCTCCCGCTCGCTCAAGGCGCTGGCGCGCGAGCTCGACATTCCGGTCATCGCGCTCTCCCAGCTCTCGCGCGCGTCGGAGCAGCGCGGCGGCGAGCGCAAGCCGATCCTCTCCGACCTCCGTGATTCGGGCGCCATCGAGCAGGACGCCGACCTGGTCATCTTCATCCATCGGCCCGAGTACTACGACCGGGAGGATGAATCGAAGCGGGGCGTGGCGGAGGTCATGCTGGCCAAGAACCGCAACGGGCCCACCGGCGACGTGACCCTCAAGTTCACCCGCGAGTACACCCGCTTCGACAACCTCTCCAGCCGGGAGGAGCCGGAGTAGTCATGGCCCGAGCCCGGTCGGTCTACCGCTGCACCGAATGCGGCCACGAGCATCCCAAGTGGGCCGGACGCTGTGAGTCCTGCGCCGCCTGGAACGCGGTGGCGGAGGAGCCGGTGGTGGTGCGCGCGGCGGTAAAGTCCGGCCGCCACGCTCTCGCCGGCGGACGTGCCGCACCCGCCGCCGCCCCCTCGCGTCTCCGCGAGATCGCCACCTCGCCCCTCGAGCGCTGGCGCACCGGTCTCCCCGAGTTCGACTTCGTGCTGGGCGGCGGCATCGTGCCCGGCTCCATGATCCTCATCGGCGGCGAGCCCGGTATCGGAAAGTCCACCCTGCTGTTGCAGGCGGCGGCGCGGCTGGAAACGGCCGGACGCACCGTGCTGTACGCCAGCGGCGAAGAATCGCCCGATCAGATCCGGCTCCGCGCCGACCGGCTGGCCGAAGACGCCGGCGCGGTGCACGTGCTGGGTGAAACCCGGCTCGAGGCCATCCTCGGCGCCGCCGCCGCCGTCACCGCCGACGTCGTGGTCATTGACTCCATCCAGACGGTCTACACCGACACGCTGGAGAGCGCCCCCGGCAACGTGGGCCAGGTGCGCGAATGCTCCGGGCAGCTCATGCGCTTCGCCAAGGAGAGCGGCACGGCGGTGGTGGTGGTGGGGCACGTCACCAAAGGCGGCGGCATCGCGGGGCCCAAGACGCTGGAGCACATCGTGGACACCGTGCTCTACTTCGAGGGCGAGGTGGCTCTGGACTACCGGCTGCTCCGCACCACCAAGAACCGCTTCGGCTCGGTGGACGAGCTCGGCGTCTTCTCCATGACCGAGAACGGACTGGTGGCTGTCCCCAATCCCTCCGCCGTGTTTCTGGCGGCGCGGGCGGATGGCATCAGCGGCAGCGCCGTCACCGCTCTCATGGAGGGTACCCGGCCGGTGCTGGTCGAGGTGCAGGCGCTGGCCGCCAAATCGGGGTACGGCACTCCCCAGCGCGTGGCCACGGGCATTGATCCCAAGCGGCTCGCGGTGCTGCTGGCGGTCCTGGAGCGGCGGGCCGAGACCTCCTTTGCCGCGCTCGACGTCTTCGTGCAGGTCACCGCGGGCGTGCGGCTCACCGAGCCCGGCGCCGATCTGGCGGTAGCGGCGGCGTTGATCTCCAGTCTCTATAACCGCCCCGCTCCCGCCGACGTCATCTTCCTCGGTGAGATCGGACTCGGCGGCGAGATCCGGCCCAGCGGCGCCATCGAGCGGCGCATCGCCGAGGCGGCGCGGCTCGGCTTCCGCCGGGTGTTCGGCTCCTCCCGGAGCAGCTCGCAGATCGCCGGCGTGTCCATCGTGGGAGTGGACCACGTCGAGCAGTTGGTGCGGACACTTGCCGCGTGACGTCGGCGCCATCGTCGTAGCCGCCGGCCGGGGCAGCCGGGTGGGAAGTGGGATACCCAAGCAGTATCGCCCTCTCGCCGGCACGCCTATCGTCCTCCACGCTCTCCGGGCGTTCGCGGCCCACCCCGACGTGGCTCAGGTAGTTCTGGTGGTCCCGGCCTCGGATGTAGACAATCCTCCGTCATTTCTCGCCGACATTCTGGGCGAGGGCCTCGTCCTCGCGGCCGGTGGAGCCGAGCGGCGCGACTCGGTCACGGCCGGGCTGGCCGCGCTGCGCGCGGAGTGCACCGTGGTGCTGGTACACGACGGCGCCCGGCCGTTCGTAGACCGCGCGGTCATTGATGGGGTAATCGAATACGTCCGGGCCGGAGAGAGCGCCATCGCGGCCGTACCGCTCAACGACACGGTAAAAGAGTCGGCCGAGCACGACCGCACCCGCGTCGGCCGCACCCTCCCGCGGGAGCGGCTCTGGCGGGCGCAGACGCCTCAGGGCTTTCCCCGGGCGCTGCTGGCCGCCGCTCACGCGCACGCCGCCGCGGCCGGCCTGCACGCCACCGACGACGCCGTGCTGATTGAAGCGTGCGGCGGCACGGTGAGACTGGTGCCGGACTCGGTCACCAATCTCAAGATCACCACCTCTCACGATCTCGAGCTGGCGGAGTGCCTGGCCGGGAGACGATCGTGATCCTGCCGTTTCAGGGCGAAAGCGAGATCGCCGAGGCGATTCCCATCGTCGGCGCTCACCTCGCGCGCGGCGGCCTGCTGGCCTACCCCACGGAGACCGTCTACGGACTCGGCTCCGATCCCACCGAGCCCGCCCTCGATGCGCTCGCCCGGCTCAAAGGCCGTGCTCCCGGCAAGCCGTTTCTTCTCCTCGTTGCCAGCCGGCTCATGGCGGAAGAATGGGGGCTGGATTTCTCCGCCTCGGCGCGGGCACTCTCCCACGCGTTCTGGCCCGGGCCGCTCACGCTGGTGCTGCGGGGCGGCGAGGGCAGGCTGCCGGATCAGCTTCGGGGGAGGGAAGGCGGGATCGCCGTGCGCCACACCTCACATCGCGGCATCGCGCGTCTGGTCAGCAGCGTCGGACGCCCGCTCACCTCCACCTCGGCAAATCATCCAGGCGAGCCGCCGGCGCCCGGCCCCGATCGGCTGGCCGAGATCTTCCGCGAGGAGCTCGCCCGGGGCGAGCTGCTGGTGCTCGACGGCGGTGTGCTCGGCAACGTCCCTCCGTCCACGCTGGTGGACTGCACCGGCGTCATGCCGAGGCTGGTGCGGGAGGGAGCCATCCCGCGCCCCGAGCTGCGGCGAGCCGCCGGCCGGCTGGCGCCGTAAACGAGACAACTTGGTGAACCCAACCGCGCTCACACTATATTGAGACCCATGCGTATTCTCTTCGTCTGTACCGGCAACACCTGCCGCAGCCCCATGGCCGAGGCGCAGCTGCGCGAGGCGCTGGCGGGACGCGGAGTGGAGCAGGTGACCGTTTCCTCCGCTGGTACCGGTGCCTGGGAGGGCTCGCCCGCGTCGGAGGGAGCCTATCTGGTCGGACTGGAGCGCGGTCTCGACTTGAGCGGACACCGCGCGCGGCTGTTGACTCGCGACATGGTGCGCGAGGCCGACCTCATTCTCACCATGTCGGGGCACCATCTGGCGCGGGTGGCCGAGCTGGGGGGCGAGAGCAAGGTGCACCTGCTGGGCAGCTTTACCGGGCGAGAGCCGGGCCGGGCCGAGGTGAGCGACCCCTTTGGCGCCGACCTCGCCAGCTACCGGACCACCTACAGCGAGCTGCAGGAGATGATCGGCGCGGTGGTCAGCCGAGTCGCCGGCACCGTGCGGTGATAGACGGCAGTACTCGCGTCTTCGCACTGCTGGGCGATCCGGTCTCCCATTCGCTCTCCCCCACAATGCAGAACGCGGCCTTCCGCGCGCTCGGTCTCCCCGCTACATACGTTCCCCTCCGATGCACCGCCGCCGACCTTCCGGGCCTGCTGCGGGCTATCGCCCGAGCCGGAGGTGGCGGCAACGTCACCATACCTCATAAGGAAGCCGCCGGATCGGCGGTAGAC
>JACCQZ010000021.1 GCA_013813875.1 Gemmatimonadales bacterium | reverse complement strand
CGGAGAGCGAGAGTCACGACCTCCGATTCCGCCGCAAGGATGGAAGCGAGCTGTGGGGGTTGGTGTCCGCCAGTCCAATGCTGGGGCGGGACGGCAGCCTGGTGGGCACCGTCGGGATGCTCACCGACATCACCGAGCGGAAGCGGGCGGAGGACCGGCTGCGGCGCTCGGCCGAGCGGCTGGCAATGCTGCACGACATGGACCAGGCGATTCTGGCAGCGCGCTCGCCGGCGGAGATCGGCCGGGCGGCGCTGGGCCGGATCCGGCGCATGGTGCCCTGCCAGCGCTGCACCGTGGTGCTCTTCGACCTCCAGCGGCAGGAGGCGCAGCTCATCGCCGGATACGCCGGCAGCACGGCACTCCCCGCGGGTCCGATCCCGCTGGAGACGCTTTCCTCCGGCGAAGTGCTGCGAAGGGGCGTGGTCCGCTACCTGGAGGACATCGCCGCGCTGGAGGATCCCGCGCCGTTCTACCGCCAGCTCCTGGACGAGGGGCTTCGCGCCGTCCTCTCGGTTCCGCTGTTGGTGGACGGCGAAGCCATCGGCGAGGTGAGCCTTGCCGCCTCCGCTCCCTCCGCGTTCGACGCGGAGCATCGCGATATCGCCCTGGAGATCACCGCTCCACTCGCCATCGCCATTCAGCATGCCCGGCTCCGCGAAGAGCTGAGCCGGCGGACCGCCGAACTGGAACGCCGGGTGGCCGAGCGCAGCTCGGCGCTTCGCGCCGCGACGGCCGAGCTGGAAACCCTGCTGTATTCGGTGTCGCACGACCTCCGCGCCCCGGTGCGTCACATCAGCGGGTTCGCGCAGCTGCTGCTGGAAGACTGCGGCTCGGGACTCGATCCGGCGGTCCAGCACTACGCGCAGCGGATCGGCGAGGGGGCGGCCCGGATGGGCGGCCTGCTGGACGATCTCATTCACCTGAGCCGCATCGGGCGCCAGGACCTCTTGCGCCGGGAGGTGAATTTCGAGACGCTGGTGGAGGACGCCGTGAGCCAGCTCCAATCCGAGACCCAGGGCCGGGACATTGACTGGCAGATTGACCCGCTGCCGGTTATCGAGTGCGACCAGTCGCTGGCCCGGCTGGCTGTGGTCAACCTGCTCTCCAACGCGCTCAAGTTTACCCGGACCCGGGATCGCGCCGTCATCCGCGTCCGGCCGATCGAAGCCGACGACCAGGCCGGCATCGCGGTGCACGACAACGGCGTGGGGTTCAAGATGGCGTATGCCGGCAAGCTCTTCGGCGTGTTTCAGCGGCTGCACCGGCCGGACGAATTCGAGGGCAACGGCGCCGGCCTGGCCCTGGTTCAGCGCATCGCCCAGAAGCACGGTGGACGGGTATGGGCCGAATCGGAGCTGGACGGGGGCGCCACGTTCTACATGACCTTCGGCGGGACGGCGGGGCGGCGCGCGGCGCGCGCCGGAAGCGACGGGGCGTCACCGGCCGCAGAGTCCTCCTGAGAATGCTGCCGGACCAGCTCGACATCCTCCTGGTGCAGGACCATCCCGCCGAAGTCGAGCTGACGATGCGGCCGCTCACCGAGCTGGGGGCGGAGTGGCGCATCGGAGTGGCCCGCGACGGCGAGGAGGCGCTGGACTATCTCATGGGTCGAGGGGAGTTCCGCCACCGCAGCGGGGCTCCCCTTCCCGCCCTCATTCTGCTCGACCTCAAACTCCCCAAGCTGGACGGCCTCGAAGTGCTTCGGGCTCTTCGGGGCAGTCACCGCACCAGCACCGCCCCCGTGGTGGTGTTGACCTCCTCCCGCGAGCCGCGCGAGCTGACTCAGTGCTATCAACTCGGCGCCAACAGCTGCGTGCACAAGCCGGTGGACTTCTCTAGTTTTTACGGGACCATCCAGGCCGTGGGGCGATACTGGCTCCGAGTCAACCAGTCGCCTCCCGCCGCAAGCGCGCCGGTGGCGCGGGCCGCGGGCCGGCCGGAGTGACACTTTTCGGGGTTGGGTACGTCGTTTGGAACGACACGTCATCCCGAGCGGAGCGACGACGCTTCATCCCGAGCGAAGCGAGGGCCCTTCTGCACAGGTCCGGAAAGGGCGGGCTAGGTCCCTCGCTCCGCTCGGGATGAAGCTCAACCCCCATTAGAAGCTCAACTCCCATTACTCGAAGTCCGTTATCCGAGGTCTACCGTGTTGTCTGGCTCTCTCGTGCCGTCTCGCTTTCTTCTCTCCGCCCTCGCGCTCACCCTGTCCGCGCCGGCCACTCCGCTGCTCGCCCAGAACATCGAGATTCCCTACCAGCGCTCCGTCCTGCCCAACGGCCTGACCCTGCTGGTGCATGAGGACCACAAGGCGCCCATCGTCGCGGTGAACGTCTGGTACCATGTCGGCTCCAAGAACGAGCGGCCGGGTCGCACCGGGTTCGCCCATCTGTTCGAGCACCTGATGTTCAACGGGAGCGAGAACTACGACAAGGATTTCTTCGGCCCGCTGGAGCAGGTCGGCGCCACCGATTTCAACGGCACCACCAACGAGGACCGCACCAACTACTTCCAGAACGTCCCCACCAACGCGCTGGACCTGGTGCTCTGGATGGAGTCCGACCGGATGGGCCACCTCACCGGCGCGATCAGCCAGGCCAAGCTCGACGAGCAGCGCGGCGTGGTCCAGAACGAGAAGCGTCAGGGTGAGAACCAGCCCTACGGCCGTACCTGGGATTTCCTCACCCCTAAGCTGTACCCGGCCAACCATCCCTACTCCTGGACCACCATCGGCTCCCTGGAAGACCTCGACGCCGCCAAGCTGGATGACGTCAAGCAATGGTTCCAGACCTACTATGGCGCGGCGAACGCAGTGGTGGTGATCGCCGGGGACATAGACGCTCCCACCGCCCGCAAAAAGGTGGAGCAGTACTTCGGCGACATCCCGGCCGGTCCGCCGGTGGCGCGGCAGGAAGCGTGGGTGGCCAAGCGCACCGGCAGCCAGCGCGGTGTCATGGAGGACCGGGTCCCGCAGGCGCGGCTCTACCAGGTGTGGAACATTCCGCAGTGGGGCTCCGCCGACGCGGACTACCTGGATCTGGTCGCCGGAGTACTGAGCTCGGGCAAGTCGTCCCGGCTCTACAAGCGCCTGGTCTACGACGAGCAGTCGGCCACGGAGGTCTCGGCCTACCTGGACCAGCGGGAGATCGGCGGGTTGTTCGTGATCGAAGCGACCGCGCGCCAGGGCACCAGCCTCGAGGCCCTGGAACGGGCGGTAAACGAAGAGCTGGCCCGGCTCCTCGCCGGCGGCCCAACGCCCGCCGAGCTCCAGCGGGTCAAGACCGAATATCGGGCGGGGTTCATCAGGGGGGTGGAACGGATCGGCGGCTTCGGCGGAAAGTCGGACGTCCTGGCGCAGGGCCTGGTCTACGCCGGCAACCCTGACTTCTACAAGGTGCGTCTCCAGCGGGTGGCGCGCGCCACCCAGGCGCAGCTTCGCGCCAGCGCCGCCCGCTGGCTCTCCGACGGTGTCTACACCCTCGAGGTAAGGCCCTACGGAGAGTACCAGACGGCTCGAAGCACGGTGGATCGCTCGAAGCTTCCCGTGCCGGGCAAGCCCCCGGAGGTGAGCTTTCCCCAGCTGCAACGCGCCACGCTCTCCAACGGGCTCGAGATCGTGCTGGCGGAGCGGCCCTCCATTCCCCAGGTGCGGTTCGACCTGCTGCTGGACGCCGGCTTCGCGGCCGACCAGTCCGGCATTCCGGGCACCGCCAGCCTGGCCATGGCAATGCTGGACGAGGGCACCCGCTCCCGCAACGCGATTCAGATCAGCGATGAGCTCGCCCGGCTCGGCGCCAACCTCTCGAGCGGATCCCGGCTCGACGTATCGAGCGTCTCCCTGGAGGCGCTGAAGGAAAACCTCGACCCCTCCCTCGCTCTCTACGCCGACGTGATACTCAACCCCTCCTTTCCCCGGACCGATTTCGAGCGGCTCAAGAAACAGCGGCTGGCTCAGATTCAGCTGGAGAAGGCGGACCCGGTGGGGATGGCGCTCAGGGTTTTCCCCGCGCTGCTCTACGGCCCGGGCCACGCCTACGCCACACCCTGGACCGGGTCCGGCACCGAGGAATCCACCGCCCGAATTTCCCGCGACGCGCTGGTCGGCTTCCATCGCACCTGGTTCAAGCCCAACCATGC
>JACCQZ010000354.1 GCA_013813875.1 Gemmatimonadales bacterium | reverse complement strand
CCATCGCATCGAGGGCGTTGAGCATCAGCGCCATCAACACCTGGGTGAGCTGCTCCTGATTGCCGAGCGTCGCGGGGAGATCGGGCTCCAACTCGCGCACCAGCGAGAGCCGCTTGAAGCGCCGGTGATGTTTCAGAAGAAACAGCGTGTTCTCGATCAGAGCGTTCAGCGCGACCGGCGCCTTGGACTTTCCCTTGGGCCGGCTGAAGTCGAGCAACCCATCCACGATCCGGCTGCAGCGGGCCACTTCCTTGTCAATGATCTCCAGATACTCCTCCACCGTGCTCCCACCCGGATGCCGGGATTCCGGCTGAAGACCTTGAATCGCGGCCACGCAGGCGCTGATGGTGGCGAGCGGATTGTTGATCTCGTGCATGACGCCGGCGGCGAGCTGTCCGATGGCGGCGAGCTTTTCGCTTTGCATGACCTGCGCCTGGGTCGAGCGCGCTTCGGTGACGTCCTCCCCAATGGTGATCACATGGGAGATCTCGTCGCCCCCCAGACGCATGGGGATCTTGCTGAGCCGGAAATGGCGGGTCTCTCCTCCCAGCGTCACCTCATGCTCGCTCAACTGAATCTCTCCGGTCCGGAACACCCGGTCGAACTCGGCGCGGAGCTGCTCCGGCGGCTGCCGGGTGAGCACCTCGAACACCGGCCGTCCGACCACCTGGTCGCGCCGAACGCCCTGGGTACCGGTTTCCCGCTTGCGGTTCCAGATCTGGATCAGATAGTTGCGATCCACCACATAGAGGCCGACCGGAAGGCTGTCAATGACGAGGCTGGTGAATCGCCGGTGTTCCTCGATCTCGCGCCACTGGATCGCGACCTCGCCGGCCAGATCTTCCGACAGCTCGAGCGACGCGAGATAGGGCGCCAGGAGCTCGGCGGCGATCCCGAGGATCTCCAGCTGGGTCGAGTCCCCCTTCAGCTCTGCTTCCAGCAGACCGATCCGGATGCCGCCGTGCTCCAGTGGAAAGCGCCGGGTGCCGCTGTCGGGGAGCGAATCGAGGGCTTCCACCCTCCGCGGAGGGTCCCGGGCGGGGGGTGCCGAGACCGCGCTGAAGGTGGTGGCGCCGGGGCCCCGCATCCAGAGGGATATGGATTGCGCCGGAAGGCCGCGCCGAAGTGTGTCGGCCACTGTCGCCAGGGCGGCCCCGGTCTCGATGCCGGAGTTGAGCAGCCTGGCCACCGAGCCCAGCAGACGGAGCCCGTCCGTCAACTGGTGCTCAGCTCAGCGGCGATCACCGAGGCTCCCCCTCGGCGCGGAGGCTCCGGCCACGCTGAGGATTCTCCAGTTGCCTCCCATACGGCGGAGCACCAGATGCTCCACCCAGTCCCGCTCCACTACGCGGGTGGAGCCCGGCCGGGGCGCCCGCCGCTGAATGGTCACCCAGACCGCCGCCACGTCGCCGTCCTGGCGGAAATCGGTGCGCAGCACGCGTAGCTCGAAGTTCTCCGGATCGGTTCCGCCCACAGCCCGGGCGATGACGGCCAGAGCCGAATCAATGGATACCGCCTGACCCACCGAGCGGGGCACCATCGGTCCGGAGTAGCTCCCGTTTCGCCAGAACAATCCCCGCACCTCGCCCCAGCTCTCCTGGGAAAAACTCCGGGCATACTGGGCGACCAGCTCCTGGATCGCATCCTCGTCGCGCCGGGTTCCCGTCGGGGTTCGATCTTCGATCCGGCACCCCGCGGCCGCGAGCAGGACCAGCCCCAGGGCCGCGAGACGGAGCAGACGCATCGGGATCCTTGCTGGAATGCTGAGTAGCGTAAGCGGAGTGACGACTACAGTAAACGGGAAGAAGGAGGGTGCCGGGATCGAGGCCGCGCGCGGCCGCTACCGGATGGCCCGCAGACGCTCGAGAAGCTCACCGTTTTCCCGGCGGCTCCCCGGCGTCTCCTCCGTGAATGTCCAACGGACCACCCCGTCCCGATCAATCAGCACGTACGCCCGATTGGAGAAGAACTTGTCTTCCAGGAGCGTTCCGTACTGCCGGCTCACCTCCCGTTTGAAGTCGCTGAGGAGATCTACCGACATCCGCTCCTTGGACTTGAACTCCTTCAGAGTTGGCACCGAGTCTACGCTGATCGGAAGCACCTCAGTCTCGGCGCTGCGGAACTGCTCGTAATCGTCGGTGAAGGCGCACATCTCCTTGGTGCAGACCCCGGTGAAGGCGAGAGGAAAGAACGCCAGGAGCACGTTCCGCCCCCTCAGCCGCGAGAGAGTGACGTCGCTCCCCGAGGTGGATGGGAGGGTAAAGTCCGGCGCGGGAAACCCGACGGAAGGCAGCTCGGGCACGGAGCTACTTTCTCCCCGCCCGGTCGTAGCGCCCGGCGACGTCGGTCCAGTTCACCACGTTCCACCAGGCGGTGACGTAGTCGGGGCGGCGGTTCTGATACTTGAGGTAATACGCATGCTCCCAGACGTCGCAGCCCAGCAGCGGAGTCTTGCCGCTCATGAGGGGACTGTCCTGGTTGGGCGTGCTCTCGATCGCCACCGCGCCCTTACCGTCGGTGGTGAGCCATCCCCAGCCGCTGCCGAACCGCCCGGCGCACGCCTTGGCGAACTGCTCCTTGAACTGAGACAAACCGCCGAAGGCCTTACCGATGGCGTCGGACAGAGCGCCCTGGGGCTCTTTGGCGCCACCCGGCGCCATCATCTCCCAGAACATCGTATGGTTGGCGTGGCCGCCACCGTTGTTCCGGACCGGGGTACGAATCGCCTCCGGCAGCGCATCAATATTGGCGATGAGCTCCTCGATGGATTTCTTTTGCAGATCGGGATGGGGCTCCAAGGCGGCGTTGAGATTGGTGACGTAGGTGGCGTGATGCTTGTCATGATGAATGCGCATCGTCTGCTCATCGATATGCGGCTCGAGGGCGGCGTAGTCGTAAGGCAGGGGGGGAAGGGAGAACGCCATGACCGACTCCTCAGGTGAAAGCTGCTGAAATTCTGATCGCTTGCTCACTGGAACGGCCAAATATGGACCCGCTCCTCCTGGGGGTCAACGCGCGCCTGAGGCCCTCGAGGCGCGCCAGGGAGCTGCGCTACACTAGGTTTTTTCAATGAGCGCCCTGCCCGCATCGCTGGAACCCGTCGGACCGGTATACCTGGCCGACCGCTTCGCGCCGCTGCACGCCGAGCTGATCGGGTTGCTGGAGCGGCTGGCCCCCGAGAATTGGCAACGTCCGACCGCCTGCGCCCTCTGGTCGGTTCAAGACATCGTCGCCCACCTGCTCGATTCCGCCCTGCGGCGGCTCTCTTTTCAACGCGACGGCGTGCTTCCGCCGCCCGGCCCGCCGCTCCAAAGCCATCGCGATCTGGTTGCCTACCTCGACCGGCTCAATGCGGAGTGGGTGGCCGCCGCGCGGCGGCTGAGCCCCGAGGTGCTGATTGACCTGCACCGGTTTACCGGCCCCCGAGTCGCCGAGCTATTCCGGTCTCTCGATCCCCACGGCCCCGCGCCCTTCGCCGTCGCGTGGGCGGGCGAGAGCAGCTCGGAGAACTGGTTCGACATCGGCAGGGAATACACCGAGCAGTGGCTGCACCAGCAGCAGATCCGCGACGCGGTGGCCGCGCCCGGGCTCACCGAGCGGGAGTGGATGCACCCGGTGCTTGAGCTGTTCGTGCGGGCGCTGCCGTTCAGCTACCGCCGGGTTCCGGCCCAGGCGGGTGCCGCCGTTCGATTTCAGATTACCGGAGAAGCCGGGGGCGAGTGGACCCTGCTTCGGTTCGAAGGTGAGTGGCGGCTCTACTCGGGAGGAACGGCGGCAGCCGCGGCGAGCGTGCGGTTGAGCCAGGATACCGCCTGGCGGCTCTTCAGCAAGGGGCTTCCCGCCGGGGTGGCCCGTCAGCGGATAAGCATCACCGGAGATCAGGTGCTGGGGGCGGCCGTGCTGGGCGCGCTCGCCGTCATGGCCTGAGCGCCCATGAGCATAGTGGATCACATCTTGCAACCGGGCAGGAGGGAGAGCGGCCCATCAGTCCGGAAATCGTGGCCCTCTCCCTCGGACGAGCACCGTTAAACAGCAAGCTCCTCGCAACGCCGCCTTCACCAGGCGACCGGGTGAAACGCAACCGGCGCGGAGATCTGCAAGGCGCCCGCCACCTCAATTCGCCTCCGCACTCCCGACAGGAAGGGATCCACCACCGTGACTGCAGCGATCGAACGAAGCCCATCGGTCAACGGCGAGCCCCAGACCCAGAACGGAGACGAGCGGCGCCGCATCCTTCCCAAGCGGAAGAGCTGGCGTCCCGCCACCGAGATCGCGGTAGACCTGGGTACCGCCAACACCCTGGTATTCGTGAAGGGTGAAGGAGTGGTGCTGAACGAGCCGTCGGTCGCCGCGGTGGATCAGGCCACCGGCGCCATTCTGGGCATCGGGCTCGAGGCCAAGCGCATGCTGGGCCGCACCCCGGAGGGAATCCTCGCCGTCCGGCCGATGAAGGACGGGGTGATCGCCAACTTCGACGTCGCCGAAAAGATGCTGCGGCACTTCCTGCGGCTGGTGATTGACCGGACCATCTTCCGGGTCAAGCCGACGGTGATCGTGTGCGTTCCCTCCGGCATCACCGAGGTCGAGCGCCGGGCGGTTCGCGATTCGGCGCGGTCGGCGGGAGTCAAGCGCCTGCTCATGGTGGCGGAGCCGATGGCCGCGGCGATCGGCGTCGGGCTCCCGGTGGAGACCCCGGTCGGGAGCATGGTAATTGACATCGGCGGGGGGACCACCAACATCGCCGTCATCGCATTGTCGGGTATCGTCTGCGACGCCTCCATTCGGACCGGCGGCGACGAGCTGGATCAGGCGATCGTCCAGTTCATGCGGAAGACCTACAGCCTCCTGATCGGTGAGCCGACCGCCGAGCGGATGAAGATTCGGATCGGCTCGGCGGTGCCGCTGGTGCCCGAAGTCGAGATGGAGGTGAAGGGGCGAGACCTGGTGTCCGGGCTCCCCAAGACCGTCCTGGTGGACTCCGCCGGCGTGAGGGACGCCATCCAGGAGCCGATCTCCCGCATCGCGAACGCGGTGCGGCGGGCTCTGGAAATGACTCCTCCCGAGCTGGCCAGCGACATCCTGGATCACGGCATCGTCCTCACCGGAGGCGGCTCGCTGATCCGGGGTCTCGACCAACTGCTGATAGACGAGACCGGTCTGCCCGTCCGAGTAGACGACGATCCGCTCACCTCCGTGGTCCGCGGTACCGGGCGCATCCTGGACGATTACACTAGATATGGTAGCGTCCTGACGACTTGAAGCTCTCCCTGGGGGAATTCTCTCTGGGGACATCCGGGTCCACGCACCGACATTCCCGCCCAAGTGGCGAGGGTGTCGGTGCGTGGTTTTGTGGAGCCGGGGCCACACCGGCGATTCACGTGCCGCCGAGCATTACCGGGACGGGAGCCGGCCTGAGGACGGCCTGCCCTCGCAGGCGAGTGGCTGGCAAGGGCTTGGCCGATGTCGAGCAGCCGACTCGTGCCCCGGCGCCGGGTGGCATGCCTCTGGCCCAAAGGAGCGGCACGCAGCCAGGCAGGGGTCCCGCACGGCCGCGATTCCTCTTAAGGAGAGCTCCGTGCAATCAACCCGACTCTTCCTCATCACCCTGGGCTCGTTGTCACTCGCGGCCACGCGCCCACCACCGACTGCTCCGGCCGGTCCCGAGGCGCCCCAGTCCGCTCGGCCGAGCTGAACCGCCGCTGGTCTACCGGATGGTATCAGGCGTCACTGCCTGCGTCCCGGCGCTTCTCACCCTCACCGGCATCGGCCAGGTGTGGCCCGTCGTGGTTCTCCGCCGCCTCCGGCTCGTCCTGCGCTCGGGTCACTCTCTCTTTCACCCGCTTTCCCAGCAGGCCCACTACCTTCGCCGCGCCCGCGCTGGCCGCGGCCAGGGCGGCGGCCTCCACGCCCTCTCTGACCCCCAGCCCGCCCGCCGCGCGCATGAGCTTCTTGGATGGTCGCGAGCCGGTTATCTGGCGAGCACGCTTGCGGGCGCTCCGCCGGCCGTAATCGGGATGGAGTTCGAGCAGCTGCGCCACCGCCGTGGCGATCAACCTCTTGTACTGGCGCTTGCTGACCTGCTTCCGGGCCAGCTTGAGTCCGGCGACGACGGCGTGAGTGCCGAGGTCTGCCACGAGCTTCTGCAGTACCATGATTGCTCTCCTGTAGGGTCAGGCTTTTCTATAGCGCCGCGGGAGGGCCCGGCTCAAGGTCGTCCGTCACTGGGGGCGGGCGCCGCTCTGTAACAGCTATCGAACGAAGGGGGAACGCGGTAGCTTGCCGGCGTGGCTCACCTGCGGTCAAACGAACTTCATCGGGAGAATCTCATGTTCGGACGCGGCGCAATGCTGATGGCCCTGACCCTGCTCGTCGCAGGCTGTGGCTCCAATCGTGGGTCGGACGATCCCACACCCGATGCATCGGTGCAGGAGCGGGTGGATAGCGCCGCCGCGCGCATGGGCCGGGATACCATGATGGACTCGGCGACGGCACAGCCCGACACCGGCATCCGGTAGCTCCAGCCAGCGGTTCCTAGGTCTCGAGGCGTTTCATCGGATCGTACGGCAAATGCTTCCGCGCCCGGCTCTGCAGACGCTCTCGCACCCGGGCGCGGAGGTCCTCCCCCAGAAACGGCTTGGCCAAGACCGGACCGGGAAGGTCCCGGGCGTCCCGGACCAAAGCGAACCCCGACACGAACAGCACCGGAATTCCGGGGTGATGGCGCGCCACCCACGCCGAGAGCTCTTCCCCCCCCATGATCGGCATTCGGAGGTCCGTAATCACCAGATCAGGCGGCGAGTGCAGCCCCTGAATGATGGTGATGGCGGCCTGACCGTCGGGGGCGGTGAGGACGTTGTAACCATCTTCGACGAGTGTGCGCGCCATGACCAGGCGTACGGCATGATCATCATCTACCAGGAGCACGAGAGGACGGTCCAGCGCTGACGCGGGAGATGCCATCGGACACTCCGCCGCTTGAGGGGGACTGCTAATCTATCCCGGGAAGGGAATTTGGTAAGGGTGGGGCCTGGACGGGGGTCGCCCCGAGCTGCCCACCCGTACGGGGCCCGGCGCCAACTGGAATTTAAGGTCCTGGAGATGGCCACGGAGCTGACAGGCTGCGTGCAGAGACAGCGGCAACTCGCAAGCGGCCACGCCGGAGTTCGAGCTGCTTGCACGGTCACGTTCGAGTACAACAGATCGCTCGTTGGAGCAACACCCGGGTGATAGCAATCACTGTGCCGCCCCTAAGGGTGTGATAGCATAAGGCCCGCGGCAGATATCACCTAACCTGGTGCTCGCGACACAATATTCGAGGGGGTAGGATGAGAGCGTTGCAAACGACGGTCGCAAATGCGACCCTGATCCTGATAATTTCAGCTGGCGGTGCCTCCGCTCAGGCCCCGCAGGATGGCAAGGCTGATATGGCTTCGGTGGAGAAGATCATCGCCACCTGGCCTGAGCGACCGAGGCTGGGGGCCAAAGAGATGATCGCGAAATACGGCGAGCCAAGGGAGGCCACCTCTGAGCAGCTCGTCTGGCATGACGCCGGGCCGTTCAAACGAATCACCGCACTGAGGCTGGAAACGCCGCACGACTTCCCCCTGCCCCACGTGGACTTCCTCGAGCACACCATCGCCTACGACGTGCCGCAGGATAAGGTAGGCGACCTGATCGAGTTCGACGCGAGCAGCACGATCAATCGGACGGTCGGCGAGCTGTCGGCCCGCTGCGACTTGGAGGGGCACAACATACTGACCTTGAATCTCGACCATGACATCGTGAACGGCAAAAAGACCGTAGCACAGGCCCGCAAGGCGTTTGGCGATATCGTTGTCCAGGATGTGATGGGCAAGCATCCGCCCTACGTCGAGAAACTCCAGTTCACCCCTGCCAAGGCCACGACCACCGCGTTTTCGGACCAGCCGGTCATTCCCGGCTCACCGGTGCGCGCCGCCGACACCGATTCCACTGCCCGGCAGGCCAGGGATCGCGGCAAGCGCTCCGAGGCGGAGATTCTCGCCACCGTGACGGCGATTGATCTCAATGAGATCAATGCCGCCGCGCAGGCCCAAACCAAAGACTTGAGCCAGCCGGTCAAGCAATACGCCAAGCTGCTCCACCAGGAGCATGGCATGAACATGGACCAGACCTTGAAGCTCGGCCAGCGGATCAACACCACGCCTGTCATTACCAGCTCCGTGGAACAGCTGCAAAAGAAAGGCGCGGGAGAGCTCGCCGCCTTCGTTCAGCTCGAGGGCGATGCGTTCGAGAAAGCCTACGTTGCGGCCATGATCAAAGGCCACACGGAGGCCCTTGCCAAGATTGACGATCAGGTTCAGAAGGCAGGCGGCAACGCCGCCCTCAAGAAGCACCTGACAGGAACGAGACAGCACGTCGCCAATCATCTGGAGAAGGCGAAGGCGCTTCAGGGGACGAAGCGCAACGCTAGTCGGTAAGCGCTTTGAACGCCGCCGCCGTCGTGAGCCCGAAGACGATATGGGGAACGATGGGGGCGGTGGCCCCGGTGGTGGACTGCTGGCCGGGCGATGGCAGGACGCCGAGCTTCGGCAGGAGCCCGAACTTGGGAAAGTTCAGCGAGTAGAGAATGCCGCCGAGCAGCAGGGCGTGCAACGCATCGGGTGGGTGAAACCGGCTCTGGACCACGCCGAACACCGCACCCCATCCGGCCATCGTGCCCCCATAGAACGCCGCCGCGGCGGCGGAGGTCTGGGCGTCGGAGAGCTCGACGTCGCGCTTCCTGGCTATCGCCTCCACCGCCCCCTTCGTCGGCGAGCCCAGCCGCTCGCTTTCGGGTAGCAGCTTCTGTTCCGCGTCCCACGCCAACTTCATCGCCAACCCTCCGATGCTCGCGGCGATCGCTCCCTTGAGCGCGGCCTCACCAAGGCTCATTCGGCGGTGTGACATTGATTGCTCCTCTGTTGCAGGTGATCGGCTGATCCATCCGACAGATTGCCTTGCGAGAGTACCAACGCGGCAGGCAGCCGATCCATAGTGTGTAACGGTGGCAAGGGTCGGTGACCAGAGCCACAGTGGTGGCGGATCGCAGGTGATACGTGTCACCGCCCATGGCCAGGTTTCGGGCGACTCTCCAAATTCTCCAGGATCTCAAGCAGCATGCCGCTGCCACCCCTTCGCAGGCTGGTTCTTTTGCTTCGTTTCCTCTCCCATCATGGAGATCCGGCTCCTGCCATCATCCCGCTTTTCCTGCTCCTAAGCGCCGCCGCCGTCATCGCCGGTTCCGCCGCGGCCCAGTCCGCCCAGCTTCCCGATCCCGAACAGGCGGACGTCGCCGTGCAGGCCTACGTGTACGAGCCCGCCAAGCTCGAGCCCACGGAGCATACGGCCCGCCTGCTTCGGGTTCCCAAAGGATTTCAGGTGACGGTCTTCGCTCGCGGGCTGGGCCGGGCACGCATGCTCGCGGCCGCAGGCGATGGGTCGGTGTACGTGACTCGCCGGGAGGAGGGCGACCTGCTGCTGGTGCGCGACCGGGACGGCGACGGGCGGGCCGACGAGACCCGGACGCTGGTGCGGCGCCCTAAGATGCACGGCATCGCGATAGACGGGCGGCAGATCTTTCTCCAAACGGTAAACGACGTCTACGTCGCCGACCTCGCGCCGGACGGCAGCGTCGGCGAGCTCAAGCGCATCATCGCCGACCTGCCCGACGCCGGACAGCATGCCAACCGGACGCTCGCCGTCGGGCCCGACCGCATGCTCTATCTCTCGGTCGGCAGCACCTGCAATGCCTGCGAGGAGACCAGCCCGGAGAGCGCGGCGCTGCTGCGGAGCACGCTCGACGGCCGAAGCCGCACGGTGTACGCGTCGGGCCTTCGGAACACCATCGGGTTCGGCTGGCACCCGCGAACCGGCGAGCTGTGGGGGATGGACCACGGGATTGACTGGCTCGGCAACGCGGACCAGCGCGAGGAGCTCAACCGACTCGAGCAGGGTAAGCAGTACGGGTGGCCCTACATCTACGGCGAGGGGAAGCAGAATCCTCAGGACGACCCGCCCGGCGACCTGACGATGGCTCAGTGGGACTCGATCAGACAGCGGCCCGCGTTGACGTACACGGCCCACGCTGCCCCGATGCAGATGGCCTTTTACGACGCAGCGATGTTTCCCGCGGGGTATCGAGGCGATGCGTTCGTAGCGATGCGGGGCTCGTGGAACCGGAGGCCGCCGGCCGGCTATGAGATCGTGCGGATCCGGTTCCGTGACGGCGATTGCGCGTTCGGAGA
>JACCQZ010000340.1 GCA_013813875.1 Gemmatimonadales bacterium | reverse complement strand
GTGTATCACGAGGCGGGCGTCGTGTCCGCGCGAAGTGAGTCGGAGTTCTTCCGCGCCAATCGCGATGGGACCGCCAACCTCGCCGCGGCGGCCGAGCGGAACGGCAGCCCCCGATTCGTCCTGGTCTCCTCTATGGCGGCGGCGGGGCCGGCGCGGCGCGGCGTCCCGCTCACCGGCACCGAGCCGCCGAAGCCGGTGACCGCGTACGGACGCAGCAAGCTCGCCGCCGAGCAGGTGGTGACGGCGAGCGCGCTGGCCTGGTCCATCGTGCGTCCGCCGATGGTTTACGGGCCGCGGGATCGGGAAGTGCTCAAGGTATTTCGCCTCGCGCGCCTGGGGCTGGCGCCGGTTTTCGGCGACGGGATGCAACAGCTCTCGGCCATTCATGCCGCCGATCTGGCGCAAGGCCTCGTCGCCGCCGGCACGGCGCCCAGGGCCATTGGGCGGACCTACTACGCCTGCCATCCGCAGGTCTTCACCAGCGCCGAGTTCGTCCGCGCGGTGGGCCAGGTGATGGGGCGACGCACGATTGTGCTGCGCATCCCTCCGGCGGTGGGCCGGGCGCTCCTCCGGCTGACGGAGGCATCGGCCCGGACGGTGGGGCAGGCCACGATTCTCACCTCCGACAAAGCCAACGAGTTTTTTCAGCCGGCATGGACCGGAGACCCCGAACCACTCACGCGGGACACCGGCTGGCACGCCGCCCATGACCTGCAATCGGGGCTCGCCGATACCTACCGCTGGTACCGGAGCACCGGATGGCTGTAGCGCTACCGGCTTCGCACGAGGCCTCCACCCCGCACCGGTCACAGCCGCTCCTCGCGGTGGACTGGCTGCTGCTCGGCTACCTGAGCATCGTTTCGGTGGTGGCGCTGGCTCGTGCAGCGGAGCAGCCGGATTGCTGGTGGCTGCTCCTGGCTCACGGTCTGTTCGTGGTATTTCTGGCTCTGCTCACCCGGGTACGGCTCGGGCCGGTCGGCCAGGCGCTGCGGGAGGTGTACCCGCTCTTCCTCCTGGCGGGGCTGTACAGCGAGCTCGACGTGCTCAACGGGGCTGCCGATCTCCGGATCTACGACGGTCTGGTGCAGCGGTGGGAGCTGGCGTTCTTCGCTTCGCAGGTCAGTCAGGAGTGGTATCGCGCGGTCCCCAGCCGGTTCCTGTCGGTTCTCTTCCACGGGGCCTACTTCTCGTACTACTTCATCGTCTCGTTACCGGCCTTCTATTTCCTGTGGCGCCGGGATTTTCCGGCCACCCGCCACTTCGTGCTGGTGGTGATGACCACGTTCGTCGTCTGCTACCTGGTGTTCATCTTCTTCCCGGTCGCCGGACCCTACTACGTGTTTCCTCCACCACCTGATTGGCTTCTCGACAACCCCGCGGCGCGTCTGGTCTACCAGACTCTGGCCACCGGCAGCTCCTACGGCACCGCCTTCCCCAGCTCACACGTGGCGGCCACGGTCGCCGCCGCCATCGCCGCCGGCCGCGGCTCTCCCCGCGTCGGACTCATCCTCCTCACCCCGACAATCCTGCTGCTCCTCGGCGTGGTCTACTGCCAGATGCACTACGGGGTGGATGCGATGGCAGGGGTTATGGTGGGGGGGGCGGTGGGGGTGGGGACGAGAACACAGAAGTGGAAGGTGACAAAAGTTGCAAGTGACAAGTGACAGATGCGGGAGGGGGTCAGATTGCTCCGCATTTTCAGCTTGTCACTTGTCACTGGCAACTTGTCACTCTTGTCGCTGCCGCAACCTGGTTACTGCACCGTAAGCCTTGCCTTCATCCCCAACGCCAGATGCGGCAGGCAGTAATACTTGTACTCGCCCGCGGGGGCATTGGCGAAGTTGACGGTGTAGACCGCCTCGGGGGCGGTGAGGAGCGGGCCCTCCAGCGGGGCCATCTGATCGGGCATGCCGGCCTTCAATGCGGCCGCGGCACCCGAGGGAACGCTGTCGGCCCAGAATGAGACGTTGTGGGGACCGCCGCTCTTGTTGACGAACCGGACGACGTCGCCGGACTTGATGGTCAGCTGTTCGGGCACGTACTTGTAGCTGCTTCCCTCGAGCACCATGTTCACGTTGTGCGTCTTGCCGCCGGCCGCGGGAGCGCCGCCCGCGGGAGCGCCAGCCGCGGGAGCCGGCTGATCGGGGGGTGTGGTCGTGGTTGTCTGCTGTTCGGCGTTCTGATCGCCGCCGCCGCAGGCCGCTAGGACGATGGCCAGGCCCGCCACCATGGAAGTCACACGCATCGCCGTTCTGCCTCCGAAACTGGGTATGTGACGTACTTTGTGAACCGTTTCACAAGTTCCCAAGTATAGTCCGAACCCCGGAAAACGGAAGAGGCTCCGCGCGTGTGCGGCGGCGAGGGAAGGTGTAGTTTAGAGCACGCATGAAACCACCACGCGTTGTGCCGACCGCCGTCCCACCGCCGAGCGCCGTTCCACCCTGCGCCGGACTGGGACAGCAGTGCCGATCGCTCCGGGCCACCCTGCGTGTCGGCTCGCTGGAAGAAGGGGACACTTCGCTCGACCACGAGGCGACTTGGCTCCTGGGCCACACTCAGCAGCTGGATTTCGGCGAGTTGTGGGAGGAGGACGGCGAGCTCTACCTGGAAGCGGCGCTCCGCGTCCCCTGCCGCTACCTCGCCCTCGATGGCGGTGCCGCGCGGTGCCGGGCTCACGGCTTTCAGGGACCGGCGCCGCGGGCGCCCCGGCCGGTGGATCAGCCCCGCCGCCTCGGCGGCGATCGTTTCAGGGTGATAGACGCCCGAAAAAGCGTGGTGCGGCGGCTACCGGTCGTTGCTCCCGCCCTCCCCGCCAGGCCGCTGCCGGTACTCACCGCAGCCAATCCCTGCGCCGACGCGCGCTGTCGCACCTCGGATAACACCCGGCGGGCAGCCTGCTGCAGGGATCTGCAGGTCGAGATCATGTGTACCCGGGACGAGCGGATGCTGGAGTCGCTGGTGCGGTCCCGTCGCTCGCCGTATCTCTGTAAAGTGGAACGGGGCGGGGACTATTCGATTGACGTCGAGATGATCTCCGCCTGCGACTACCTGGCGAGCGACGGCATCGCCTGTACGCTGCATGGCCGCACCCGGGCGGATGGACGGCCGGCCAAGCCGGACCTCTGCTCCGAGTGGCCTCCCAAAAACAAGGGGCTGCATCCCGGGTGCGTGTTCGCCCCCGGGGCGCGGCGGCGGAAGCCGGCCCCGGTCTAAGCGCCTTCAACTGTGCAAGCGGGGGAGAGTGGGCCGTCTCAAGGACGATTCGGCTTCCCCCGCACCTCGAGGATTCGTGACGGACGAGCTGGAACAGCTGTACCAGAGCACCTACACCGCCGTGGTGCGGTTCCTCTACCGCAAGGTGTGGGATGCGGAGCGGGCGGAAGATCTGGCCCAGGAGGTGTTCGTCCGGGCGCTGGCCCACCGCCCCGACAAGCCCCGTGCCTGGGTATTCGCCGTCGCCGCTAACCTGGCCCGGGACGAAGCCCGGTCGGCGATGCGCCGGAAACGCCATCTGACCCTGCTGAAAGGCGATCCGATCTCTCAGCCCACCGTGGCGCCGAGCGCTGACGACACGGTCGAGCACGACGAGCAGGTAGCCTCGGTGCAGGAGGCGTTGAACACGCTCACCCCACGGGATCGGGAGATCCTGCTGCTGTGGGACGCGGGGCTGAGTTATCCGGAGATCGCCGCGCAGACCGGCCTCGCTGTCGGGGCCGTCGGCACCACCCTGGCGCGGGCCCGCCGCCGCCTGGTTGATGCACACGACCGCCAGCACGCGCAGACAAGGAATCATGCGGCACATTCCTGAAGACGAGCTGCACGCCTATCTGGACCAGGGGCTGAGCCGGAGCCAGTGCGTGGAGATCGAGAGTCACCTCGCCGGCTGTCCGGCCTGCCAGGGCGCGCGCGATGGCATCGCCGCCCTGCGCGACCGCACCACGGCCTTGCTCTCCCGGCTGGCGCCGACCCGAGGCGTGCCGCCCGGGTTCGATACCCTTCGACGCCGTGCGGCGGAGGTGGCGTTCCAGCGGCGGCGGCGGCTTCAAAGTGTGGCCTGGGCCGCCAGCCTGGTGGCCGCGGTAGCGCTCGGCTGGACGGGAAGCTCCCTCACCGGCGATCGCGCGCCGGTGCAGGCGGCACAGCGGCAGGAGCTGCCGGCGCCGGTTCCGATTGCCGAGCCCGCTTCCCGGCAGGCGGTCGCGGCGGCGCCCCCGGCTTCAGCCTCCCGGGCCGCTATGCCGGCAGCACGGCAGGCTCCGGCCCGGCGGGCGCCCCGGCATTCACCCGACTCCTCCGCTACCGCCGCCGATCGCGCGGCGGTGCTCGCGGTACTCGATCCGGTCCCCGCGCTCGAGCTTTCGCCGATCGACAAGCCCCGCGCCGACGACAGCCCGGAGCTTGAAGGAATGTGGCGCACGATGTCGTGGGATGGGGCACAGGCCGAGGCGGGCACCAGTGTGCCGCACATCGGCGGGCTGCCGATCGTGCGGGTGCAGGTGCAGGTGAGCGAGAACGTCGGACAGCGGCCGCTGATGGTGGTGGCGCAACAACTCTCGTCGGGACAGGTCATCCGAACCATCGAAGGCCCCGCCCCGGATGTCTCTCAGCTGCTCGCCCGCCGCGCCATGAGCGACCCCGACTCGGCCGGCAGCACCGCCGATTCCACTGGGCCCCGCGGCGACGGCGGAGCGCATTCCATGGCGATGCAGATGGGAGACCGCATGCTCGCCATCACCGGCGCCCTGCCCACCGACAGTCTGCTGGCGATGATCCGGCGGATGAACGCGGAGATGCGGAGTCGGCGGTGATCGGAGAAAGTGAAAAGGAGAAAGTGAAAAGTAAAAAGTGGTAGGTAGGAGACGCCGCGGACCGGGACGTTAGCTTCCACTTTTCACTTTTCACTTTCTACTTTCTACTTCCTTATCTCTCCCTCTCCCTCCGCTCCACCAGATCCGGCCTGACATAATCCTGCGACCCCTCTTCGTGCAGAAACTCCGCTTCCGCGATCGCATGTCCCCGCTCGCGGCCCAGAGTTATTTCCGCCAGCCGCGGCGAGACCATCGGGAAGGTGCGGGCGAAGAGAGCGTACGTCAGCAGGTACAGGCCGGCAAAGACCAGCGTGGGCCCGAGCTCGGGAACGCCGAAGCGGGGACCCGGGAAGGCGGTCACCGAAGGCATCACCAGCAGGTAGCGCTCGAGCCACAGCGCCACCAGGCTCACCACCGCGAAGAAGCCGAGGGTGACGCGGGTTTTCTTGGGCGCCACGCCCAGCAGGCCGAAGAAGGGAATGATGAACATCCCGAGAAACACCGCGCGGCCCACCGGAAGCCACGGACCCCACAGGCGGGCGAAGACAAAGCCGGTTTCTTCCGGCAGGTTGACGTACCAGATGACCAGAAACTGGGCCCACATCAGGTAAGCCCAGAACACGGTAAAGCCGAAGCAGAGCTTGCCCAGATCGTGCCGCTGCTTGGGAGAGACCAGGTCGGCGATCCCGAGATGCGGCGCGCCGTACATCATCATCAGCGCGAGCAGCATGTGCGCGCCGAGGAATGAGCCCATGAAGAAGAAGCCGCCGAGCAGGTTGGAGAACCAGTGCGGCTGCAGCGCCATGATCCCGTCAAACGCCACCAGAGTGAACACCAGGGCGTAGAGCACGACATAGCCCGGGGCCAGCCGCCGGATGTGCGCCTCCTGCTCCGCCGCGGCTTGCGGGGTTCCGTCGTACCGCCGGCTCAACCGGTCGAAGAGATTGCGCCGCCCCGGCCCCGCCGCCGAGCGAACCGCGTGCATGTCGGGCACCAGGTCGGCCCGGATCAGCTTCCATCCCACCAGCGTCAGCGCCGCGAGCCCCAGGGCCAGCCGCGCGAACATGAACTCATGGGAGAGCCAGACCGCCTTGGAGTGCGGCAGCTCGTGCAGCGCCACCTGCATCGGGCCATACACCGCCGCGTAGCCGGCGGTAAAGATCAGCACCAGCCCGATGAGCGACACCGGCAGAAACGCCACCGACGCCTCGGCGAAGCGGATGATCAGCCCGGACCACTTGGCGTTGGTGATCTTCTGGACCGCCGTGAACGCCACGCTGCCTCCCGCCAACCCGGTGAAAAAGATCCAGTTGACGTGGAAGAGCTGCCAGGCGCGGTCGGCGGCGCCGCCGGTGAGCGCGCCGATGAAGAGAATAAGGCCGAGGATGAAGAGCCCCGCCCCGACCCCGAGAAACACCTCGTAGCGGCCGGAGAGGGAGCGCTCGACCAGCCGCTGGTGAACGGTGGTGGGGCTCATCGCGGACGACCTCCAGACGATCCGGTGGCGCTCGGTCCTGGCGGGATCGGCGCCGAGGCGCCCGGCGGCTCCGGCGCCGCCGGCGTCTGTGCCTGCAGCTTGCGCAAGTGACTCACGATCGCCCAGCGCCCAACCGGAGTGTACACCTTGTCGCCGTAGCGGGGCATGACGCCTCGACCGTAGCGGATGATGCTGTAGAGGTAGCCGTCGCTGTAGGCGCGGGCGCGCCCGGTCAGGAGGGAAGGCGCGCCGATCCGGCTCGACACCGGCCCTCTGGCATCACCGGCCGCGCCGTGGCAGACGGCGCAGTAGTTCTGGTACAGCGTGTCACCAGCGGCTTCGAAGGACGCCGGAAGCCTCGGAACTTCGGGGCCGGCCGCGGCCGCCCGCCGGGATCCCTGACCCGCGAATGGATTCCGCAGCGTGTCGGTGGTGGTCGTTCGGCCCGTGCTCCATTCAGCCAGCCAGTCGGGCTCCCCGCCGGTCACCGGCACCGTCCCTTCCGGCGTGTGCCGCGGCACCTGGTACGTCTCGTAGGGACGGATGTAGCGCTGCACCACCATGTGGTCGAACCAGGGAATGATGTGCCAGAGGTCGTCCGGCGAAGGCACCCGGTTGTACCAGAAGTCGCACCCTCCGACGCTCAGTGTCAGCAGGGTTATCCAGCTGAGGCGGAGTCTACGCGGCTTCATGCCGCACCTCCACCGCGCCGGCCGAGCGCATCATCTGCTCGAGGGAACCGGCCTGATCCCGCCCGCCCGGCACGAAGATGCCGATCCGGTCGTCGCTGAACTGCGGGTCATAAGCGATGCCCCGCTTGCCGAAGAGCACCGAGAAAAGCGCCACCGCCGTCACCGTGGCGAGCGCCCCCATGAGGATGGTCAGCTCAAAGGCGATTACCACGTAGGGCGGAATCGAACCGATCGGCTTGCCGCCGACCAGCAAAGGCCAGTCGTACGACATCCAGAGCGTCATGCCGAAGCCCGCGGCGCACCCGGTGAGGCCGCCGATCAGGGTAAAGAGGCGCACCGGGCTTACGCCCTGATCCAGTGCCTCCTCGATCTCGTGGTTGGGGGCGGCGCTATAGACCACGAAGTCCCGGTGGCCCCGCGCCCGCAGCGCGCGAATGGCGTCCGCCGCGGCATCCACATGGATGAACGAGGCCAGCAGACCCGGTACCCGCTTGACCCGCATGAGCGAGGGCATCAGTGGTGCCCTCCCCGCTTCCGCGGCATGGGAATCATCTCCTTGATCTCCTGGATCGCCACGATGGGGAAGTTCTTGGCGAAGAGGAGAAACCACATTCCGAACCAGCCGAATGATCCGAGGAGGATGCCCCAGTCGGCCCAGGTGGGGTTGAGCTGATCCCAGGCCCAGGGGATGTAGTCATTGCTGAGGGAAGAGACGATGATCACGTAGCGCTCGAACCACATCCCGATGTTGATGAAAATCGAGATGACGAAGAGCGAGGTCAGATTGGTCCGGATCTTTCGGAACCAGAGCAGCTGGGAGACGAAAGCATTACAGACGATCATGGTCCACCCGGCCCACCAGTAGGGGCCGAACGCCCGCCGGTAGAACGCGGTCTGCTCGAAGATGTTGCCGCTGTACCAGCCCACGAAATACTCCATCGCGTAGGCGTAGAACAGGATCGAACCGGTGAGCAGGGTCAGCTTGGCGAGGTTGTCGAAGTGGTACTCGGTGATCATGTGCTCGATTTTGAGCGCCCGCCGGAGCGGGATGATCAGGGTGAGCACCATGCCGATGCCCGAGTAGATGGCGCCGGCCACGAAGTAGGGCGCGAAGATGGTCCCGTGCCATCCCGGCACGATGGACACCGCGAAGTCCCAGGACACCACCGAGTG
>JACCQZ010000333.1 GCA_013813875.1 Gemmatimonadales bacterium | reverse complement strand
TGGTCCTGATCGGTGGCACCCGGTACGCGGGCGAGATGAAGAAGTCCATCTTCAGCGCGCTCAACTACATGCTGCCGGGCGTTGGAGTGATGCCGATGCACTGCTCGGCCAACGTCGGCCCCAAGGGGGACACCGCCATTTTCTTCGGACTCTCGGGCACCGGCAAGACGACACTCTCGGCCGATCCATCCAGGGGGCTGATCGGGGACGACGAGCATGGGTGGAGCGAGCGCGGGGTCTTCAATTTCGAGGGCGGGTGTTACGCCAAGGTCATCCGGCTGCGGCCGGACACCGAGCCGGAAATTTACGCGGCCACCCGAATGTTCGGCACCGTGCTCGAGAACGTGGTTCTCGATCCTGCCACCCGGTCGGTGGACTACGACGCCGACGACATTACCGAGAACACCCGCGCCTGCTATCCCCTGCACTACATCCCGAACCATCTTCCCGGCGGCGCCGGCGGCCATCCCCAGAATATCGTGTTCCTCACCGCGGATGCATTCGGGGTCATGCCGCCGATCGCGCGGCTCACGGCGGAGCAGGCGATGTACCACTTCCTCTCGGGCTACACGGCCAAGGTGGCGGGCACCGAGCGGGGTGTCACCGAGCCGTCGGCGACCTTCTCCGCCTGTTTCGGCGCGCCCTTCCTGCCGCTGCCTCCGGGGGTTTACGCCGGGATGCTGGGCGAGCGGATCGCCAAGCACAGGGTGAGGGTCTGGCTGGTCAATACCGGCTGGACCGGCGGGCCTTACGGCACCGGTTCCCGGATCAAGCTTCCCTTTACCCGCGCCATGATCCGCGCCGCCCTGGCCGGCGAGTTGGACCAGGCCAGGTTCGTGAAGGATCCGGTGTTCGGCTTCGAGGTACCTGCCGGGGTGCCGGGGGTGCCTTCCGATGTTCTCTCCCCCCGCGGCACCTGGTCCGACCCCACCGCCTACGACGATCAGGCCCGCAAGCTCGCCACCATGTTCCGGGAGAACTTCGAGCAGTACCGGACCCAGGTACCGGATGCGGTCGCGGCGGCGGAACCCAAGGCATAGTGTGGCCGAGCTGGAGGTCATCCGGGACCCGCTCTGGGACAACATCCGGCTCGACCGCCCGGCGTTGCTGGCGCTCGACACGCCCGCCGTGCAGCGGCTCCGATACATCCGGCAGGTGGGTCATGCGTTCCTGGTCTACCCCGGCGCTAGCCATACCCGGTTTGAGCACGCCCTCGGCGCGTACCATCTGACCAAGCGGGCACTGGCCGTGTTGGAAGAGCGCGGTGAGCTGGAGTTGGTGCCGCCGACCGACCCCCTCGCCGTGCGGCTGGGCGCGCTGCTCCACGATATCGGGCACTACCCGTTCTCCCACGCGCTCGAAGAGGCCGGGTTTCCCTCCCATGAAACACTGGGCGTGGCCAAGCTGTCCCAGGGAGAGCTGGCGCAGCGGCTGGCCGAGATCGGAGGGCCGGACTTTGCCGCCAGGCTGGGCGAGCTCATCACCGGTGAAAGCGCGAGCCCGCTGCAGGGACTGATCTCGGGCTCGCTCGATCTCGACAAGATTGATTACCTGAGCCGCGATGCCCGGATGTGCGGGGTGCCCTATGGCACGGTGGATGTGGATCGTCTCCTGTCGTCCATAACGTTGGTGGAGACGGCCCGCGGGCGATACGAGGTCGGGGTGCAGGAGAAAGGCGTGAGCGCGCTCGAGTCGCTGCTCTTTGCCAAGTATCAGATGTACCGCAACGTCTACTGGCATCATGCGGTTCGCTCGGCCACCTGCATGTTCAAGCGCGCGGTGCGGGGCGCGGTGGCCCGCGGGAGCATCACGGTCGAGACGATCGAAGAGGCCACCGACGACGGACTGATGGAGCTGTTGATCACCCGAGACCGTAACGCGCTCGCGGCCAGCATAAAGGCACGCCGTCTACACAAGCGCGCTCTCGACCTGCCGGCCAGCGATGTCCCCGGCGAGGTCGAGTCCTGGGTCTCCGAGGACCCCGATCTGCTGGAGCGGGTAGAGGATGCGCTGGCCGTGCAGGTCGGGCTCGAGCCCGGGGAGTTGCTGCTCGACTTTCCGGCCCGCTCCTCGATGCTCGGCGTGGACCTGCCGCTCCGCACCCGCGGTGGGGCCGTCGAGCGCCTTACCGACGCGGGGCGAGCCGGCCAGCTCGGGTTGCCCCGGGTAGCCGACGAGCTTTACCGAAGCGCCCGGCGGCTTCGGGTATTCGTGGCCAAGGCCCCCGCCCGGCCGCTCGAAGGGTTGCTCGACCTCCTCACCTGTCCCGCCGCCGAGGTGGAGCGCAGAGTGGCGGAGGAAGTCTCACTGGTTTCATGAGGAAGAAACGATGATCTCACGACGTACGTTCGTCGCTCAGGCCGGCGGCCTGGGGGTGGCTCTGGTGGGTGGACCGAGCCTCTGGGCCCAGCTCCCGGCGGGTTCCCCGCCGAAGATGACCATCTACAAGAGCCCCACCTGCGGCTGCTGCGAAAAGTGGGTGGATCATGTGAAAGCCGCCGGCTTCGCGGTCGAGGTCCATGATGACGACGACATGGACACCGTCAAGGACAGCCTCGGTGTTCCCAAGGACGTCCGCTCCTGCCACACCTCTCAGGTAGACAAGTACCTGGTGGAGGGCCACGTGCCGGCCGAAGACATTCTCCGGCTGCTGCGGCAACAGCCCAAGGTGGCCGGCCTGGCGGTGCCGGACATGCCGAGCAGCTCGCCCGGCATGGCCGTTCCGGGAGCGCCGAAGGAACCATTCCAGGTGGTTTCCTTTCAACTGAACGGCACCACCGCGCTCTACGCCCAGCACTGATTATCGCCGGGCACGTCCCAACGCGGCTCCGGCCAGACCCGCCAGGGCAAGTCCGAGCAGCATGGTCGGCAGCGGGGCACCTCGGCGCGGCGGCACTGAGACCACTCCATGGGCATCGGTCACCGCCGGCCGGCCCACATAGCGACCTTTCGACGGAACCGCACGGCGGCCGAAGTCGCGGGCCAGCTCGTGCAGCTCCTCGCGCATCCGCGATCCCAGGAGCGGCCGGCCATGCCCCGTGGCCGCCACCTCCGGCTCCAGCCGAGCCAGCGTTTCCACCGACCGCCGCGATGACGCCCAGTCCGGCGTGAAGTAGGGCGGCGGGCCGTGCATTTCCCGCCGGTACGTCAGCGCTGCGATCGCCGATGCCATCTTCAGGGTGACGAAGGCATCGCCCGCGATGAGCGTCCTGTCGGTATCCCGGAACAGCGACACGTGGCCGGCCGAGTGCCCTGGTGTGTGAATCCAGCGC
>JACCQZ010000330.1 GCA_013813875.1 Gemmatimonadales bacterium | reverse complement strand
TGCGGGAGCAGGGGGGACGGATCTGGGCCGTGGGCACCACGGTGGTACGGGCGCTGGAGAGTGCGGCACAGAACGACGGCACCCTGCGCTCGGGCCCCGGCGAGACCTCGCTCATGATCACCCCGGGTTACCAGTTCAGAGTCGTGGACCGCCTGATTACCAACTTCCATCTGCCGCGCTCCACCCTCCTCATGCTGGTGAGCGCCTTCGCGGGGCACGAGCTCACCCTGGCAGCCTATCGCCACGCGGTGGACCGGCGGTATCGGTTCTACTCCTATGGCGATGCCATGGTGATTCTCTGACGGCGTCGCGGCGCTGATGTTCGAGTTTCGTCTCGAGCGCATCATCGGAGCCGCTCGGGCAGGAACCCTGGCACTGCCCCACGGTGAGGTACGCACCCCGGCCTTCATGCCGGTCGGGACCTACGGCGTCGTCCGCGGCCTCAGCCCCGCCGATGTGCGCCGCACCGGTGCCCAGATCGTACTCGGCAACACCTATCACCTGCACCTGCGGCCCGGCGAAGAGGTGGTGCGGACCATGGGCGGACTCAACCGGTTCACCACCTGGGACCGCCCCATGCTCACCGACTCCGGCGGGTTCCAGGTCTTCTCGCTCGAGGGCCTGCGCCGCATCTCGGAGAACGGTGTCGAGTTCCAGAGCCACGTGGACGGCAGCTTCCGCATCCTCACGCCCGAGCGCGCGATCGAGATCCAGAGGACGCTCGGCGCCGACATCGCCATGGCGTTCGACCACGTGGTGCCGGGCCAGGCGCCCCACGCCCTCGCGCTCGAGGGCATGGAGCGCACGCTGCGGTGGTTGGACCGGTGCCGGTTGAGGCATGAAGAACTGGCGGTGGAAACGCAAACGCTCTGGCCCATCATCCAGGGCGGCACCCATGACGAGCTTCGGATGCAATCCCTCGAGGGTACCCTGGAGCGGGGGCCGTGGACCGGGATCGCCATCGGGGGGTTGTCGGTGGGCGAATCCAAACCGGTGATGCATCGGGTGCTGGAGCAGCTCGGCCCCGCCCTGCCCCGCGACATCCCCCGTTATCTTATGGGGGTCGGATTTCCCGCCGACCTGCTGGAGGGGATCACGCGCGGCATAGATCTCTTCGACTGCGTCGCCGCCACCCGCAACGGCCGCCACGGCACCGCCTGGCTTCCGGCGGGCCGGGTGAATGTCCGGGGGGCAGCGCTCACCGGCTCCCGCGAGCCGCTCGATCCCGAGTGCGACTGCGAGACCTGCACCACGTTTCCGCGGGGCTATCTGCGACACCTGTTCGTGGTCGAGGACATGCTGGGGATGCGGCTGGTCTCGATCCATAACATCCGGTTTCTGGTGCGGCTCGGCGAGCAGGCCCGCGCCCGGATCCTGGATGGCACCTTCGACGGCTGGAGCCGCGACTGGCTTCGCCGCCACTACGCACGGGCATCCTGAGGAGAGCTGCATGCTCCAGGCACAAACCGGTTCGGGCGGCGGGCTGACCGTCCTGCTGCTGCAGATGGCCGCCATCGGCCTGGTCTTCTACTTCCTGATCCTGCGGCCCTCCGGACAGGCGCGGAAGAAGCAGGCGGAGCTTCTCGCCAACCTCAAGAAGGGCGACGAGATCATGACCAGCGGTGGGATCGTCGGACGGGTCCGGGATATCAAGGAGACCGAGACCGCTACCGGCAAGGAAGTGCGGGTGACGGTCGAGAGCGGCACCTCGACGGTGATCATCGAGCGGTCCCGCATCGTCCGTATCGGCGCCGCAACCGCGCCGGGAACCCCCGCGGCATGAGCTTGCGGCATCTCCACCTGCTCGGCTCCCCGGTGCTGCGGCAGCGGAGCGCCGAGGTGGGTACGGTGGACGACGAGGTGCGTCGCCTGGTAGACGACATGTTCGAGACCATGGACGCCGCCAAGGGCGTCGGGCTCGCCGCCAACCAGGTGGGCGTCGCCCGCCGCGTGGCCGTGGTGGACGCCGAAGGCGAGCGATTCGCCATGATAGACCCGGTCATCGTCGAGAGCGAAGGACGCTCCGTCGCCGAGGAGGGATGCCTCTCGATCCCCGACATCTACGGCGACGTCACCCGCCCGGAGCGCGTAGTCATCGAAGCCATGGACCGCGAGGGCAACCGATACCGGATGGACGCCGCCGGGCTCAAGGCCCGCGCCATTCAGCACGAGATTGATCACCTCGACGGGATTCTCTTCCTCGATCATCTGAGTCCCATCCGGCGCCAGATGCTGGTGTCCAAGTGGCGGCGGGAGCACAAGGACGATACGGGCTACACCAAAGAGGTGCAGACGGCGTCGGCCCCGCCCGACTGAGCCGAAGTCATGCGGATCGTCTTTTTCGGAACCCCGGAGTTTGCGGTGACCTCGCTCCGGGCTCTCCTGGCCGAACCCTTCACCGTCGCCGGCGTCGTGACCCAGCCCGACAAAGCTCAGGGCCGCTCCCGCTCGAAGCTCCACCCGTCTCCGGTCAAGCTGGTTGCTCAGGCCCATGGGCTGCCGGTGCTTCAGCCGGATCGGCCCAGCGGCGATCTCTTTCTCGCCAGCCTTCACCGGCTGGAGGCAGAGCTTGGGGTCGTCGTGGCTTACGGACACATTCTCAGGCGCGAGGTGCTGAGCCTGCCCCCGCTCGGCATGATCAACGTCCATGCCTCGCTGCTGCCGCGCTTCCGCGGGGCCGCGCCCATCCAGCATGCAATCCTGGCAGGAGAGTGCGAGACCGGTATCAGCATCATGCAGATGGAAGAAGGGCTCGACACCGGGCCGGTGCTCTATCAGGTCCCCACTCCCATCATGCCGGGAGAGACCGGCGGTGCACTCACGCTCCGCCTGGCTGAGCTGGGCGCGGCAGCGCTGGTAAAGGCGTTATCGCTCCTCGCGGATGGTCCCGCATATCCTCTGCCTCAGGATCCCGCCGGTGCCACGTACGCGCCCAAGATCAGCCGGGAGACGGCTCGGCTCGACTGGCGGAAAGAGGCTTCATTCCTCTCCCGGCAGGTACGGGCCTTCGATCCCACGCCTGGAGCCTGGACCAGCCTCGAGGGCGCGCCGGTCAAGCTGTTCGGCGCGACGCCGCTGGAGGGAAGCGGTGAGCCTGGAACCGTGCTGGAGGTGGGCCGGCGGCTGGTCATCGCCTGCGGCCGCGGCGCCCTCGAGCTCGACGAGGTTCAGCCGGCCGGAAAGAGCCGGCTCCCGGTCGGGGATTGGCTCAGGGGACGCGGACTCAGCACCGGCCAGCGGCTCGCATGAGGCCGCTGCCGCGACTGCACGCGATCACCGACGCGGAGGTGCTGGGCGCTCCCGACTTAGCGGTGCGGGCGGCGGCGATCGCGGCCGCCGGGCCCGCGGTCGCCCTCCACGTGCGGGACCGGGCCGCGGGCGGAGCGGCACTGGCCCGCATCACCCTGCGGCTCATCGCCCTCGCGCGCCCGCCGGAAGCGGCGGTGTTCGTCAACGGCAGGCCCGACGTCGCCGCGGCCGCCGGCGCCCAGGGAGTACAGCTGGCCAGCGACGACATCTCCCCTCGGGAGGCGCGCACCAGCTTCGTCCGCGGGTGGATCGGGTGCTCGGTGCATACTGCTGCGGAGGCCGCGGCCGCCGTGGGTGAAGGCGCCGACTTTCTGCTGGTGGGCAACGTCTACCAGACCGCGTCGCACCCCGGGCGCCCTGCCGCGGGACTGGACCTGGTGCGGGAGGCCGCAAGCTGGGGAGCGCCGGTGATCGCGATCGGAGGGATCAACGCGGCGCGGGCCGCCGAGGTCCGGCTGGCGGGGGCCTACGGTACCGCGGCGATCGGAGCGCTCTGGCGCACCGCCGACCCCGCGGCGGCCGCGATGGCCCTGTTGGCACCATGGCTGGAGGACGCATGAGCGAGATGGCGATCGTACTGAACGGCGAGCCGCGCCGGGTGCCGGGGCCGGCGACGCTGCTGGACCTGCTCGGGCACCTGCAGCTCGATCCGCGCACGGTGGTCGTGGAGCTCAACCGCGAGATCGTCCGCCGCCCGCTGCTGGCCGCAACGCCGCTCAGCCCCGGGGACAGCGTCGAGCTGGTGCACTTTGTGGGCGGGGGGTGAGGTGACTTTGGGTTATCTTTATCTGTGGAGTAGGAGAGCCGAAAGACCTTTGTCACGCTGAGCGCGGTGAAGCGGGCATGACCCGACGTATGCCCCCTTCGCTCCGCTCAGGGTGACAGCACCATCGGAGCAGCGGAAATGACCACAACACTCGCCCCTGAGCCCACCCTCGACACCCCCCTGGTCATCGGCGGGCGGAGTTTTCGTTCGCGGCTCATGGTCGGGACCGGGAAATACCGCACCAACGCCGACATGGTCCACTCCATCGAGGCTTCGGGCGCCGAGATCGTTACCGTCGCCGTGCGCCGGGTGGATCTCGACCGGACCAAAGAGGAGGGCGTGCTTCACCACCTGAGTCCGGAACAATATTTTCTTCTGGCCAACACCGCCGGCTGCTACTCCGCCGACGAGGCCATCCGCTACGCTCGGCTGGCCCGGGAGGCCGGCTTCAACGACTTCGTGAAATTGGAAGTCATCGGCGATAGAGAGACGCTGCTGCCCGACGGCGAGGGACTGCTCACCGCCACCCGCGAGCTGGTGCGAGACGGCTTCAAGGTGCTGGCCTACACCAACGACGACCTGATCACCGCGCTGCGGTTGCAGGATGCCGGCGCCGCCGCGGTGATGCCCCTCGCCTCGCCTATCGGGAGCGGGCTGGGCCTGCTCAATCCCTACAGCATCCGTACCATCAAGCGCCGGCTCTCGGTGCCGGTCATCGTGGATGCCGGCGTCGGCACCGCGTCCGATGCCTGCCTCACCATGGAGCAGGGTGTGGACGGCATCCTCATGAACACGGCGTTGGCGGAGGCCCGGGAGCCGGCGGCGATGGCGTATGCCATGCGCCTGGCGGTGGACGCCGGCCGCGCCGCCTTCCTTGCCGGACGCATGCCCCGCCGCGAGGTCGCCATGCCGTCGAGCCCGGTGCGGGGAATGCTGGAGTAGCTGGTGCTCCGTCGGTCGGGCGCCGCTTCACGGGCTTTTTTTACCACAGAGACACAGAGAACACGGAGTACACGGAGAAAGAACTTTGTGGGTGTGCTGTTGACCACCAGCAGTTCTCTGCGCCCTCTGTGTCTCTGTGGTGGAAAAAGCCCGTGAAGCCGTTGGAAGGCCTCGAGTCCCGGCGCGCCGCTCTCAAGGTATTGACGGAAGTGCGAGCGGGACGTCCATTCGAAGCCGCGCTCGATCGGGCGCTGGGGCGGTTGGCCGCGGTTGACCGGCGGCTGGCGCACGAGCTGGCCGCGGGAGTGCTGCGGCGGCAGAAGGCGCTCGACGCACAGCTGGCGCCGCTGGTGGCGCGAGGATGGAACCAGGTCGAGCCAACGCTGCAGGACGTGCTCCGTCTCGGCGCCTTCCAGCTTACCGGGCTCGACCGAGTGCCCGCCCACGCCGCCGTGGACACCAGTGTCTCGCTGGCCAAAGAGACCGGAGGCGCTCGCGCCGGAGGCTTCGTGAACGCCGTGCTACGCGGCCTCGGACGCACGGCGCCGCCCCCACCCGGCACCAGCCCCTCCGACGCCGCGCGGTTGGCCGAGCGCTATTCGCATCCTCTCTGGCTGGTCGAGCGGTGGGTGGCACGCTTCGGAGCAGAGGAAGCCGAGCGCTTGCTTCGCTGGAACGACACTCGGCCGCGGCTGGTGCTTCAGCCGGCGCGGGAAAGCATCGAAGAGCTGGAGCGGCGCTGGCGTGCCGCCAATATCGCCGTCGAGCCGGCGCCCTACGGAGCGGGGCTGGTCACCGACCGCCGCCGGCCCCAGGAGCTGCCAGGTTATTCGGAGGGCGCCTTTCTAGTCCAGGACCCGGCCCAGGCGCTGCTCACCTGGTACGCCGACCTGCCGCCCGGCACCGAGCTCTACGATGCGAGCGCCGCGCCCGGCGGCAAGACCATCGCGCTGGGACGCCACGCGGCTCGGGTGGTTGCGGGTGACGTGAGCCGGAGCCGGGTGCGCCGCTTGACGGAGAATCTCCGGCGCGCGGGAAGCGGGCACGAGCACGCTGTCGTGGCCGATGCGCGCCACCCTCCGGTTCGCCCGCTGAACGCGGTGCTGCTGGACGCGCCATGTCTCGGCACCGGCAGCTTCGCCCGGCACCCTGATGCGCGCCTGCGGGTGGCCCCCGATGGGCTGGCGAGACTGGAGCGCGCACAGGCGGAATTGCTCGAGCAGGTTGCCGGGGTGGTCGCGCCAGGCGGCCTGCTGATCTACTCGACCTGCTCCCTCGAGCCGGAGGAGAATGAGCTTCAGGTGGACCGGTTTCTGCGGCGCCATCCCGAGTTCCGCCGGGAGCCGAGCGAGACCTTTCCGCCGGCGCTGCTGTCGCCCAATGGAGATCTGATGATTCTGCCTCAGCGTGATCAGATGGACGGCGCCTTCGCGGCTCGCCTGCGGCGGAGCGCATGAGAGCGCGCCGCCATACCTCCTCGCCGCTCGGGTTCCTCAACCAGCCGCACTGGCGCCGCGCCCTGCGCGACTTCGGCCTTATTCTCGCCACTTTCGTGGTCGGCTACGGCGCCTCCGCATGGTGGCTCACGCCGGGCTCCGTGTTGGCCGCCGATCCCACGGTGCCGCGGGTGCTCGAGCTGGCGGAGGACCAAGCCAGGGAGCGGCTCACCGAGCTCGGATTCCGCGTTCGGTTCGGGAGCGAGCGGACCCATCCGTCGGTTCCCCGCGGCTCGGTGGTGTGGCAGGATCCACCGCCCGGCATGGTGCTGCCGTCCAACACCGTGGTGCAGCTGGTGGTGAGCGGCGGCCCCGCTCCCGCGAGGATACCCGACGTGATCGGGCTGGCGCTGCCCTACGCCGAGAAAGTGCTCGACGCGGCGGGTGTCCGGGTCGGCCGGGTGGATACGGTGAGCGGTGAGCCGGAAGCGGGTGTGGTCCTCGCGATCAGCCCCCCTCCAGGTAACGGGCGGCCCAGGGGCAGCGCGGTGGATTTAGTGGTAAGCGGCGGCGCGGGAGAGAGCCGGTGAGCGTTCGCATCGCGCCAAGCGTATTGAGCGCCGATCTCGGACGGCTGCGCGATCAGGTGGAGCAGGCCATCGCCGGCGGCGCCGAGTGGATCCATGTGGACGTGATGGATGGAGATTTTGTCCCCAACCTGACCTTCGGGGCGCCCATCATCCGCGCGTTGCGGCGGATCACCGACCGGCCGCTCGACGTACACCTCATGGTGCGCCACCCGGAGCGGTACGTGGCGGAATACGCCGACGCCGGGGCCAACGTCTTCACTTTTCATCCCGAGGCCACCGTGCACGTGCAGCGGCACCTCGCCTCGGTACGGGAGCAAGGGATGCTCGCCGGCCTCGCCCTCAACCCATCCACCCCGCTCGCGCTCGCCGAGGAGGTCATCGGCGATCTCGACTTGGTCCTGGTCATGTCGGTGAACCCGGGATACGGCGGCCAATCTTATCTGCCCCAGGCCACCGACAAGATCAGGCGGGTGCGCGCCCTGCTCGGTGCCCGCCGCTCTCCCGCGGTGCTGGAGGTAGACGGCGGAATTACCGCTGCTACCATCACTGAGGCGTGGGGCGCCGGCGCCGACACCTTCGTGGCCGGAACCGCCGTCTTCGGCTCGGCCGACCCAGCCGCCGCCGTGCGCGAGCTCCAGCGGCGCTGCGCCGTCACGGTATGAGGTAATCATGTCCAGACAATGGCTGATCGTGGTCATCGTAGTGGTGGGCCTGCTGGTTGGAGCAACCGCGCTCACCCGGTTCGGCGCCGAGGTGGATCGAGTCGAGGTCGGTGCCCGGGCGCCCGATATTCGCCTGGTCCACCTCGGCACCGGCGATTCGGTGTCGCTTCGCGAACGGTACGCCGGCAAGGTCACCCTGGTGAACATCTGGGCCACCTGGTGCGTCCCTTGTAAGGTCGAGATGCCGTCCATGGAACAGCTCTACACCTCGCTCGCGCCGCGCGGGTTTGCCATCGCCGCCATAAGCATTGACGAGGGCGCACCCGAGGAGGTCAAGGCATTCGGCAGCGAGCTGGGCCTCACATTCGACCTGCTGCAGGACCGGAGCACCGGAATACAGCAGCTCTACCAGACCACCGGTGTGCCCGAGAGCTACCTGCTCAACCGCGAGGGCGTGATCGTCAAGCGGGTCATCGGCGCGCACGACTGGAACTCGCCGGTCAATCGCGCCCTGGTGGAGCGGCTGCTGGACGAGCCGGCATCGTAAAGTGCGCCCCGGTGGCTGAGAGGATCCTGGGGCTGGAAACCTCCTGCGACGAAACCTCCGCGGCGGTCCTCCGGATGGAAGCAGGACGGGCATCGCTCGACGGGTTAGTGATCCTCTCCCAGGACGTGCACCGGGTGTTCGGAGGCGTCGTGCCCGAGTTGGCCAGCCGGGCGCACGTGCAGGCCATCGGCTCGGTGGTGGAGCGCGCGCTGGCCGATGCCGGCATCGGGCTCTCGGCCCTCGACGGCGTGGTGGTGACCGCGGGGCCCGGGCTGGCCGGCGCGCTCCTCGTGGGTGTCACCTACGGCAAGGCGCTCGCGTTCAGCCTCGACCGGCCTCTGCTCGGCGTCAACCATCTCGAGGGCCACCTGTTCGCGCCGCTGCTGGAGGACGCCGAGCTGGCGCCGCCCTTCGTCGGGCTCCTGGTGAGCGGCGGACACACCATGCTCCTCGATGTTCCCGCCTGGGGCGAGTACCACCTGCTGGGCCGGACGCTGGACGATGCCGCCGGCGAAGCCTTCGACAAGGTGGCCAAGCTCCTCGGTCTCGGTTATCCGGGCGGCGCCGCGCTGGAGCGGCTGGCGCTGCAAGGCCGACCTGGCCGGTTTCGCTTTCCCCGGCCCATGCTTCAGGAATTGGAGCGCACGGGTCCCAATCGCTACGCCTTCTCCTTCAGCGGCCTCAAGACCGCGGTTCTTCGGTCGGTCCGGGCCAGTGCCGATCTGGAGGCGGAGCGCGCGGACATCGCCCGCGGCTTTCAGGACGCGGCCATAGACGTGCTGTCCGCCAAGACCGTGCACGCGGTCGAGGCGCTGGGATATGAGCGGGCGATGGTGGGCGGCGGAGTAGCCTGCAACCGGGCGCTCGTGGCCCGGCTGCGGGAGCGGCTGGCGGGGCGGGTCCGGGTGAGCGTAGCTTCCCCCCGGCTCAACACCGACAACGCCGCCATGATCGCGGCGGCGGGCGCCTGGCGCCTGGGGCGAGGGGAGCGCAGCGGCTGGGATCTCGAGCCGCGCGACGACTTGGCGCTCCCCGGGCTGGCCGGCTCTTCTCTCTGGGGAACTACTACATGACCGTGTATCCGTTCATCATCCCGCTGCCCTTTTTTCCCCACGAGATCACCGGCTACGGGCTCATGATGATGGTGGCGTTCCTCATGGGGGGCTGGCTGGTGACCCTGGAACTCCGCCGCAGGGGACTTCGCGAGGACTACGCTGCAGACATGGTCGCCGCCGCGGTCGTCGGTGGGATCATCGGCGCCAAGCTCTGGTACGTGGCGCTGACCGGCGACCCTGGGGCGCTCTTTTCCCGCGGCGGCCTGGTCTGGTACGGCGGCTTCATCGGTGGCGCGGGAGCGGTGATGCTGAACGGGTGGCGGCTTCGGGTACCGCTGCGCTGGACCATGCAGCTCGGGGCCCCCGCGCTCGCCGCCGCCTATGCGCTCGGCCGGGTGGGCTGCTTCCTGGTCAACGACGACTACGGACGGCCGACCTCGCTGCCCTGGGGAATGCGCTTTCCCGAAGGCCTGCCGCCCTCTACCGCGGGCAATCTGGCGCAACTCTTCGGCATTCCGGTTCCCGCCGGAATCAATCCCTCCACTGTGCTGGCCGTCCATCCCACCCAGCTCTACGAGGCGGGAATCATGATCGCGGCCTTCATGGTGCTCTGGTCGCTCGGTCGTGGGGGGCGGCCGATCGGCTGGCTGTTCGGGCTCTATCTCATCTTTGCCGGCGGCGAGCGGTTCCTGATCGAGATCCTCCGGGCCAAGGACGACCGTTTTCTCGGTCCGTTCACTCTGGCGCAGCTTACCAGCGTGATTCTGATAGGGATCGGCGCATGGCTGTTCCTGCGTTGGCGGGAGGGTGCCAGCCCGGCGCCGGGCAACTATCTGGAGACCGGCGCGAAGGCCGGGTCGTCTATGACATGAGCGTCTTGGAGGAACTGAATTCATGGCCGGTGTAGGATCAGGTCCCTCCTTGCGACCAGTAGCCCATTTTCATCGGCGTAGGCGAAATGACCCGGGTCGAAAGTGATGCCCGCAAAACTGACCCGGACATCCTCCAGACCCGCCCCCGCCTTGGCCGCGGGCATGGGGCAGAGTGCGAGCGCTTTTACCCCGACCTCGGTCTCACCGATCTCCTCGATGTCTCGGACGCAGCCGAACACCACCACCCCGCTCCAATCGTTGCCGCGGGCGAGAGCGGCAAGACGGCCTCCCACGAGCGCCCGCCGCAGGGAGCCGCCTCCGTCCACTACCAGCACGCAGCCCTGGCCCGGGGTCTCCAGCCGGCGACGAACCAGCGCGTTATCCTCGAATACCTGGAGAGTGCGGATCGGGCCGGCGAACGCGCGGCGGCCGCCGAAGTCGCGAAACACCGGCTCCGCCACCTGAAGCTCGGCCGCGAACTCATCGCACAGGTCCGGAGTGGTAAAGCTCAACGCGGCGTTTGCTCGAGCGGGCGCTCCAGCTCCGCTCGGGGCTCAGGCACCCGCACCGCGGCGCGCCGCTGCCTGCGCGGCCCGATCGCGAAGGTCCAGACCAGCGCGACCAGCAGCAGGAGCACCAGCACTCCCTGGACCGCCAGCGACTCGATGGTGGGATAGATGCCCAGCGACGGCAGCCGGGGTGCCCAGGAAACGATCGTGGTGGAGACCACTCCGCCTTCCTGCAGCTCGGCCACTCCGTTCCCGGCGAAGACGAAAGCCATGAAATAGAGAAAGGCGCTGGTGAATCCGAAGAACGGCTTGAGCGGCAGCCGCACGCCGAACCGATGAATGCCCAGGTACACCCCGACCAGCACCACCGATCCGACCAGCATTCCAGCCACCACCGACATCGTGCCGCCGCTGGTTCCCCCGGCCAGAAAGAGCGCCTTATAGAAGAGCACCGTCTCGAATCCTTCGCGGTATACCGCGAGGAACGCCGCCGAGGCGAGTGCCAGGGCCGATCCGCTGGTGACGGCGTGCTGCACCTTGCTCTTCACGAAGTGGTTCCACTTGACCACTTCCATCTTCGAGAGCAACCAGTAGCTCACGTAGAAGAGCACCACCGTCGCCAGGATCATGGTGACGCCTTCCAGCGCCTCCTGACTGGCCGGCGTGATCCGGAAGATCGTCTCCAGCGCGAGCGCGGTCAGCAGGCTCGCCACGACCGCGGCGCCCACTCCGATGTTCACGTCGCGGCGGCGGTGGCCGGCACCGGTCTTGACCAGGAAGGTCATGAGCGCGCCGACGATGAGGATGGCCTCCAGGCCCTCCCGCAGCATGATGACGAACGATTGTATGAACAGGTTGAGCGGAGACAGGCCGTCGCTCAGCGTGCGCTCCGCTCGCTCCAGACCGGTGGCCAGGCGCGTGCTGAGGGCGGCGAGCCCCGCCGGCGAGGCGCCACCAGCGATGTGCGCCCGCAGAGCCGCGAAGGCCTCCTCGAGCTCGGTGGCGAGTGCCGGATTCTGCGCCCGAACCGAGCGTTCCACCTGCTCGAAGGTCATGTAGGCGTCGAACGCACTGGTGCCCGCGGACGGATCGCCCAGTCGCGCCAGGGCGTAGGTCGAGTTGAGCTGGTTGCGGACCAGCTCGAGGACCTCCGCGCCGGCCGCTCCGTCCGGGCCCGCCTGAACGGCTCGAATCGCGGCCACCCGCGCCGGCCCCTCGGTTGCAGCCGCATTGAGCGCATCCAGCAGCTCGAGGTCCGACATCTTGCCGGAGGTGGCGAACGAACGAAGCGCCGGTGGCACCTCGCCCGCCGGCGCCGGGAGGCGGAGAATGGTGGAGTAGAGGGCCACCGCCCAGCGGTCATCCGGCGGCAAGCGATGCTCGAAGGCCGGCATGGCGGTCCCCACTACCCCGATGCTGATCCGACGGAAGTAGTCGAGCGGAGACTGGTCGCTGAGGGCCTGGCGGTCGGTGAGGTCGGCGGGCGCTGGATCGAGTCCCGAAGCCATCGGGCCGTCGCCCCCGCCGACCATGCCGTGGCATCCCGCGCACTCGGCGCGGTAAACCTCGGCCCCCCGGGCTAGAGAGGGAGCTACGGCGGGGACCTCGTCCAGCGATACTCCAAGGCGCTCGGAGATGCCGGAGGAAAGCGTTCGCACCCTGGCCGCGATGGTGTCCGGATCGGCGCGGCCGTGCACCAGTTGGATGACCGAGTCGAGGGCGGCGGTGGCGGGAGCGCGGGCGTGGCGCGGCAGCGCCTGCGCCGAGCGGAGAGCCTCCGCCAGAAAGAGCCTGGCCTCCTCGACCTCTGCCGGTGCGACGACCTTGCCGTCCACAACCCCGATCCGGTACTCCTGCGCGGCCAGTTGAGCGGTGGCGGCAACGCGTCGAGCGTGGGGCGCAACGTCATCAGATTGTGAAGCTTGCTGCAACGGGGCCAGCCCGGCCGCCGGGAGCAGAAATGAGAGAATCCCGCCGATGAGAATCATTTTCACTCTATTTTGAGTCGCCGGAGACCAAAGTAGAGTAAGGCAGTAGGAATTGGAAGAGGGAGACGGGCTACGGTGTCTGGATTACCGCCACGGCACCGGCTGAGGTCTCGGAGTGGGTGAGGGAGATCTGGACGCGGAGGCCACCCTGCTCGTGAGAGAGGCGCGCGGCCAGGCCATGAAGCCGGATTGCCGGACGGCCGGCGCCGTCTCGAGTCACCTCGATCTCCCGCCAGCCCACTGCTCGAGCTCCAGGGAGTGCCTGCATCGCCTTGTACACCGCTTCCTTGGCGGCGATTCGGGCGGCGGCATGCCCGGTGGGATCGGTGCGGGTGGCCAGGTAGGCCCGCTCTTCCTCGGTGAAGAACCGGGTCATTGCCTGCTCCCCCTTGTGCTCGAGCAGCCGCGCCACTCGAGCCAGATCCACCAGATCAATCCCCAGACCGATGACGCTCACCAGCGGGTCCACCAGAATTCCGCCAGGCCGCGAAGCGCCGGGGGCACCGGTACATAGCCACCCAGAACCAAGCCCAGGTAGGTGGCGACGCCGAGCACCAGCAGGGTGAGGGCCCAGAGAGGCCAGAGGGGGCGGCGCCACGAGTGCACCCGGTGAATTTCGCGCTCGAATCGCCGCCCCTCTTCCGCCGCGCCAGCCTCGAGGGCGAGCCACGCCGCCTCCAGCCGGCGCGCCGCCGCGGTCAGCGCGGACTGCCAGACTTCGGGCAGAGGGACCTTGCCGGTGCTGTCGGCGGCGTGCACGGTCTGCTCCAGCTCGTCGAGCGCGGCGACAAAGGCTCCGCCGCCGGCCCCCAGTCGGGCGGCTACGGCCCTGGTGTCGTCGGCAGTAAGGAGGAGATGCCGAAGCCCCCCGGCGGGATAGTGGGATTCCGTCGCCGCCGCCGCCAGACGTGTATTGGCCGTCCGCGCCAGCCGTTCCGCTGCCGCCGATACCGTTCTCTCCCACACCGCGAGCCACGCGCCACGATTGAGCGCGGCCATTGCACCGTCGGGATCGCCGGCCGCGGCGTACGAACGCCCGGCACCGGCGAGCTCGAAGACGCTCGTGACCAACCGAAGCCGGATGTCGTCGAGACCGCTGCCGGCGGAGCGGGACCCCGGGAACGAAGGTGCATCGGTGAGCCGGCCCAGCGACGGCCCGAGCTCGGGAACCTCCCAGGCGGCGGCGCTTCCTGGGCGCAGGCTCATCCGGCTTCCAGCGCCAGCACCGCCGTACGGCCGCTCCGGGCCTCGAAGCGGCGGACGAAATCGGTGAGAGAATCCGCGCTGAAGCTGCTGCGCGGGATCGCGCTGATCAGGATGGCCCGCTCGATGGCCTCCGGCTCGCCCTCGATTTCCAACAGAGGGTCCATCCGCGGATACTGTTCTACCCGCACCGTGGCGCCATCCAACTGGTACACCTCCACGTCGCGGTCTATGGCGTGTACTACCCGGTACCCCAGAGCGGCCAGGAGCTCCTCGGGAGATGAGGAGCCTGCTGCGGCCGCGAGCTCGATCTCCTCTCGCTGCTTGTAGCCTCCCGCCGAACGGCGGGCGGGTCCTTTCCAGCCCAGAACCGACTGGAGCCGGCCGCCGGGGAGGTGATAGTTCCGCACCCTGAGCACCTCGTCTCGGGCGGCGAGCTCTCCCCCACGGTCAAAGCGGCGGTCGCTCATGCGCCCCTGAAAGCCGGCGACGGCCCCGGCGGCGAGCAGACGTTGCCGCAGCGACGCGGGATCGGCGATGACCGCCTTGAGTTCGAGTTCTTCAGCCATGGTAGAGCCGCTCAGGAGAAGATCGCATCCAGCACGCGGGCGGTGTCCGACAGGTCCTGGAATACCGCGTGAGGCTCGCACGCCTCGAGCTCGGCCACCGAGTATGCCCCCGTCGCCACCGCGACCGTCCGAGCCGAGATCGACCCGCCGCACGCGATGTCCGCCGGCGTGTCGCCGATGATCACGACCTCGGAGCCCTCCGGCACCCGGCCGAAGTACCGCGCCGCCCGGCGCGCGGCGATGGGCGGCAGCTCCGGGCGGTAGGCGGCGTCCGAACCGTAGGCTCCCACGAGAAAGCGCGCCGGATCGAGCCCACCGGAGCGCAGCTTGAGCGCCGCCCCTTCGGCCACGTTGCCGGTGAGCAACCCGAGCACCACGCCCGGTCGCGCCTCCAGCTGCTGCAGCAGGAGGTGCATCCCCGGCATGACGGTCGTGCGATTGTCCGGCCGTTCCAGCTCGCGGGCGAGCAACCTGACGTACCGGCGGCAGACCGCCTCCACCCGCGCCGACTCTCTCGGCTCGGGATCGCCGGCGGCTTCCAGCAGCTCCACCACGATCTGAGGATCGGTCTTCCCGTCGAACCGGATGCCCTCGAAGGCCGCCACGTCCGCCACCTCATCGCGCAATGCGGCAACGATCGCCCGCCGCCCCGCTCCCGCGGTGAGCAGAATGGTGCCGTCAATGTCGAAGAGGATGAGGGTGGGCATGAAAAAAAGTCGAAGGTCGAAGGTCGAAGAGTCTCAGGCAAAGTATAGAGTCCAAGTACCGGGAGTCGCAGTACTGTTCCTTCGACCTTCGACCTTCGACTTTCGACCTCCTCCGGCCTTCGACCTTCGACCTTCGACTCCTCCCCCCCTCACCTCCCCTCCAGCCTCCGCACCGCTACCAGGCGCTCGCGCAGGGAGGCGCCGCGGGTGCCGGGGAGCCACGGCTCGGCCAGTACGCCGCCGCGGGCGACGGTCGAGTGCACCAGCGTGTCTCCCTCGCCGGCAAAGGCGACGTGGGTGATGTTCCCGCTCTCTTCGCCTCGAAAGAAGAGCAGGTCCCCGGGGCGGGTGGCGTCGAGAGGAACCGCCGTCCCGCATTTCATCTGGTCGGAGGAATCCCGGGGGAGTTGGAGACCTCGGGCGCTGAAGGTGGTCTGCACCAGACCCGAGCAGTCCACGCCCCAGGGCGTCACGCCTCCCCACTGGTAGGGAGTGCCGGCGAAGTGCTCCAGCGCCCATCGTTCCGGCGCCTTTGCCCGGGCGGCGGCGGCGGCGGTGGTGGCGTCCGGCACAGATCCCTCGACCACCGTTCCCCGGCGCCCATCGGGAAGTCGGACCGCACCGGCATCCAGGGCGAGACGGGCGCGGAGGGGCACCCGGAGCTGGTGGTCGCCGACCCGCACCACCGCGCCCATGCTCCAGCCCATCGCATCGGCCTGCCACTGCTCGGCCTCCTGCTCCTCCACCTCCTCGAAATAGCCGCGGTGTATCCAGCCCTCGTATCCGTCGGATGTCAGCCGCACCCGCCGCCATTCTCCCTCCCGCTTCAGGACCACGGCTGTCTCTCCCAGAACGAGCTGACTCACCTGCTCCGCCCGGAGGGTGGGCTCAGCCATGAGCGGCGTGAGGGCGCTGCGGACGATGGCGTGGGGGATCATGATGGCTGCCCGCCGGAGCACTGGCGGCAGAGGGTGATGCCGCGAAAGCTGCAGATCAGACAGATGAAGGTGCCGCAGTTGGTACAGGGATAGCCCTCCGAGGCCCGTTCCTCGCGGCCGCAGGCCCGACATCCCATCGCGTCACGCTCGCTGAGCTCGGCCATAGCCCCTTCACGTGGTGAGATTGTAGCGCTTGATCTTGTTGATCAGCGTGGCCCGCGAGATCCCCAGCTCGATGGCCGACCGGGTGCGGTTGCCCGAATGGTGCTTCAAGGTCCGTTCGATGTGCTGGCGCTCCAGATCGTCGAGGCTCAGCGGAGTGTGGCGCCGGTCGCCGATGCCGGGGCGGGCGCGGAACTCGCCCGGTAGGTGCTCGACGCTCATCGCCGGCTGTCCCCGGCCGAGGATGAGCGCGCGCTCGAGCACGTTGCGCATCTCGCGCACGTTGCCGGGCCAGGAGTACGCCAGGAGACGCTCCAGAACCTCGCTCGTGGGAGAAGGCGGACCCTCAGGCAGCTCGGAGCGCAGCTCGGTCATGAGCCGGGTGATGAGAGCGAGGCGATCCTCCCGGGAGCGGTCGCGAAGCGCCGGCAGCGTCAGCGGCATGACGCTCAGCCGATAGTAGAGATCCTCCCGAAAGCGTCCCTCCTCTACCTCGACCTGCAGGTTCTTGTTGGTGGCCGCCACCAGCCGCACGTCCACGGTGATCTCGCGAGTCCCGCCCAGCCGGCGAAAGGTCTTGGTCTCCAGCGCCTTGAGCAGCTTGGGCTGCAGCTCGGGGGCCAGGTCGCCGATCTCGTCCAGAAAGATGGTCCCCCGATCGGAGATCTCGAAGAGGCCCTGCTTGCGGTCCTTGGCGTCGGTAAAGGCGCCTTTCTCGTGCCCGAAGAGCTCGGAATCAAGAAAAGTGGCGTTGAGACCGGCACAGTTTACCTCGACGAACGGCGCTTTGGCCCGGGGGCTGAGGTCGTGGATCATCCGCGCTACCCAGCCCTTGCCGGTGCCGCTCTCGCCGGTGAGGAGCACCGTGGTCCGCTCGCTCTGCGCCAGCAGCCCCACCTGGTGGGCAAAGTCCTGCATTCCGGAAGAGGAGCCCAACGAGTCGAGGCCGTGTCCCGGCGCGCTCTGCACCAGGAGCGCCTCGTTGATCCGCCGCAGTCTCGCCTTGTCGGCCACCCGGGCGGTGGCGGCGGCAAGGTGCTCCATGTCCACCGGCTTGGTGAGAAAATTCTCGGCACCGAGCTGCATGGCCCGCACCGCGGTGGACACGTCGGCCTCGCCGGTCAGCAGGATGACCGCGGCATCGCGCTGGCGGAGGTGCTCCAGCACCTCCATCCCGTCCATGCCGGGAAGCCGAAGGTCCAGGATCACCACTTCGGGGCGGAGCCGGTCGAAGGTGGCCAGACCCGCCTCGCCGCTCAGCTCCCGGGTGACCTCGTATGAGAGTCGCTCGAAGTAGTTTCCGATACTGCGCAGAACGTCAACATCATCGTCAATGAGCAGAACCGAACCGGCCATGTGGGGACCTCGAAGGGGCGTAGCGGGCTGGGCCCTTTTGTCACCCTGAGCAACGCGAAGGGGCTGTAACCCAACATGGCCCCCTTCGC
>JACCQZ010000329.1 GCA_013813875.1 Gemmatimonadales bacterium | reverse complement strand
CGGCCAGAAACTGCGGCAGGTTGATGAGCAGGTCTCTCACCTGATCGCCGACGGCAGGGGCGACCAGGAAAATGGTCCCGGTCAGAGCTCCCAGGCTGAGCAGGACCCCGGCGAGGAGCCCGAGGGCCGGGGGTACTCCGAGCCGCCGTTCCAGGAAGTCGGCGGTAGCATCGAGGTACACCGCCAGGATGATGGCGAGGAACAGTATCAGGAGGACGTCAATGGTTCGTACCGTCAGCGCCACGAGCACGACGACGACAAGAATCTTGCCCAACGGGAATCCTCGCCGTCCCTCCTCCCTGACGTCTGCCATCAGCGGCCGGAGCCCTCCTCCCCCTCCTCGATCAGCTCGGCATCGCGCACGTCTCCGGCGCCTTTGTTGAGCTGCCTGGCCTGAGCCCCATCCCCCGAGGACAGCAGTCCCATCTTGGTCTTGAGCTCGAGCAACTGCTGGTCGGAGCTGCCCTTGTACTCCAACTGCTCGAACTGCCGGGCCAGTTTGTCGCCCGAGACATCCTCATTGAGCTCCGCCGCCGCCAGCGCCTTCCGCTCGGTGGCCTCGATCTTTTCCGCCATGCGCTCGAACGACTGAAAAGCGCTCTTGTCGGAGATGCCCGACATCGTTTCCTGAATCCGCTGCTGCGCCTCGGCCCGCTTAGCCCGCGCGACCAGGATGTTCTTCTTCCGCTTGGCTTCTTCGATCTTGTCGTTGAGCTGGCGCAGCGAGAGCTTGAGGGCGTCGGTCTCGGCTTTGTGCTTGAGCCAGGTCTCGTGCAACTGCTGCGCACCCTGCAGGTGCTCGTTGTACCGGCCCAGGGCCTGCTTGGCGAGGTCGTCCCGACCCTCCTGGACCGCCAGCATGGCCCGGCGCTCCCAATCCTCGGCCTGCTTCTTCATGGCCTCCGCGTCGCTCTGCAGCTTCTTCTCGTCCGCGATGGCCGATGCCACCTGCTGCTTGGCCTTGGCCAACTGCGTTTTCATGTCCACGATGAGCTGACTCAGCATCTTTTCCGGGTTTTCGGCCCGGGAGATGAGGTCATTGATGTTGGACCGGAGAAGGGTGGAGAAACGGTCAAAGATTCCCATGTCGCTCACCTTTCCCGGTACGGAGCGAGGGCGCCCAGGTGCGAGGCCAGTGCCAGCGTAATGGAGTCGAAGCTCGCCTCGAACTCGCTGAAATCGAGGTTTTCCAACTCGAGCGTATCGGTCAGCACCACATGGTCCCCTTCCAGCCCGTAGGAGCCGTGAACCAGCTCGCGGGCGTTGTATTCCAGGAGCTGGCGGAACAGCTCGCTGCGCCGTGGCTCGCTGGCCGGCAACTCCATGACCCGCACCCGGAGAATGACCACCGGCGGCGCGAAGTGCGCAACCACCTCGGCGCCATCTCCATTCTTCGCGAGCCACAGGTTCGGCTCGATCTCCATGACCGCCAGGCTTCCGCCGTCGAGCCGGTCCAGAAACGACTGGATGTCCTCATGGGTGATCATTGACGCGCCCCCCGAGCAGTTGGTCGGCCCGCTCTCGGCTGGCGAGGAGTCGCTCGGCGAAATCTAACCGCTCCTCGACCTCGGCCAATCGTGTCTGCAGCAGCTCCACGTCAGCGGCCAACGCCGGATTGGCCGCATGCTCGCGCCGGCCCCGGAGCCGGTCTCCGAGAGCGGCTCCGATAGGGCCGGTAAAGATTTTCATTCCGGCGATCGCGAAGGCGACCAGAACGAGGGTGTCAAAGGGATTGAGCCCTTCCATCGCATCCTCCCCGCAGCCGTGCCGAGCGCTGTTTCATCATGAAGGGTCGCCGGGCGAGCCTCCCAAGCGCGCCGGCTGCTGCGCCTGGGAGAGAAGCCGTTCGGCGAAATCGAGCCGCTCCTCCAGCTCGGACACCCGGGTCTGCAGTGCGTCTACCTCGCCCAGCCGGTGCTGCATCTGCTCGACTTCGCCCCGCAGCTCCGGATCACCGATAGAAGACCTTCCCTCCAGCCGCCGTCCCAGCGCTCGCATGATCGGCCAGAGGATGACGGTGGTGGCGAGCAGCGCCGCGATCACGATCAGCAGGATGATGGGCGGGCCACCATCATTCAGAAAGATGAGGTTGGGATCGAATTGAGCGCTGGGGGGCAGCGGAGGCACCGGCGGCACCGGAATCTGCTGAATCACGAGAGGCCTCCCTTGGTCACCTGAGCTCGCTCCTGGTTCTGGGCCAGGAGCCGCTCGGTGAAGTCCACCCGCTCGTGGAGCTCCGCCACTTCCTGCCGCAGGGCGTCCACATCAGCCAGGAGCTCGGGGTCCGGTGGCGCCCCTCCTCCCTGATGACGGATGCGCTCTGCTATGGCCTTGCCGACGGGGCTGATCGAGAGCAGGAAGAGGGTGCCCCCTCCGAAGAGGAACGTGATGACCAGTACTCCCTCCATGTCCATTCCCTTTCCCTCGAGTTGGCCGCCTTACGTCCGGTCCCGGTGAACTGTTTCAATGAGAAACGGACCCGGGACTCAATGAGGAGGGAAGAGGAGACACGGGAAGGGCGCACCGGCCCGGGCTGCTACCTGGGGACCAGCTCCACCGCCTCGATGGCGCCAAGGGAGACGGCGATCTCGGTGTCGTCACTACCGGCCGGGCGAAGGTATACCTCGTGGGCGGTGACATGGGTATCCACGCTCATCGGGATTCCGACCACCTCGGTCTGGTCGGTCGTGGTGATGCGGACGACCTGCTCATGCCCTCCGGCATAGCCCAGCAGGGAGATGATGTCCTCGTACGTCATAGAACCTCCCATGGCCGTGGACTACATAATGTAGCGCGCCGAATCTCTACCGTCCAACCGCCGCCCGCTCGGTTGATGCCGCCGCCGCGGGAGCGTTCAACAGGTTCTGGTCCAGGTAGCGGGTGATCAGCTCGAAGAGGTGCAGCCCGGTGTTCTTCCCCTGGCAGATGCAGTGGGTGCGATTGGGATACTCCATCATGGTGAATGGCTTGTTGGCCGCCACCAGGGCGTTGATGAGTATCTGGCTGTTCTGGTAATGGACGTTGTCGTCGCCGCTGCCGTGGATCAGCAGCAGGTTGCCGCGGAAGCCGTCCACGTAGGTGATGGGGGAGCCCCGGTCGTAGCCGGCGCGGTTCTGGTCAATGAGGCCGTTGAGGCGCTCGGTATAGACGTTGTCGTACAGTGACCAGTGCGTCACCGGCGACACCGCCACCGCGGTGCGATAGATGTCGGGGTGCTGAAACAGCACGTTGAGGCTCATGAATCCGCCATAGCTCCAGCCCCAGATGCCGACCCGGGTCGAGTCTACATAGGGGCGCTGCATCAGTGCCCGGGCGGCAGTGGCCTGATCCCGCGTCTCCAACACCCCAAGCTGTCCATGGACCGCCTTGCGCCACTTTCGCCCCAGCGGAGCGGGGGTTCCATGGTTGTCCACCACGGCGACCAGGTAGCCTTTCTGGGTGAGCATGGTGTGCCACAACCAATAGCCACCCCAGATGTCGTTGACCTCGGCCTTGCCGGGCCCGCCATACACAAAGAAGAGCAGCGGGTACTTTCGGGTCGAGTCGAAATCCGCCGGCTTCAGCAGCAGCCCGGGCATGCGGAGTCCATCTTCCGCCTCGATCGAGAGCCACTCGACGGATGCCGGCCTCACCCCAACCAGGCGGGAGCGCAGCGCCCGGTTGTCCACCAGCGTCCGAACCAGGCGGCCTTCCGGCAGCCGCACCAGACGAATGACCGGAGGAACTCCCAGGCGCGAGTAGGTCTCGATCGCGTAGCGAAAACTCGGCGAGGCGTCATACGCATGGGTCCCGGGCTCGTTTTTGGGCGAGAGCCGCTCCGGCGACCCTTTCCCGTCGAGCCGGGCACGGAAGAGATACCGCTGCGCCGGATTGTCGGGCGAGGCGATGTAGTAGAGCCACCCGCCCTTGTCGTCAATTCCCTGAACATCGAGCACGTCGAAAGCGCCCTTGGTCACCGGCCGCACCGATTTTCCATCGCGGGACACTACATACACGTGGGTCCAGCCGTCCCTGTCGCTCACCCAGGTAAAGCTCTTGCCTCCCCGCAGCCAGACCACGTCGTCAACCACTTCGGTCCAGGCGCTGTCCCGCTCGGTGAGGACGGTGCGCACCTTGCCTGTGCGGGCGTCGCCCAGCATGACCTGGTTGACGTTCTGCGGGCGGTTGAGCCGTTGGAGAATCACCTCGGCGGAGCCGGCCGCCCACTCCATGCGGGCGATGTAGTGATTCCTGGGATCACCCTCGAGCTGAAGCCACCGGGTGGGGCCGCCGGCGGCGCTCACGATGCCGATCCGGGCGGCGGAATTGGCTTCGCCCACCTTGGGGTACTGCACCGGTGTGACCTGACTGTACAGCGAGTCGGTGTTGTTGATCAGATTGAAATCCTTCACCCGGTCGGCGTTGAGCTGCCAGTAGGCGACGCTCTTTCCGTCGGGACTCCAACGCCAGCCGTCGGCGTGATAGTTCATCAGCTCTTCTTCGTAGACCCAGTCGAAGGTGCCGTTGATCGTGGTGCGGGAGCCGTCGGCGGTCAGCGCGCTGATCTTTCCACTGCCCAGATCCTCGACGTAGAGATTGTTCTCCCGCACGTACGCCACCCGGCGTCCGTCGGGGGCGAACTTGGCGAACATCAGCGTTGACGGCTTGGCCTTGGGCCCGCCCAACTGCCGCAGGCGGCCGCTGCTGCGGTCCAGCACCCAGTAATCGCCCCGGGTGTTGAGGCGCCAGACCGGCTGGGTGTTGGTGAAGACGAGGAGCATCGTGCCGTCGGGCGACCAGGCGTAGTCTTCAACGGCGAGTGGGGTGCTGTCGCCCTGGGGGACCAGCGCCCGCGCCGCCACCATCACCTCCCGTCCGCCCCTTTCGACGTCATAACGCACCAGGTCCCGGCCCTCGCCTTCGGCCGCCGGCTCCAGGGTGGTGTAGGCCGACCCATCTCCCAGCCACCGGGTGCGGCCGTAGGGCTGGGCCGCGAACTCGGGAGAGCCGTAGATCCGGGCGACGGTGAGCAGCGAGGAATCGGCCTGCTGAGCCCCCGAAGGGGAGGTCCAGGTCGAGATCGCGATGGTGATGACAAGAAGCAGGCGGGTCACAGAGTGGTCCGATGAAGGTGAGATCTGAACATGCCCTATCACCCTGAGCGAAGTGAAGGGGGCATGAGCTGGGGTATGCCCCTTCATTGCGTTCAGGGTGACAGACTCCAGGAACTAAGCACTCAGCACTTTCTTGAGAAACTTCCCCGTGTGGCTCCCCTCCGCCTCCGCCACCTCCTCCGGCGTTCCCGCGGCCACTACTCGCCCACCCCGCTCTCCCCCTTCGGGTCCCAGGTCCACGATCCAGTCAGCGGTCTTGATGACGTCCAGGTTGTGCTCGATGACCACCACGCTGTTGCCCTTGTCCACCAGCCGGTGAAGTACCTCGAGCAGCAGCCGGACGTCCTCGAAGTGGAGGCCGGTGGTGGGCTCGTCGAGAATGTAGAGCGTCCGGCCGGTATCGCGCTTGGCGAGCTCGGTGGCCAGCTTGACCCGTTGGGCTTCCCCGCCGGACAGAGTGGTGGCCGCCTGGCCCAGATGGATGTATCCCAGCCCCACGTCGTTGAGCAACTCCAGCTTCTCGGCGATACGCCGTTGGTTACTGAAGAACTCCAGCGCATCGGCCACGGTGAGGTCGAGCACATCGGCGATGCTGCGCCCCTTGTAGCGGACTTCGAGGGTCTCCCGGTTGTAGCGGCGGCCTTTGCACACTTCGCAGGGAACGTAGACGTCGGGCAGGAAGTGCATCTCGATCTTGACCAGCCCGTCGCCCTGACACGCCTCGCAGCGGCCGCCCTTGACGTTGAATGAGAAGCGGCCCGGCCCATAGCCGCGGAGCTTGGCGTCGGGGAGCTGGGTGAACAGCTCGCGAATCGGGGTGAACAGGCCGGTGTAGGTGGCCGGATTGGAGCGCGGAGTGCGGCCGATGGGGCTCTGGTCTATGTCAATGACCTTGTCAATCTTGTCCAGCCCCTCGATCCGGTTGTGCGCCCCCGGAACCACCTTGGCCCGGTAGAAGTGGCGGGCCAGCGCCTGGTAGAGTATGTCGGTCACCAGGGTGGATTTGCCCGAGCCCGACACCCCCGTTACCGAGACGAACAAGCCGAGGGGGATGTCAACCGAGAGATTCTGGAGATTGTTGGCCCGCGCGCCCACGATCCGGAGCCGGTGTTTGGGCGGCGCCTCCCGGCGGCCGGGCGGCACCGGAATCCGCAGCTCGCCCCGGAGATAGCGGCCGGTAAGCGAATCGGGATTTCGGCCCACGTCCTCCACCGACCCCTCGGCCACCACCTCGCCGCCGAAGCGGCCGGCGCGGGGGCCGAGGTCTATCACATGGTCGGCGGCCTCGATCGTCTCCGCATCATGCTCCACCACGATGACGGTATTGCCGAGATCGCGGAGTCCCCGCAGCGTGCCCAGCAGTCGCTCGTTGTCGCGCTGGTGCAGTCCGATGCTGGGCTCGTCGAGGATGTAGAGGACCCCTACCAGCCTGGAGCCGATCTGGGTGGCAAGGCGGATGCGCTGGGTCTCTCCCCCGGAGAGCGAGGTGGCGCCCCGGCCGAGCGTGAGGTACTCCAGTCCTACGTCGCGGAGGAAGCGGAGCCGGTCGCCCACCTCCTTGAGAATCGGTCCCGCAACTTCGGAGTCCACTCCCGCCCGGCCGTCCACGCGCAGCGGGATGCCCTCGAAGAATTCGACCGCCCGCTCCACCGGAAGGTCCACCACATCGCCGATGCTCCGGCCGTTGACCAGCACGGCCAGGCTCTCGGCTTTGAGCCGCTTGCCGCCGCAGGTGTGGCAGGGCTGCTCGATCATGAATTCGTCGAGCCCACCGCGCACGGCGTCGCTGGACGACTCGCGGTAGCGCCGCTCGACGTTGCGCAGCACGCCCTCCCACTCGCTCTCGAACTCGCCCCGACCGCGGGCGCCGTCGGTCTGGAAGCGGAAGCTGCCGGGCGCGCCGTGCAGGAGCGCCTGCCTGGCGCTTTCGCTGTGCTCGCCCCAAGGAGCGTTGAGGTCGAACTTGAGGGCTTTGGCCAGCGTCGGCAGCACCACCTTGCGGAGATATCCGCTGGGCTCGCCCCAGGGCAGGATGACTCCCTCGAGGATCGAGATGCTGGGGTCGCCCAGCACCAGATCGGCGTTGACTTCGCGCCGGGTGCCCACGCCGTGACAGTCGGGACAGGCGCCGAAGGGCGAGTTGAAGGAGAACTGCCGCGGCTCCAGCTCGGGAAGCGAGAGTCCGCAGACAGGACAGGCGAACTGCTCCGAAAAGACCACCGACTCCCCGCCGTGCCTCACCACCTCCACCAGCCCATCGGCGATCTTGAGCGCGGTCTCGATCGAGTCGTTCAGGCGGGATCGGTCCTGGCTTCGCACCACCAGCCGGTCCACCACGACGGCGATATCGTGGTTCTGTCTCCGGTTGAGCGCCGGCACCGCGCCCAGATCGTAGGTCTCGCCGTCAACCCGCACCCGCACGAAGCCGCGCTTGCGGACATCGTCGAGCAGGTCGCGGAATTCGCCCTTGCGCCCGCGCACCATCGGCCCGAGCACCTCGATCCGCGTCTCCTCCGGCCAGGCAAGTACGATGTCGGTGATCTGTCCGGCGCTCTGCCGGGTGACCGGAGTGCCGTCGTTCGGGCAGTGGGGAATGCCTACCCGGGCCCAGAGCAGCCGCAGATAGTCGTAGATCTCGGTGACCGTGCCCACCGTCGAGCGGGGATTCTGCCCGCTGGTCTTCTGCTCGATGGAGATGGCCGGCGACAGCCCTTCGATCGCGTCTACGTCGGGCTTCTCCATGAGCCCGAGAAACTGCCGCGCGTACGCGGAGAGCGACTCCACGTAGCGCCGCTGGCCTTCGGCATAGATGGTGTCGAAAGCCAGCGACGACTTGCCCGAACCCGACAGTCCCGTGATGACGGTGAGCCGGTTACGAGGTATGGCAACGGAGATGTTCTTGAGATTGTGCTCGCGTGCGCCGCGGACTACCAGATATTCCTGAGCCATAGCCCCGAAAGGTACCCGAAGGTCGCACCGAGGGTCAACGGGTTCCGGTTGGAGAGGGCGGACCGTACCATTGCGCGGCTGCATCTTGCGCGGCTGCTGGATCGCCTGGAAGAGAGTGGGCACGCGATTGACCTACTCTCGGATGGGCTCGCTCGGGTGCCGGACCACCCCGAGCTGCTGGCGCTGGGCGGCGCCATCAAGGGCCGGGTCCGGAAGTACCGGGAAGCGGAATCCGGCCTGAGCCGGGTGCTCCGGCTCTACCCCTCACCCGCCCCGGCGGAGTTGGAGCTGGGCCTGGTCCTGTGGCGCAAAGGGATGATTCCCGAGGCCGCGGCACACTTCCGGCAGGCACTCGACCATGAGCGACAGCCTGCGGGCCAGCTACTACCTCGCGGACGCTCTGAACCACTTGGGTGACCTGGCGGGGTCCCACGCCGCCCTGGTGCGGGCCTTGCAGGCGGCACCTCGAGACGGCAAGGCATATCACCTGATCGGCCGGGTGCTCGACCGCATGGGCCGCACCGAGGAAGCTCGCGAGATGTATCAGCGCGGCCGGGAGGTGGCCCTCGGATGATTCGCGTGCTGCTCGACGATCTGGCATTCCTCCAGGCCGACGCCTTGCTCCGGCCGGCCGACCAGCACCTCGGCCCGGCCACGCCGGCGATGTCCCGGCTGGATGATCTGGGTGGGGGCCGCTTTGCCGAGCAGCGCCGGGTGGCGAGGCCGCTCGAGGCCGGCGCGGCGGTGGTCACCGGGGGCGGCGACCTCACCGCGCCTTACGTGGTACACGTGGTGATCCGCGACGCCGTCTCGCAAGTCGGCCGCGAAACCGTCCGGCGCGCACTGGTGTCTGCCTGGCAGCGGGCGAGCGACTGGGGATTGGCGAGCGTCGCCGCACCACTGGTGGGGACCGGGGCCGGAGGGTTGAGCGCGGAAGAGGCCGCCGGCCTCCTCATCGAGACCTTCCCGCGCGGCCGCTCGGACGAGGGACCTTCGGAGCTGCAGGTGGTGGTGGAGCGGGAGGAGGAGCGAGCGATGGTGGAAGCCCTGCTGCGGAGGAGCGTGTGATTCAGCTGACCGATCTGACGAAGCGGTACGGGAAGTTCACCGCGGTGGACGGCATCAACCTCCAGGTGCCTCGCGGAGAGCTGTTCGGCCTGCTCGGCCCCAACGGCGCCGGCAAGACCACGACCCTTCGGATGATCGCCGGCATTCTGCGTCCCTCCAGCGGCAGCGTTCTGGTTTGCGGGACCGACATGCGGAAATCCGCGCTGCAGGCCAAGGCCCGGCTGGGATACATCCCCGATCGCCCCTTCGTCTACGACAAGCTCACCGGCGGTGAGTTCCTCCGGTTTACCGCCGCACTCTACGGCCAGGAAGGCCCGGCGGTGGAGCGGCGGATGGACGAGCTGCTGGAGCTGTTCGACCTGACCCCGTGGAAGCATGAGCTGACCGAGTCGTACAGCCACGGCATGCGGCAGAAGCTCATCATCTCGGGGGCGCTGGTTCACCGGCCGGACGTCATCGTGGTGGACGAGCCGATGGTGGGACTCGACCCCCGCAGCGCGCGGCTGCTCAAGGACCTCTTTCGCTCCTTCGTAGACCGGGGCGGCACCATCCTGATGAGCACGCATACCCTGGAGGTGGCCGAGGTGATGTGCGACCGGATCGCCATCGTCTACCGGGGAAAAATCGCGGCGCAGGGTACCATGGCGGAAATGCGGCAGCAGACCGCGTCGGGGGAGCTGAGCCTGGAGGATCTCTTCCTCAAGCTCACCGGCGGGCTCCGCGAGCGTCAGCTCGACAGCGTGCTCGGGCTCTGAGGTGGCCGCGGCCGCACGACCCCAGCCATCGCTCTGGACCATCCTCACCCCCAGGTGGCGGGGCGTGGTGGCTCGGGCCCGGCAGGAGCGCGACGGCTCCCGAGCCAAGCTCCTCCTCTTCGGGCTGACCGGCCTGGCCTTCTGGGCCGCGGTCTTCGGCGTCGCCTTCCGCGTGCTCCGCTATATCCATCGGGTCGCCGACATCGGCGACCTTCTCGCCGGCAAGGTGCTGGGGGTGATCCTCCTCGCCTTTCTTTCGATTCTGCTGCTCTCCAACATCATCACGGCGCTCTCCACCTTCTTCCTGGCCAAGGATCTCGACCTCCTGGTGGCCGCGCCGATCGGCTGGTTCCGGTTCTATCTGGCCAAGCTGGGTGAGACAGTCGTGCACTCGTCGTGGATGGTGGCGTTGCTCGCCTTGCCGATCCTCACGGCCTACGGCATGGTGTATTCCGGTGGCGTGCTCTTTCCTTTCGTGGCCGTGGCCGCTCTGGCACCGTTCCTCCTGCTTCCCGCGGTGGTGGGCACGATCTTCACCCTGCTGCTGGTGAACGTCTTCCCGGCGCGCCGCACCCGCGAGCTGCTGGGTCTGGCCGGGCTCGCGACGGTGGCGATGGCGGTGATGGTGCTGCGGGTCATGCGGCCGGAGCAGCTGGCCCGGCCCGAGGGGTTCCGCGACTTCGTGGAGTATCTCGCCGTCCTGCGGACGCCGACCAGCCCGCTCCTGCCGAGCGAGTGGGCGGCGGAAATGATCATGAACTGGCTGCTCCGGGTGGCCGATCCCTGGCCGATCGTCCGGCTCTGGGGCGCGGCGCTGGTGGCGGTGACGATCGGCGCTCTGGTGCACCGGCGGCTGTTCTACCTGGGCTACTCCAAGGCGCAGGAGGGAGCCAAGCGCAAGGTCCGCCGGCCGCTGCGGGGCCCGCTCGCCTGGTGTCTCCAGGCGGTGGCGCCGTCGCAGCGCGAGTTCATCCTCAAGGACCTGCGACTGTTCTTCCGGGACAACACCCAGTGGAGTCAGTTGATCCTGCTGGCGGTGCTGCTGATGATCTACATCTTCAACATCAAGACCCTGCCGATCCACTCGGGGGAGCGCATTCCGTTCAGCCTGGTGACGATCATCTCCTTCCTCAACATGGGCCTGGCGGGGTTCGTGCTGGCGGCGGTGGCGGCGCGCTTCATCTTTCCCGCGATCTCGCTGGAGGGGCGCCAGATGTGGCTGCTGCGCTCCAGCCCCCTGGACCCGGTCGCGATGCTGTGGAGCAAGTACTGGATGGGGGCCGCCCCGCTGCTGGTGCTGGCCCTGGCCATCACGGTGCTCACCAACTGGCTGCTGCAGGTGAGCGAATTCATGATGGCCGTCAGCGTCATCACCATCGCGCTCTATACTCTGGCGGTGAGCTCGCTCGCGCTCACCTTCGGTATCTTCTATCCCCAGTTCGGCAGCGAGAACGCCGCCCAGATCCCCACCAGCTTCGGCGGCGTAGTGTACATGATGGCGAGCCTGAGTCTCCTGGCCGCGGTCATCATGATCGAGGCGTTTCCCGTGACGACCTACCTCCGCGCCTCCCACCGCGGGGTCCCAATGGGGCCCACCCCGGAGCTGCTGCTCACCGGCGGCGCCGTCCTCGCGCTTCTCAGCGCGGCAACGATTATCCCACTGCGACTCAGCGCGCGGCGGATCGAGCAGATGGAGGCGTGAAGGCAAAAGAAAGTGGCAAGAGGAAAGTAGAAAGGAGAAAGTCAACAGTGGAGTCAACTTGAGATCGGCGGCCTATCACTGTAGACCTTCTGCCTTCCTCTTTCACCTTTATCCTTTCCACTTTCCACTTCACCTTCACCTTCCCCATGCCTCCCCTCGTTGATCTCTTCAGCGACACCGTAACCCGCCCCACGGCCGCCATGCGCCGGTTCATGTGTGAGGCGGAGGTGGGGGACGAGCAGCAGCGGGAAGACCCGACCGTCAACCGGCTGCAGGAGATGGTGGCGGAGCTGTTGGGCAAGGAAGCGGCGATGTTCCTGCCCTCCGGCACCATGTGCAACCAGGTGGCGTTCGCGGTGCACTGCCGGCCGGGAGACGAGATCCTGCTCCACGAGCTGGCCCATCCGCTGCTGTACGAGGCCGGTGGGGCGGCCGCCCTGGTGGGTGCCATTTTCCGGCCGCTGAGCGGACCGCGGGGGCTCTTTACAGCCGAGCAGGTGCGCGCCGCCCTCCGGCCCGCGGTGCACTACATGCCGAGGAGCCGCGCCGTCTCCATCGAGCAGACCGCCAACATCGTGGGCGGAGTGTGCTGGCCGCTGGCGCAGGTGGAGGCGGTCTGCGCGGCGGCCCACGGCGCCGGGCTGGTCTGCCACATGGACGGCGCCCGGCTGATGAACGCCGTGGTGAGCACGGGTACCCCGGCTCGGTCCTTCGCGGCGCCCTTCGACTCTCTATGGATGGACCTCACCAAGGGGCTCGGTGCGCCGGTGGGAGCGGTGCTGGCGGGGTCGCGCGATTTTATCGAGGAGGCGTGGCGCTTCAAGCAGCGCTTTGGCGGCGCCATGCGGCAGGCGGGCATCGTCGCCGCCGCGGGGATCTACGCCTTGCGCCATCACGTCGAGCGGCTGGCGGAAGACCACGAGCGAGCCCGCGCGCTCGCCCGCGGCCTGGCCCGGCTCCGAGGCATCGCGGTAGACGCCGAGCGGGTGGAGACCAACATCGTCATCTTCGACGTGCGCGGCACCGGGCTCAGCGGCGACGAGTTCGCCGACCGAACACTGACTTCACACGGCGTCCGGTTCAGCGTCATCGGCCCCACGACGGTCCGAGGCGTGACTCATCTCGACATTCCTGAGGGCGGCATCGAGCGGGCGCTCGAGGCCGCTCGGGCCACGATCGGGGGTTGAGCAGCGCCCTGATCGAGGCCGCCAGGCGGCGCCCTTTCGAGTTCCCCATCGCATAATCGCGGTACCTGCCGGGCACGACCCCATTCCTACCTTGGCCTCGCCGTCGCACTCCTGCGCCATCACCGGCGCGAGCGACTCACCAAGGAGGAAGCATGTCTCGCAGTACCCGCATCATCGCCCTCGCCGCCGTCGCCGCTCTGGCCGCCTGCAGCGACCGAACCAGCCCCGACCCACTCGCCGACGATCCCCTCGCCGCCCGCGCCGCCACCTCCGAGCGGGGCGAGGTGGCGCGGGAGCGGTTGGCTCGCCGGCTCGCCCGCGCCCTTGCCGACCCCGGCTTTCGCGCCGAGCTCAAGCGCGAGCTGGACCGCTCGCCGGTGGCTGAGCGCAAGCTTCACCTGCAGCGATTTCTTTCCGCGGCAGACCGCCGCGCGCTGCGCGCCGTCGCTCGGCTTAACGGCGAGAGCGCGTCCGCGGTACACGCCGATGCCCGCGAGGCCATCCCGTTGGAGCTCTACTTCCCGGTACCCGAGCACCGGAGCGCGTGGCGGGGAGATGCACACCTCCTGGTAGCCACCGCAGCGGACGATCATGAAGCGCCGGTCGCCTTTGCTCCATCCGGCCGGCGGCGGATCCTCGATCCCGACGCGCCGCCGGACGTTCCCGTGCTGGCGGTGGTGCCGGTCGAGACCGATTTCGACCGCGCATCGCTTCCCCGGCACATTCTGCCGGCACCGGGCGGAACCCCCAAGCTGCCCGCGGGTCTGCAGATGACCCGGGCCCATTTTCAGGATGATTTTGAGGGGTGGCTCAAGGGCAACCCGGAGTTCGAGGTGCACGTGCTCGGCCAGTCAGGCAGCTCCGATTCGCTGACCAGCTATGCCTGTGCCGGAGAGCACGCCGGAGGGTACTACACCTTCGACCAGAACGGAGCCGACTGGAGCGGCAACGTGCTGCTCTTCAGCCAGGCCCAGATTGACAGCTACAAGAGGCTGCACCCCAATCAGAACCTGCGGCTCTTCGTGGTCGAGGACGACGATGGGGCGTGCCAGATCAAGACCGATTCCAGGCGGTTCGCCGCCCTGGTGACGGCCGTTGAAGCCGCGTACCCGCTACTCACCGGCGGACGCGACTCCACGGCGGGTCTGCAGAAGTACTGGAAGCGCGCCAATGCGCTGCAGAAAATCCTCAAGGCGCTCGGCTCGCTCATCACCACCAGTGACGATCTGGTGGGAAACGCCGTCGAAAGCTCGGTAACGGGGGCGTCCTACCCGGGAGCCAACTGGGTCGTCAAGGGCGACAAGAACGCCACCAACGGCTGGCTCAATCTGGTGGTGCGCTAGTCTCGATTCGG
>JACCQZ010000326.1 GCA_013813875.1 Gemmatimonadales bacterium | reverse complement strand
ACGACGGACGTTTCTCAAGTGGTCGGGAGTCACGATTGCCGCCGTGGCCACCGGCTGCAACAGCGACGACCGGCTGCAGCCCACGGGGCAGTCGCCCCTGGGAACCGGGCTCAACGGAGCTCCCGTAAGCCTCGGCACCGGCGACGTGCTGGTGCTCAACTTCGCGTATGCTCTGGAGCAGCTCGAGGCGGCGTTCTACAGCCAGGTCATCGCCACGCCATACACGGGGATCAGCGACGAGGAGATGACGCTTCTCGATGATGTCCGCAAGCACGAGCTGATCCATCGCGACTTTTTCAAGGCCGCTCTGGACTCGCTGAACGCGGCGATCCCCGAGCTGGAAGTGGATTTCTCCTCGGTCGACTTCACCGATCGAGACAGCGTGCTGACCACGGCGCGCACGTTCGAGGACCTCGGCGTGTCGGCCTACAACGGCGCCGGCAAGTATCTGGAGAACCTGGACTACCTGCTCGTTGCCGGAAAGATCGTCTCAGTGGAGGCCCGACACGCCGCCGCCATCCGCGATCTGCTCAACCCCAAGAGCGCCGACTTCGCCGGCGACGACGTCGTGGACGAACAGGGCCTGGATGTGGTGAATACACCGGCAGACGTGTTCGCGGCCGCCGATCCCTTCATCGTTACCGAGATCGACACCTCCCCCCTGCCGACCACCTAGAGGAGCCCGCGAACCATGGACAAGGACAAGAAGCTCATATTTGAGGCGCTGGAGAACCCGGAGGTCCTGGAGCGGTCGGTATCGCGCCGGGGCGCGCTTGGGCTCTCCGGCAAGTTCGGCGCGGGTGTCGCGCTCGCGACGATGCCGGTGATGTTGGCCGCGCTGACTCGCCGCGCTTTCGCGCAGGGAACCCTGCCCAACGAGATCGTCAACCCACTCAACTTCGCCCTGGTACTCGAGTACCTCGAGTCGGATTTCTACACCATGGGGCTGGAGTCGGATGGTCTGATTCCCGACGAGGATCGGGCCATCTTCGAACAGCTCAGCAAGCACGAGACGGCGCACGTCGCCTTCCTCTCGAGTGTGCTGGGGAGTGCCGCGGCCATCCGACCGCAGTGGGACTTTACCGCCAAGGGAGCGTTCGATCCCTTCAACGACTATCCCACCTTCACCCTGCTCTCGCAGGGGTTCGAGGATGCCGGCGTCCGGGCGTACAAGGGACAGGCCGGCAACGTGGCCTCGAACGACGACATCCTGACGGCGGCGCTCCGCATCCATTCGGTGGAAGCGCGGCACGCCTCCGAGGTCCGGCGTCTTCGGGGAGAAAAAGGCTGGGTCACGCTGGTTCAGCCCAACACTCCTGCGGCGCTTGCCGCGGTCTACGCCGGCGAGGAAAATACCACCCACCTCGGTATTGACGTCTCTGGATATCAGGGCGCCGATGCCGCCGCCGAGGCATTCGACGAGCCGCTCGGGTTGGAGGAAGTGCTCGCCATCGCAGGTCTCTTCGGCACCGGGACCTGAGCCGTACGCATAAGGGGAGGAGGCAGGCACCGGCGAACGCGGGTGTCGGCCGCCTCCAAGCGGACAGTCGGAGATACCTATGCTGCCCGTTCAGAATCCTGACGTGATCTACCAGGCGCTGGAGGAGGGCGCCGTGCTCTTCTCCGTCAAGGAGGAGGTGTACTTCGGGTTGAACCCCGTCGGCGCCCGGGTGTGGGAGGCGCTGCCGCTGGTGACCGGATCGTGGGACGAGCTCTTCGCGGCCCTGGAAGCGCGGTACCCTACGGTGGATCCCACCACTTTGCGGGCAGACGTAAGGGAACTGATCAACGAATTGTTGGCCCACGGGCTGGTGCGAGTAGAGAAGGCCGAATGAGACGACTCGCCGCCGGAGCGTACGCTGACATCGCCCGGGCGCAGTGCGCGCTGATACGGGCGCAACTGGCGGTGTGGCTCTGGCCCACGGGCCGCCTGGTCGCCGCGTCCACCGGCCCGGCGGCCGAGCCCGATCCACCCGGCGCCGCGCTGCTGGCCCGGCGAATGGGCAGGGCGGTTCACCGCGCGGCGACCTATGGCCTCTTCCGGCCGAAGTGTCTCACCCGGGCGCTCGCCCTGAAGAAGCTGCTGGAGGACCGTGGAGTTCGGAGCGCTCGACTCTGCGTGGGGGTCAGGCCCGATGGGTCCCGACTCCTCGCGCACGCCTGGGTAGAGCACGGAGAAGCGGTGCTCGCCGACCGGCCGGCCCACGTCCACGGCTTCAGCCGTCTCGCCGAGCTGGACCTGATGGCGTCCCCCGGCGACAGGGGAGAATAGATGCGCTGCTACTCTGTCTTCGGCGGGTGTCTCTGCTCCGACCTTCCGTTTCCCGAGCTCAGCGAGCTGGCGCCGTCGCGCCCCACCTGGCAGCTGCTGACCGAGAGAAAGCTGCCGGCGCCTTCGCCGGGAGAGTATCTCGGGCAGGACCAGGTCGTTGGCCCCGTCGCCGTGCGGCTGTACCGAAGCGCCGGCGGCTACAGCCTTCGCTTCGATGACACCGGAACCTTCGAGGTCTCCGCCGACGGCTCCAGCATCTCCTGGTTCGCCGGGATGCGGGAGCCGGACGACGCGGTCCGCATTGACGTTCTGGGGAGAGTGCTGGCGCTGGCCATGCACGGCGGCGGCACGTTCTGCCTGCACGGAAGCGCGGTCGCGCTGGGTGGGCGGGCGGTGGCATTCCTGGCGCCCAAGTTCCACGGTAAATCCACGCTGGCATTGGCTCTGGCGCGGGCGGGCGGCCAACTGGTCACCGACGATACCCTCGCGGTAGACCCCGGACCGAGCCCGAGCATTCGTCCCGGCATTCAGAGCGTTCGACTGTGGGGTGACTCGGCCCAGCGGCTGGCCGGTCACTGCGCCGCGGAGCAGCCGGCCGGCGCCAAGGGCGCGTTCGATGTTCTGGGGGACAGCCGGTTGCTCCGCCATCGCGCGCCGCTCGACGCCATCTATCTCCTCTCGCCGGTGGCCTCGCCGGCAGCGGCACCGGCTCGACGCCAGCGGCTCCAGGCGGTACCGGCCGCGCTCGCTCTCATTCGCCACGCCAAGCTCGGGCCGCTGCTGGGCCGCCGGGAGGTCGAGCGCGTCCTGGGGTGGGGAGCGACGCTCGCGCGCGACACCCCGGTGTACCTGCTGAAAGTGGTGCGCGACTTCGACCGGCTGCAGGATGTGGTGGACCAGATAATGACCTGGCACCCGGGCGCCGGCGCGCCGGCACCCGCCGCGGCTCTGGCATGAGCCTTCTGGTCACGTCCCTCGCCACCGATCTCACGCGCGCTCCGGTCAGCCACGGAGAGGTCGTCATCCACCTCGAGCGGCTCGGCAAGCGGTTTCCTTCCCGCCGAAGCTGGCTGCAGACCTTTCGCCATCCCTTTCAGCGCTCTTCGACCGTGGCGCTGCAGGAAGTCACCTGCGATATCCGGCGGGGAGAGTTCTTCGGCCTGCTGGGCGCCAACGGCGCCGGCAAGACGACGCTCTTCAAGGTGCTGGCGACGCTGGTGATCCCCGACGACGGTGTGGCGACGGTCGAGGGGCTGGATGTCGTCCGCCAGGCCGATGCGGTACGCCGGATCCTGGCCCCCGTCATCACCGACGAGCGCAGTCTGCACTGGCGGCTGTCGGCGCGGGAGAACCTGGCGCTCTACGCCCGACTCCAGGGATTGTCCGGCCGCCAGGTTCAGAGCCGGGTAAACGAGGTGCTGCACGTCGTCGGGCTGGAGCCGGCGCACCGGACCATCGTCGGAGCGCTCTCCTCCGGCATGAAGCAGCGGCTGTTGATCGCCCGGGCACTGCTGGCGCAGCCGCGGGTGCTGCTGCTGGACGAGCCGACCCGCAGCCTCGACCCGCTCTCGGCCAGGAGCCTTCGCGCGTTCCTGCGCGATGAGCTCTCGGCCCGGCAGGGATGCACCGTCCTGCTCGCGACCCACAACACCGAGGAGGCGCTGGAGCTGTGCGACCGGGTGGCGGTTCTGGACCGGGGACACTGCCTGGCCATCGGCACCGCGGAGGAGCTGGGCCGGGGCCTGGCCGGAGGGCGGTACCGGGCCTGGGTAAAGGGTCCGTGGCAGCCCGCCACCAGCGCACTGCTCGCCGCTGGAGCGATCCGCGAGGCCCCGACTCAGCGGCCCGAAGCCGATGGGTGGACTCGAATCGAGCTCCGGATCGCCGGCGGTCTGGATGTGGCGGCGGAGGTGCTGGGCGCACTCGCTCGGGAGCAGGTGCAGGTGGCGCGGTTCGAGCGGGAGGGAGTGGCGCTCGCCGATCTGATCGCCCGGGTGGTGGAACGGAGGCAGGGGCCCCCCGATGCGTAGCATACTGGCGCTGATGCGCGCTGCCTGGCTGACGGCGGCCAGCTATCGCATCAATCTGCTGCTGTCGGTCGGATCGCTCCTGGTCATGGTGGTCCCCCTTTACTTCGTGGCGGGGGCACTCCAACCGCTGATGGCCCGCTCCATCGCGTCCCAGGGCGGGCAGTACTTCGGATTTCTCATCGTCGGCATGGTGGTGCTCACCGTCCTCACCACCGCGGTGACGGCACTGCCCAGCGCGGTCGGCTCGAGCATCTCCAACGGGACCCTCGAGGCGATGCTGAGCACCCGGGTGCGCGTTCCCGAGCTGTTGGCCGGCCTGCTGGGCTATCCACTGGTCTGGACCGCGGTGCGCGCGGCGGTACTGCTCCTGGCGGGCCTCGGTTTGGGAATGCAACTGACATGGGGGAATTCGTTGTCGGGGCTGCTGATCCTGGGGCTGATCGTGGTGGCTCATCTCCCGTTCGGGCTCATCGCCGCGTCGGGCGTGCTCGCCTTCAGAACTACCGGCTCGATTCCGCAGGGTGTGCTGGCCCTCTCCGGATTGCTCGGCGGCGTCTACTATCCCACCCACGTCATCCCCTCGTGGCTCCAGACGGTGTCCGAGGCGCTCCCGCTCACCTACGGGTTACGGGCGCTGCGGCGCACCATGCTCGAAGGGGAGCCGCTGAGTGCCGTGCTTCCGGATGTGGCCGCGCTGGCCATCTTCGCGGTGCTGCTTCTGGGGCTCAGCTTCGTTCTGCTCGAGTGGTCGTTGCGCTACGCCAAGCGCTCCGGCACCCTCGCCCACTACTGAGCCGGTGCCGTGAGCGTCTCCTCGCTGCCCGCCGAAGCTCGGCTCCTGCTGCTCACCGCCGGGGGGCGGGAAATGGACCCGGCGCTGACGAGCCTCCTCGACGGCACGATCAACTGGGACAAGCTCTCCCTGCTGGCCGACCGGGAGCAGGCGGCACCGGTGCTGTTGGCACGGCTGACCGAGCTGAGGCCTGAGCTCGAGATCGGGGCGGCGCTGCGGCGCCTGGCCATGGTGTCGGCCTTTCACCTCCGCCTGCTGCAACGGCGACTCTACGAGACCATCGCCGCTCTGGACGCGGCCGGGATAGAAGCGGTCCTGCTCAAAGGTGCCGGCCTGGGGCACTCGGCGTATCCCGCATTCACCGACCGGCCCATGGGGGATATTGATCTCCTGGTGGCGCGGGAGTGTATCCCCGCGGCGCGTGAGGTGCTGCTTGCCTCCGGCTGGGCCGGCGGCCGCAAACGGCATTCCGATGAGGTCTATCGCGGCCATCAGCACCTTCCGCCGTTCTACGACGCCAACGGCACCCCCGTGTGGGTCGAGCTGCACACCGACTTCTGCTCCGAGGGCCACCCCTTCAGGCTCGCGACGGAGGCAGTGCTGGCACGCGCGAGGCGGCTCACGGTGGAAGGGCGCACCGTCGTGGTACCCGAGGTCCACGATCAGCTCCTGCACGCCTGCATCCACT
>JACCQZ010000321.1 GCA_013813875.1 Gemmatimonadales bacterium | reverse complement strand
GTGATGATCAGCAGCGACATGAACAGCGCCGGCCCGACTTCCTTCGACGCTGCGAGCACCCGCTCCCAGTGCGGCCGGTCGGGCTCCTGTTCGATGTGCTTGTGGAGGTTCTCGACCATCACAATGGCGGCGTCAATCATCGCCCCGATGGCGATGGCGATGCCGCCGAGCGACATGATGTTGGCGTTGATGCCCAGCCAGCGGGTGGCGGCGAGCGCCGCGAGGATCCCGAGCGGCAGAGTGGCGATCGCCACCAGCGCGCTCCGGACGTGAAGCAGGAAGAGGAGGCACACCAGCGCGACGATGGCCGACTCCTCCAGCAGGGTACGCCAGAGGGTCTGGATCGAGCGGTGAATGAGATCGGATCGGTCGTAAGTGGTGACGACCTTGACCCCGGCGGGAAGGGACGACCGAAGCTCGGCGAGCCTGGCCTTGACCCGGCTGGTGACCTCGAGCGCGTTGGCGCCGATCCGCATGACCACCACCCCACCGACCGCCTCGCCCTGCCCGTTGCGCTCCGCGAGGCCGATCCGAAGATCCGGGCCCAGCGTCACGTCGGCTATGTCGCCAACCCGGAGCGGGCGACCACCCGATCCTGCCCCGACGGCGACATCCGAGATGTCCTGCACCCCACGGAAGTAGCCCAACCCCCGGATGGCGTAGTCGCTTCCCGCCACTTCCAGCGTGCGGGCACCAACGTCCTGGTTGGCGCCTCGCACCGCCGCCACAATCTGCTCGGCCGTGACGCCGTAAGCCCGCAGCCGATTCGGGTCGAGCAGCACCTGGTACTGCTTGACGAAGCCGCCGATGCTGGCCACCTCGGCCACCCCGGGAAGCCCCTGGAGGGCGTAGCGGACCTGAAAGTCCTGGATGGTGCGAAGCTGCTCCAGCGTGTAGCCCGGGCCTTCAAGCGCGTACTGATAGACCCAGCCCACCCCGGTCGCGTCCGGGCCTAGCTCGGTCTTGGCACCGGCCGGCAGCCTGGTCTGCACCGCGTTCAGCCGTTCGAGCACCCGGGAGCGCGCCCAGTACAGATCGGTGCCCTCCTGAAAGATCACGTACACGAACGAGCTGCCGAACATTGACTGCCCGCGCACCACTTTGGTCTGGGGCACGCCCAGCATCGCAGTGACCAGCGGATAGGTCACCTGACTCTCCACCACCTGAGGGGCCTGGCCCGGGTAGTCGGTGTAGACGATCACCTGCACGTCGGACAGGTCGGGAATGGCGTCCACCGGCGTGGTCCGCACATAGAGCCCTCCGGCAACCAGGAGCACCAGCGCGGCCATCGCCACCAGACCGCGGCGTCGGACCGACCATTCGATCACCCGGGCGATCATGGGCCGTTCTCCTCATCCATCTTCATCCCGCCCATGTCCAGCCCCATGCCCATCTGGAGCATGAGCCCCTGCATGGCGGAGGCGAGATTCGATTCGGAGTCGAGCAGATAGGTGGCCGAGGCTACCACCTCATCGCCGGGCTTCAATCCCTCGACGATCTCCACCACCGAATCACCGCGCACGCCGACCTGCACCTCGCGGGCGACGAACTGCCCGTCTCCACGGTTCACGAACACCAGGTTCCGGGTGCCGGTGGGGAGCACGGCGGTGAGGGGGACGCTGAGCCGTCTTGTCGCAGCAGGCTGGAGCTCGGCGCTGGCGAACATGCCGGGCCGGAGGGCTCCGTCTCTGTTCAGAATCTCGACGCGCGCCGTCAGCGTGCGGGTCTTCTCGTCCACCGCAGGATTCACGAAGCTCACCCGCCCGGCATAGCTCTTTCCGGGCAGCGCGTCCACCTTCACCTGAACCGGCATGCCCACCTTCAACACTCTGGCGTCGGACTCGAAGACGGCGAGGTCCACCCAGAGCACGCTCCGGTCGGCGATGAGGAAGAGGTTGTCACCGGGCTGCACCGCCTGGCCCTGGGTGACCATCTTTTCCGCGATCTCTCCGCTCCGCGGCGCGCGGAGTACGATCCGCCGCTGCGCCGTGCCGGTGCGCTCCAGTGCGGCCAACTGGTCTTCCGGCACGTCCCACAACTCCAGGCGGCGCCGTGCCGCTGTCATGAGAGAGGAATCCCCCAGTCGCCGAGCGGTCAGGTATTCTTCCTGGGCGCTCACCAGCTCGGGGGAGTAGATCGCGAGCAGCCGGTCGCCCTTTCGGACCGGTTTCCCCTGGAAATCGGCATACAGCTTCTCGACCCAGCCCATCACCCGGGCGTTGACGTATTCCCGCCGAGGCTCGGCGTATGTCAGCGTTCCCACGACGCGCGTTCCTCGGCCGACCGGTCGCATGACCGCGCGCGCGAAGGTGATGCCGAGACGCTCCGCGGCAGCGCGGTCGAGCGGAACGGCGGCGGAATCGCCCGCGCCGGTGGCGGCGGTTCCGTCATTCATTTCCTCCATGGAACTCATCCCCTCCATGCCGCTCATGCTCCCTGGCGGCGTGGAGTCCCCCCTTCCCTGCGTCTTGTCGGCCCCATCTTCCCGCCCGCAGGCACCCGCGAGGGCGGCGAGAGCGGCGGCCGCGAACCAACGCCGCATCATTGGGCGTCCTCCCGTGCCAGCAGCTGCTCGAGCATGACCAGGTGGGTGAGGTGTTCCGCCGTCTCGCTGGCGGCGTCGAGCTCCGCCCGGTAGCGCGCATCCTCGGCGGCCAGGACGTTGAGGAAATCCACCTGCCCGGCCCGATAGCTTCTCAGGCTCGCCTCCGCCGTGGCCCGCGAGGCCGGCACCACGTGACTCACCAGCAGCCGCAGCCGGCGCTCGCCGCCCGCGACTCTTGCCAGAGTGCTTCGGAGATCGGCGGTGAGCGCAGCCGTCTCTTCCGCTACCGCCGCGCGAGCGGCGCTCGCTTCCGCGGTGGCGGCCTCGGCGAGCCGGTGCTGCTTGCGGCCGGCGAACAGCGGGAGGCGCACACCGACAAAGGCGGAGAAGAAATCGGAGCCGAGCGGACGGGCTCCGTACCGGGTCATGAGGGTGAAGTCGGGGCGCGCGCCCAGCCGTTCGACCCGCGCCGAGTGCTCGGCGGCTTCGACCGCGGCCAGACGCGCGGCGATGCGAGGGTGGTATGCCAGCGACTCCGGGATCCCGGATTTGGTCTCCGGCGCCGTCAGCTGCAGCGGCCCAACGACCTGCTCGGGACGGACGGGCTCGATGGGGACAGAGTCACCGGGCGGCGCGTTCCGCAGCGCCCGCAGCTCGGCCCGAAGCTCGATGTCCTCCTGGCCAAGGTCCGCCTCCTCGGTGTCGAGGCGCGCCAGGGCGACGCGCGCCTGGAGCGGGTCGCTTTGTGGTGCGCTGGTGGTGGCATAGCGGGCCGTCGAGATCTCGACCCCTGCCGCCAGCAGGGCGCGCTGCCGCTCGAGCGTTCGGCGGGCGGCGGCGACGTACCGCAGCCGGTAGTACAGCGCCGCCGCCCGCACGGTGACCTCCCGGCGGCGCGCGGCGACACTCGACTCACGGCCCCGAGCCTCAGCTCGCGCCGCCCGGGTCCGGGCGCCGAGGGTGCCGGGCCAGGGAAACTCCTGGCTCAGCTCCACGTCCACCTCGGTGAAGTCGCTCTCGCGGAAGGCGAATCGCGGGAGCGTCAGGTTCATGACGCCGACCGACAGCATGGGATCGGGCAGGGCGCCCGCGGCCCGGACGCGCGCCGTTGCCGCATGGGCCAGCGCACGGTCCGCTCCGAGCGACGGGTTGGCCCTGAGAGCCTCAGCAGTAAGGCGCGCGAGTACCGTATCAGGGGCTACCAGGTTCCCTGCCACCCGGTCACCGCTAGAAGGGCCGCTTTTAGCGGCGGCATTTCCGGGCAACTGAGGGAGGATGAGCGCCGCCGCGATGGCGGCGCCGGTGAGCCATGCAAGCATGGTGGACCTCTCCGAGAATGATGCGAGCTCCGGCCGTCCCAACACGCGCTCATTGGAAGCGCAGGGAAACGGCAATGACCAAGGGCGGCCTACCCGATCCGGGTGGCCGAGTATGGATCTCGGGGCTTAGACTCGAGGAGGGTGGAACGCGGAGGCGAGAACGCCTCGCGGAGCGTTCAACGCATCCGGACTTGGATGTGCACGGTGGAAGAGGGGAATGAGCTGGAAGGTGTCATCACTGTTGGCGAGCACCGGCGTCGGTTGAGCGCAGAGCTGGGCAACGGTGCACTCGCCCTCGACCTCAGCCCCGGCTGGAGCGAGCGTACGTTCGGCTGGACCGGAGCGCTCGGGCATGGTGCACTCCTCGCTCGCCGCATGCTCCCGCCCAAGGCACAGCGCGGCCCCGAGGACGGGGTCGAGCTGCAGCAGGAGGAGCAAGGCCAAGACCAAGCGCATGGCTCTACGAAGCTCGGGGCAAGGGCAACCCACCACGACCCCGGTTGGGTCTGGTGTTGTAACTGTAACGCTGCCGGAGGAAGATTGGTTCCCTCGTTAGTGGCCCAGGGCCGGAGGGGTGGATAGCGAAGAGCCGATGGTGGGATTCGAACCCACGACCCCCTCATTACGAGTGAGGTGCTCTACCCCTGAGCTACATCGGCGGGTTACCGCGAAACGATTAGTGCCGAGCTGCCTGGCCCGCGGCCCCGGCGACTCAGCACTCGCACATGCCCTGGCGCGGATTCGAACCGCGACGCCTTTCGGCACTACCCCCTCAAGATAGCGTGTCTACCAGTTTCACCACCAGGGCGAGGCGGAGCAAGATAGCGGCGGGGGAA